>CAXTJZ010000262.1:0-4643 GCA_964244695.1 uncultured Acetobacteraceae bacterium
GCATCGCCTTCACACGGCGGGGGTCACAGGTTCAATCCCTGTCGCGCCCACCATCTTCGGATGGTTGTTCCGGCGTTCGTCCTCTACAGGCGCGCGTCGGGATTGCAAGCGCGCTCCAATATCAAGCAAGTGTTGATCAGAAGCGCGCTATAAGCGTGACGCCCGCTATCATCAGCGCAGCGCCGACCAGACGCATCGGCCCCGCCGCATGCGGGGCAAAACCCACCAGTCCGAAATTGTCCACCACGATCGAGGCGGAGATGCCTGCGGTGATCGTCAGCCCGGTGAAAAGCCCGGCGCCCAGCTTTTGCGCAAAGAACAGCGTGCTCGCGACGTAGACCGCACCGCACAGGCCTCCTGTCCATGCCCACCAGGGCACCTGTGCCGCTCGCCCGGCATCGGGAACCTTGGCGCCTGTGACGAGCAAGGCAACCAGGAAAACGCTTGCCGTGACCACGCTCACCAGCAAGGCCACCAGCCAAGGCCGGCCGAGCGAGCGGACGAGTTGAGCGTTGCTGCCCGACTGCACCGCATTGAGCGCGCCCGCGAAGACCACGAAAATCCAGGCGAGCACGTTCAAGCCGGTAAAGCAGGCTGCAGGCCGGTTCCCTGCGGGTGGCTAATGATGGAAGCCGCCGCCGCCATGGAAGCCACCGCCGCCGAACCCGCCACCGCCAAAGCCGCCTCCGTGGAAACCGCCGCCGCCGCGGAACCCGCCATAGCCGTAGCCAAAGCGTCCGTAGCCGAAACCGTAGCCGAAGCCGAAGAACCCCGGGTAAAACCCGTACGGGTAGCCGTAGAAAAATGGATCGTATCCATAGGGGTAGCCGTAACCGTAGCCGCCATACCCGCCACCATAGCCGTAGCCTCCATAGCCAAAGCCGTAACCGGCATAGGACGGATAGGGGCTGCCAAAGCCCACGTTCGCCAGGTTCCACGGCACCGGCTGCACGTGATCGCCATGTGCGTCCGCACATTGCGTGTAGGCTGCGAAGTAGCTGGCCCATTTCGCATTGGTGTTGGCACCGGCCGAAGAGACCGCCTGGGCAGCGGTGCTCCTGCAGGCCGTCTCGTCTTTCTGGAACGTGGAGGCATCCTTATTCGGCCCAGGCACGGCCACGACGGGTGTTACTGTGGCGGCGCAGCCCGCCAGAGCCAGTGTGGCGCAGGCCACGGGCAACATACGCGAAAGAGACATCAAACCGGCTCCGTCCTCATCTTGCAGGCATAAGCGACTTAGATGTACTTGGCTTGACGCTCCGCCCTGTCCTGATACGAATGTTTACCTTTCGTCACTGGGCCTGTGGCGTGTTTGTCGAGGCAGATGAAACGTTACGTGACCTTGCCGCCGCAAATAAGCCTTCGCCGCAGCCCATCTCGACTGTGTTCAATCTCGAACGAGGACTAACATCATGAAAAAAGTTCTGTTTTCTGCCCTGCTTGCCACCGCCTTCGCTCTGCCTGCGCTGGCCCAGATAGCACCCCCTGCCGGTCCGGACGCAAATCCCGCCACCAACGCCGCGATCGCCCATCATGACCGCAAGGTGGCCCGCCGGGCAGCCCACCATGGCAACTACCACAAGGCGGCGGTAGCCGAGCATGCGGCGAACGCAGCCTCGACCGATGCTGCGGTCGCACCACGCTGAAATCACTACCTGAGCCGGCTTGGCAACTTGCCGGTTCATGTCTTCCGCATATCGGCGCGGATCGCCTCGCAGGGCGACCGATCGCTGGCCCGTAAATGCCGTATGCTGGTCCGCTCAGGCTTTTTGCGATGTCGTGCTACCGACGGGGTTGCGGGTACCGCCGCAATCCCGATCGGCTTCAGTAGCCGGGAGGCGGCGCATACCCCGGCTGTGGGTAGTAAGCCTGTGGCGGGTAGTAGCCGCGGGGCGCGTAGTAACCTGAAGCGTAGGGGCCAGGTCCGTAGGATTGCTGCGCGTAACCGGCAGGCGGATAGGTCGGCCTAGGCGGATAGGATGGGTAACCGGGCGCCGCGTAGGCTTCGTCCGGCTCGTAGGAAGGCGGCGGAGCGTAGGTCCTTGCGGGTTCGTAAGGCCTGGACGGATAATACTCGTTCGATGGCGCATATGTCTCAGGCGGAGCGTAAGCGTAGGCGGGCGGCGCAAAACGCGGGCTGGCCCGGGCAGGGCGGATCGGCTGGGGACCATCGTCGATCTGCGCCTGGTTCAGCGCTTCCACTTGCGAATCGCCAGTGTCGTTGCCTGCATCGTTAGTGGAATTCGCGTTGCTGTAAGGATTATTGGTGTTTGCCGCCAGGCAGGGCGGGGCTGCCTCCGTCAAGCCGATCATTATCAAGGTCGTCGCCGTAAGCTTCATCGCGTTCTCCTTTGACAACACCACCATGTCCCCCTTCCGGCAGATGCGACGACGGGCGTTTAGCAGGCCAGACGCTGAAAAGGCGCCGCCAACGGCAACGTTCCGCTCTCGGCGAGGTTAGCCGATCGATCCTGGCAAAGCAGCAGTTTTCATTGGGTACACAAGAAAGTTTTGTGACTGACTCCCGCGAACGATGAGACTGTCCAGATTTCTGGAACGGGTGTCACGCGCTGGCGCCAGCCTGATTGTTTTTGTCCTTTGCTGCAGTAGCGCGTCAGAACCGGAGCGTCAGGCGACGACGTTCGGTGGAATTTCGCCGGCCAGCACCGCCGCCACGCCGTCGAGCACGGCAAAACCCATCGCGTCGCGTGTCTCCACCGTCGCTGTCGCGATGTGCGGTGTCAGCACCACGTTCTCCAAGCCCAGATAGATGTCGGGCACATCAGGCTCGCGCGGGAAGACATCCAGTCCGGCCGCCGCGATGTGCCCGCTTTTCAGGGCAGCCGCCAAAGCCGCGTCCTCGACGAGCGTGCCGCGCGCCGTGTTCACCACGATCGCGTGCCTTGGCAGCGCGGCCAGGCGGGCGGCGTTGAGCCAGCCCTGTGTGTGCGGGCCGCCCGGCGCCAGCAGGCAAAGCACCTGGCTGGCCGCAAGGAATGACGCGTCATCCTCATGGTAGATGGCCCCGTGCTCGAGCTGCGGCTCCAGCCGCCGCCGGTTGTGGTAGTGCACCTCCATGCCGAACCCGCCGGCGGCAATGCGCGCCAGTGCCTGGCCGATGCGGCCCATGCCGAAGATCCCCAGCCGCTTGCCCGAAATATCGGTCCCCAGGTAATCCGCCGGCCGCCAGCCACGCCAGCCGCCGGCGCGCACCAGCCGCTCCGCCGCGCCCATACGGCGGGCGGCGGCCAGAAGCAGCGCCATGGTGAACTCGGCCGTAGCCTGGGACAGCACGCCGGGCGTGTTCACCACCGTGATGCCGCGCGCCCGTGCCGCGGCAACATCTATGTGCTCGGTGCCGACGCTGAACGTGCCTAGAACGCGCACGCCGGATCCAAGGGCCGCGATCACGGCCGCGTCGAATTTATAACCGGGGATGCAGATGACCGCCTGGGCGTCTTGCGAGTCGGCAGCCAGCCAGTCCCGCCAGGCAAGCTGCCCTGGCATGCGCACAGTGTGGGCCGCTTCCGCCCGCGCCATCACCGCCTCTGGCAGGCGGTGGGTGAGAAGCAAGGTCGGCTTGATGCTGAAATTGGGCAACCGTCGGTATCCTGATGCAAAGAAAGCCGGCGGTATCGGGCTTTTTTGCGAGTTGGTCGATACGTTAACGAGCGTTGTTGCCAACGCGCATGATCCTGCCTGCGGGAATCACGCTTGGGTGAGTATGGTCCGCTATCTGTCGGATCACATTCAACCACTGTGTCAGATCAGCCACACAAGCGCGGCAGGCGTTGGAACCGCTGTGGCTTCTCGCAATCCGCCGCCGTAGATGCAGCGTTGTCGTCCCCGGAAGCCATGTTGGGCCTGACGCGCACATGGGCCAGAGACAGTGAAACAGGAGATACTTTTTATGAAGCTCAGGAATGCGCTTCTGGTTGCTACCATGTTCGCGGCCCCGGCCGTCGCACTCGCACAGCCAGTCACCGGCCCCTACATCAGCCTCGGCGCCGGCGGAAACTACATCCAGGACCAGAACCTCAACCGTTTGAGCATCGAGGGCGTGGGCACCAGCTACGGCACCTACAACAACGGCCACATACGCACGGACGCGAACGTCCTCGGCTCCGGCGCGGTCGGCTACGGCCTCGGCAATGGCTTCCGTATCGAGCTGCAGGGCGACTACACCAAGAACACCATCACCAGCTTCAGCAGCCTCAACGGCGGCGGGCGTGAGGAGCAGTACAAGGGCTTCGTCAACGTCCTGTATGACTTCGACCTGTCTCCCTTCGGCCTGCCGCTTGCCCCGTATGTCGGTGTTGGCGCCGGCTACGACCAGGTGAAGTTTCAGAACGGCCACGCGTCCGGCTACGTGTCCGACCCCGCCGCCGCGAACGGCGTGGACACTGTCTTCCTGCGCACGACCAACACACAGGGCAATTTCGCCGCCCAGGGCATCCTCGGCGTCGCCTACAACGTTGCCGCCGTGCCTGGCCTGGCGCTGACCCTGGAAGGCCGCGTGAGCGCGATCCCCGAGACGCAGGACTATCGCGGCCAGTTCTTCGCACCCGGCATCGCCACACGGGTGAACTTCCGCACCGACTACACCCTCAACTACGAGGGCGTCGCCGGCATTCGTTACGCCC
>CAXTJZ010000263.1:0-4597 GCA_964244695.1 uncultured Acetobacteraceae bacterium
TGCTCCGCCAGATTGAGCGAAAGCTGCTCTGGCTCTCCGCCTGGATCATACACAATGCCAACCACATCCGCCCGAACCGAGACGGGCTGAAAGTCGGCGGCCACCAGGCGAGCTGCGCGTCCGTCATCTCCATCATGACCGCGCTCTACTTCGCCAAATTGCGCCCGCAGGACCGCGTGGCCGTCAAGCCGCACGCGTCCCCGGTGTTCCACGCCGCCAACTACATGTTCGGCCGGCAGTCGGTTGAGAAAATGGAGAACCTGCGCCGGTTTTGCGGCGCGCAAGCCTACCCAAGCCGGGTGAAGGACGGCGCCGAGGTGGATTTCTCCACCGGCTCCGTGGGCCTGGGTGTGGCCGCCACCAGCTTTGCTTCGCTAATCCAGGATTACGTGCGCCTGCACGGCCTGCTGCCCGACGGCGCCCAGCCTGGCCGGCACATCGCCATCGCAGGTGACGCGGAGCTGGACGAGGGCAACATCTACGAGGCCCTGCTGGAAGGCTGGAAGCACGACGTACGCAACGTCTGGTGGATCGTCGACTACAACCGCCAGAGCCTGGATTCGGTGGTGCAGGACCGGCTGTTCGGCCGCTTCGAGGGCCTGTTCGGCGACATGGGCTGGAACGTGGTGCGCATCAAACACGGCCGCCTTCAGGAGGCCGCCTTTGCCAAGCCGGGCGGCGAGGCCCTGCGCGCCTGGATCGACGACTGCCCGAACAGCCTCTACGCCTCGCTCACTTTCCAGGGCGGCGCTGCCTGGCGCACCGCGTTGCTCGCCGATCTCGGCCGCAGCCAGGCGCTGCGCGCCATCATCGACCCGCTCAGCGACGCCGACCTGGCAGCCCTGATGACCAACCTCGGCGGCCACGACCTGGATACCATACTCGATGCGCTGACCGAAGCGGACCGCGAGGGCGACCGCCCGACCTGCTTCATCGCCTACACCATAAAGGGCATGGGCCTGCCGTTCGCCGGCCACAAGGACAACCATTCCGGCCTGATGACACGCGAGCAGATGGAGGCGTTCCGCGCCGACATGCAGATCCGGCCCGGCCACGAATGGGACCTGGCGGAGGGACTGGACCTGCCTGAGGCCGAACTGCGCGCGTTCATCGCTGCCGTCCCATTCGCAACCCCGCTCACCCCGCACGGCCGCGTCTATGAGGCCCCGCTCATTCCCTTCCCCGCCACCGTGCCACTCGGGAAGCTGGACGGCCGCACGCTTTCGACCCAGACGGGCTTCGGCGAGATACTCGGCGAAATCGGCCGCGCCGAAGGCCCCTGGAAGGCGGCCGCCAGCCGCATGCTGACCACCAGCCCGGACGTTACCGTCTCCACCAGCCTGGGCCCCTGGGTGAACCGCCGCGGCCTGTTCGACCGCCACACCCGCAATGACGTGTTCCGCGACACCAAGGTCGCCAGCATGCAGCGCTGGGGCATGAGCCCGTCCGGCCAGCACATCGAGCTGGGCATCGCCGAGCAGAACCTGTTCCTGCTGCTTGGCGCGGCCGGCCTCAGCCACGCGCTGTGCGGAGCGCGCCTGCTGCCGATCGGCACGGTGTACGACCCGTTCGTCAACCGCGGCCTCGATGCGCTGATCTACGCCTGCTACCAGGACGCCCGCTTCCTGCTCGTCTCCACGCCCTCCGGCATCAGCCTGGCGCCGGAGGGCGGCCAGCACCAATCGGTCAACACGCCGCTGCTCGGCATGGCCGCGGACCGGCTTGCCAGCTACGAGCCGGCCTACGTCGACGAGCTGGCCATCATGCTGCGCTGGGCGCTGGAGCACATGCAGAAGCCGGACGGCTCGGCCGTGTGGCTGCGCTTGTCCACCCGCGCCTTGCCCCACCGCGCCCGAGCGTTGGACGCAGCTTCGGTGATTGCCGGCGCGCATTGGGTGGTGCCGCCCGGCGACGGCGCCCCGCTCGCACTGGCCTACCAGGGACCGTTGGCGCCCGAAGCCGAAGCGGCGTTCGCGACGTTGCGCGAAGAAGTTCCGAATGCCGGTCTGCTGGCGATCACCAGCCCGGACCGCCTGCATGCCGGCTGGCTCGCCGCCGGCCGTGCGCGACGCGCCGGTGCGGCACAGCCCAGCCATATCGAACAGATACTGGCCCCGATGGCGGCGGGGAGCGCGATCGTGACCATCCTGGACGGCCACCCGGCCGCGCTGGCCTGGCTCGGCGCCGTGCGCGGCCAACGCGTGGTGCCGCTGGGCGTGGACCGTTTCGGACAGAGCGGCGACATCGTGGATCTGTATCGCGAGTATGGGCTGGACGAGGAGGCTATCCTGGGGGCGTGCGCGCAGGCGCTGCTCGGGTAAGGAAGAAAGGCCTTCTTTTTTGAAAAAAAGAAGCAAAAAACTTTTGCTCCCTCCGCTGCTGAAACGCGTCGCACATCTCCGACGCGCTGGATTGGTGCAAATGCGGGGGAGCAAAAGTTTTTTGGTCCTTTTTTTCAAAAAAGGACTGCTTGCTTTCTGCCTCCTATACCGCACCCCGGCCTGTCATTTGACTAAGCCGTCCACTCACCGGACGTTAGCCCGGGTAAAACAACAACGAGGACTACGCCATGATACGTCTGCTCGGCTGCACCGCCGCCGCCCTTGCTTGCTTCGCCACCGCACAAGCCGCCGAAGTCACCCAGAGCGTCACCACCACAGCCAGCCCGAAAGCGGTCTGGGCCCTGGTGGGCCCGTTCGACGGCATCGCCGGCTGGCTACCGGGTGCCGCCAGCAGCCCGGCCGACAAAGGCGATACGGTCGGCTCCGTCCGGGTGATCACGCTAAAGGCGCCGGGCAACCCCACGGTCAAGGAGAAGCTGACCGCGCATAAAGCCCACAGCTACAGCTACGCCATCCTGGAAGTGGACCCGAAGGTGCTGCCAGTGACCGGCTACACCTCCACAATTTCGGTGGTGAAGGACGGCACCGGATCGAAGGTCACCTGGCAATCCCACTTCCAGCCCGCCGGCGGCGCCGACGAGGCCGCGGCCGACAAAGCGGTGACCGGCCTGTATCAGGCAGGTCTGCAGAACATCAAGGCGATGGCGGAGAAGTAACACCCACAAGCCCGGCGACCACGGATTCGAACATTTCCGTGGTCAGCCGGCGCGTGGACGTGTTGTAGCGCGATACATGGTAACTATCCGCCAGAAGCAGGCCGCCGGGCAGCTTGTGCCGGGCGCCGTGAGTGAACTTGCAGGCGCTGAGCTTCACGCCCACGGCGCGCAGCACTGCGGCATGCGCCAGCACGCCGAGCGCCAGGACGGCTTTCAAGCCAGGCAAGCCCGCGAGCTCCGCCGCGAGAAACCGGTTGCAGGTCGCTGCCTCGGCTGGCGTCGGCAGGTTGGCCGGCGGCACGCAGCGCACCGCGTTGGCGATGCGGCAGCCGTGCAAGGTCAAGCCATCGGCGGGATCGGCCAGATACGTGCCGCGCGCCAGGCCAGATTTCAGCAGCGTCTCGTATAGCAGGATGCCGGCATGGTCGCCGGTGAACGGCCGCCCGGTGCGGTTGGCGCCACGCACGCCGGGCGCCATGCCTACAACCAGCAGCCAGGCCTCTTCCGGCCCGAAACTCGGCACCGGTCCGTTGAACCACGCCGGGTTCTCCTTGCGGTTCGCGTGGCGGTAGGCGACGAGCCGCGGACAGAGCGGGCAGTCATGCGGCGGCTGTTCGGTCACGCTTGGGGCTTACAACGTAAGGCAAGGAAGCAAGCAGTTCTTTTTTGAAAAAAAGAACCAAAAAACTTTTACTGCTGTCGGGTGCGCGTTGCTGAAGCGCGCGCTTCAACGTTTCCTTTCTGTCTTTTACAGATGCTCATGCGGTTCCAGAACCTCGCTACGCCCCACCCGCAACCGGGGCTCCATCTGCCGCCGCGTAAATTCCGGAGCGATCTCGGCCAGCTCGAGGAACTGGTCCGCCTGGCGCCGCAGTTCGTCGGCCACCATGGGCGGCGTGGTACGAATGGAGCTGACGACGCTGACCCGCACGCCGCGGCGCTGCACGGCTTCGATGAGCCGGCGGAAATCACTGTCGCCGCTGAACAGCACGGCGTGGTCCATCTTGTCGGCCAGTTCCAGCATGTCGATGGCCAGTTCGATGTCCATGTTGCCTTTCACGCGCCGGCGGCCGGTGGCGTCGGTGAACTCGCGGGCCGGTTTGGTGACCAGGGTGTAGCCGTTATAGGCGAGCCAATCTGTCAGCGGCTTCAGCGGCGAGTATTCTTCCGTCTCGAGCACGGCAGAATAATAATAGGCCCGGATGACGTGAGCTTGCCTGCGGAAGAACTCCAGCATGTTGCGGTAGTCGACGTCGAAGCCGAGATTGCGGCTGGCCGAGTAAAGATTGGCGCCGTCGATGAAAAGGCAGACTCGCTCGGTGGGCAGGAAGTGCATGATGGGTCTTTCAAAACGCCCTGAGAGCCGGCTTGATGCGTGCGCGGCTACAATATTGTTTCATATCCCGATCGGTTAACCGGACGCAAGAAAGAAGCGCACATTTTTGTGATAATAGGCCTCGGCGGCAACTTATTTGGACGCGATGGTGCTTCGCCGCTACAGAACTGCGATCGAGCGGCGAGGGCGGTGGCGGCGCTGGA
>CAXTJZ010000264.1:0-4584 GCA_964244695.1 uncultured Acetobacteraceae bacterium
GGATACATGCTCAAGCACGCAGCAGCCCTGGTTCAAGGTGCATAACACCCTCTAAACCAAGCGAAAGCAAGTAACCAGGTGAGGGCGTTGGCGACGACACTGCATTTGTAACGTTTCTCATGAATGAACCGCTACTGTATGTGCACGTAGCCGACTCAAGAATTCACTGAGCAAGCTCTCGCGGCTTTTCCATTCCTCTCGCGATAGCAGAAGCAAGCCGCCAGCACCTGCGACGCGTGGACTGAATTCGTGCAAAATAGCGGCCCTAATCTGTTCAGCACGCGATTGAGACCGCAGATGCGCGCGTTCGGCGATGTCCGCGTCGGCACGGCTGGCATTCGAGGTTCTGGCCGCCAACGCCTCGGCCGAATTGGCATTATAGATTTGCTCTCTAGTCCCCGCATGCCACGCCACCGACCGGCGTTAACCGCGACGTCCGTAGTAAAGCAACCAAGAGAGTGTGCCGGCTTGACAAAGCGTCGCCATGATCGTCATGCCTAGCTGTAAGCCTCGGCCGCAAGAACCCTTCGCACAATGATCGGGGTAAGCGGTCAAACTTGTATAAAGCGCGAAACACGTTATTCCAACTGAGAGCCACAACACTACGAAGACGAGATACTTTATCACGCTCCGTAGGCGAGACGGCAGCCTGGGCCAGCGGGCACTACGATCCGCATAGACTATGCAAAAACCCAGGACCAGTCCTGCGGAGCCCCATTTGCCTATGTTGTCTTCGGGATACAGGCCGTGAGCTACACTCCAGCTGACCGAGAGCGCCATGGCAAGAATCGCCAGGCTCGCATATGCGAGGCCGAGCGAGATGTAATAACCCGGCGGCGGCGCTGCGATTGACATTGTGTCGTTCGGGTTGGTCATGCGTGCACGGTCACCAGATGGGCACGCAGGCGATGGAGAAATTCGGTGAGCAGACTTTCCTTGCTCGTCAACTCCTCTTTGCCGAGCAGAAGCAGACCAATCGCTCCGGCAACACGTGGACTGAACTCGTGCAGTATTGCAGCCTTTATTTGCTCGGAATGCAGCTGAGATCTTAGATGCGCACGCTCAGCGATGTCCGCATACCGTGCTGCCCGGCCGGCACTTGCTGTCCTGGCCGCCAAGGACTCTGCTGAAGTTGCTGTGCTCCTGGACAGCCGGCTAAGCTCTCGCACTTCCCGAAACTCACGGATCGCCTTGACACCGCCCCAAGCCAAATCCGGCAAGGTTGCAATAGTCGCTACTACCCGGATGATCTCGGTCTGTCTTCTCGTTCGTTCGGCGCCACTTTCATCGCCGCTCATTTCCTGTGCGTAAGCGGTGCCATCGGCAGCTGTGAGCACGACGCTCCCTCCAAAAGCAAGCAGGCCAAGTGCACCGATGCCTGTGGAAATCAGAGCCAGGGACAACCCCACGCAGACGACATCCATAATCACACCCGCGCCATCATCCGCATGCGTCGTGAACACCTTGCCGATAGCCGCACCGATCGCCTGACTTGCCGCCATGTCTGCCTGACTGCTCGCAATCCGCGCCTCGCCATACTGCGTCAGCGCGTTGCCGAAGAACGTCTCCAGCCTGGCCCAGAAACCGACAGGCCTGGGCGGCGGCGGGGCCGGCGTAGGCGCCAGTTCAAACACCACCGCGTCGCCATACCCGCCGGAGTCGCGACGCGGCGCGCGCAGCGGATACAAAGTGCCGTTTGCCAGCCACGCCACACCCACATCCGGGCCACAGGCCCGATCCACAAAGCGGCCCAGACACGCGCACGCGTCCGAAGGGCCGCTGTACAGGCCCCAGTCGGGCGTCAGAACTGCTGCCAAGGATCACCCCTCCCCCACGTCACCGGCCAGCGGAAATCCTCTCGCCGCGCCCGGCGGGAGACGAAGGATTCAGCGCCGAAGCACGTCTGGCATCACCCTAGCATGAACCACAAACGAAACAACTGCGTCTCGGCCCAGCTCTGCCGCTTCAGCCCAGGGTGGCGCAGCGCGCGGACACGCAGCCGCCACCCGTCATGCAGCCCGTCGGAGATCAGTGCCAGCGCCTCGCGCGCGGCGGGTGAGAGCAGCTCGGGCTGGGCGGACAGCGCATCCATGTGGGCACGGAAGGTGCGCATGAACGCGCCTGGGCCGCGCCGGAACGCGGCCCAGCCGCGCCGCGCGGGCGACAGCGGCACGCCCACCGCATTGTGCGCGTGCTGGCGGTACAGCACGGTGGGCGTGCTGTCGGCCACCACGGCGCCGCCGCAGGCCGATACCAGCACGTAGGCCCACCAGTCATGCAAACTCTCCGCGGCGGGCGCCTGGGCGTCGGCCACCAGGCCCGCGGCGTCGGCGTTCAGCATCACGGTGCAGCCGGTCGCCACGTTTTGCGTCATCGCGTTGGGAAATCCGACTGCCCCGCGCACCGGGGTGCTGAGGCGTATCGGCGTGAGGTCGGCACCTACCAGGCGCTGCCTGGCGCAGTACAGCCCCGGACGCCCGGCTTGCAGGTGACCGAGCGCGCTCACCCCGCGCGCCAGCTTTTCCGGCAGCCACACGTCGTCCTGGTCGGCGAACGCCACCATTCTTCCGCGCGGCGCACGGCGCAGCAGGCTCAGGAAGCTCGCCGTGATGCCGACATGACCGGCATTGTCGTTGAGGTCGACGACACGGCCGGCTCCGGCGGAATCGGCAAAGTCCCGCATCATCGTCGGTGTGTTGTCCTCGGAGCCGTCATCGCGCCAGAATATCTGCCAATCGGTGTGCGATTGGGCGAGCAGGCTGTCGAGCTGCTCCCCCAGATAAGCGGCGCCGTTCCTGGTCGAGAGCAGAATCGCGATGTCTGGCTGGCGGTCCATGCGCAATCAGGCGGCAGCCGTGGCGAATGCGGCGCAAGCACGGGTCACGGCCGGCCCCAGGCTTTCCTGCCAGTCCGGCAGGCTTACGCCGAAAGTCGCGTCCAGCTTGCTGCAATCCAGGCGAGAGTAAGGCGGCCGTCTTGCGGGCGTGGGCCAGTCGGCGGTGGCGATGGCGTCAACCGGCGGCGCCGGCCAGCCGTGTTGCGCGGCGTGGGCGAAGATGGCGGTGGCAAAACCGTGCCACGTTGTCTCGCCCTGGCCCGTCGCGTGATAGATGCCACTCAAACCCTGCTCCCTGCCGCGCGAAGCGGCATGCGCAAGCAACCGATCAGCCACCGCCAAAGTTGCCGCGGCCAGGTCATCGGCATTGGTCGGGCAGCCTGTCTGGTCGGCCACCACGCGCAGCCGGCGCGCGCGCCTGGCCGCATTCAGCATGGTCACCAGAAAGTTCTTGCCTGTCGCGGCATATACCCAGGAGGTGCGCAGAACCACCGCCTCGGGATGGGCCGCCAGCACGGCGCGTTCGCCTGCCAGCTTGGTGGCGCCGTAAACCCCGGTCGGGTTTGTCGCATCGTCCTCTGTATAGGATGTACCCTTTAGCCCGTCGAACACATAGTCGGTGGAGACGTGCACCAGCGGGATGCCCATCTCCTGGCAAGTGGCGGCTACCAGGCCAGGGCCGGAGGCGTTGGCGCGCGCGGCCTCCTCCGGCGCGGCCTCCGCCGCGTCCACCGCCGTATAGGCCGCTGCGTTGACCACAAGCGCCGGAAGGTGTGACTGGATTGCTTCGCTAAGCGTGTCCGGCCGCTCGAAATCGAATGCCGGCCGGCCCACCACCATAACGCGCCCCGCACCTGCGCGGGCGAGCGCCTGGGCCAACTGCCCGCTGCCGCCGGTGACCAGGATGGTGCCCGCTGTCACGCGAACCACCCCGCGGCATCCGCCCAGCCTGGCAGCACGCGGTCCTTGTCGGACAGCATCGCCTCGCCCGGCGGCGCCGGCCAGGGCAGCGCCAGTGTTGTATCCGTCCAAAGCACGCCGCGCTCTGACGCACGGTCGTAAAGCCCGGTCACCTTGTAGGCGACCTCGGTGTCCGGCTCGATCGTGCAGAACCCGTGCAGGAAGCCGGGCGGCACCCAGAGCTGTCTGCCGTTCTCCGCGGACAGCACGGCCGCCACGTGCTGCCCAAAGGTGGGGGAGCCGGCGCGTGCATCCACTGCCACGTCCCAGATTGCACCCCTCAGCACGCGCACCAGCTTGCCCTGCACGTGAGGTGCTACCTGGCAGTGCAGGCCGCGCACGGTGAAGCAGGCGCGCGAAAAGCTCTGGTTGTCCTGGACGAACGGCTCCGGCACACCGGCATCCGCCATGCGCGGGTGCGAGTAGGTCTCCGAGAAATAGCCCCGATCGTCGCCGAAGCGCGGCGGCGTGATGAGCAGGACCTCCTTGATTGCGAGCTGCTCGATCTTCATCGCGTCGTTCTCCAGCTGCCGGACAATACCTGTCTGGTATGGCGGGGGACAGCTTTGCTGTGTTTCAAAAACTCGCAGGAAGGAAGGATTCCTTTTTTGAAAAAGGACCATAACTGTTACTATATTCTGTTTTGTGGAGAACCTGAATTCACACACGGCTTCTGAGCTGACCAGCGAAAGAAGCAAGCAAGGCCTTCTTTTTCGACAAAAAGAAGCAAAAAGCTTTTGCTAGCGCTGTCGCGGACCTTTCCACGAAGCCGCGACAGCGGAGTCAAA
>CAXTJZ010000265.1:0-4569 GCA_964244695.1 uncultured Acetobacteraceae bacterium
ACACTTCCTTGATCTCGGCGCGCTTGTCGGCGTGCATCTGGAACATGCGGCCGATACGCTCGCGATGGTCCTTGGTGGTGTTCTGCACCATGTCGCCCTGCTTGAGCGTGCCGGCATACACGCGCACGAAGGTCAGCGTGCCGTATTTGTCGTTGATGATCTTGAATGCCAGGCCGGCAAACGGCGCGGTCGGGTTGGCCGGAATCACGCGGCGGTCGTCGTCGATCCGCTCTTCCACGCCCTCTTCGGCTGCCACCTTGATGCCAGGCACGTCGATCGGCGAAGGCAGGTAGTCCAGCACGGCGTCCAGCAGCGGCTGCACGCCCTTGTTCTTGAACGCGGTGCCGCACAGCACGGGACGGAATTCGCCGCTGATCGCACCTTTCTTGATGCACTTCTTCAGGGTGGCAACGTCCACGTCACCCTTCTCGAAATACTCTTCCATCGCCACGGTATCGACCGAGACGGCCGTATCCAGCAGGAGCTGGCGGTACTCTTTCGCCTTCTCCATCAGGTCGGCCGGGATCTCCTCGTCGTGGAACTTGGCGCCAAGCTCGCCGCCTTCCCAGATGATCGCCTTCATCTCGACCAGGTCCACCACACCGATGAACGTGTCCTCGATGCCGATCGGCAGCTGCAGCGGCAGCGCCACGATGTCGAGCTTCTCCTTCAGCGTGTCGAACGCGCGGTAGAAGTCGGCGCCCGTGCGGTCCAGCTTGTTGATGAAGATGATGCGCGGCACGTTGTAGCGGTCGGCCAGGCGCCAGTTGGTCTCGGACTGCGGCTGCACGCCGGCCACGCCCTCGATGATGAACACGGCGCCGTCCAGCACGCGTAGCGAGCGGTTGACCTCGATGTTGAAGTCGATGTGGCCGGGCGTGTCGATGATGTTGATGCGGTGGTCCTTCCACTCGCACGTGACGGCGGCCGAGGTGATCGTGATGCCACGCTCGCGCTCCTGGTCCATGTAGTCGGTCGTGGTGTTGCCGTCATGCACCTCGCCGATGCGGTGCGACACGCCGGTATAGTACAAGATACGCTCTGTCGTCGTCGTCTTGCCCGCGTCGATATGGGCAGTGATGCCGATGTTACGTAGCTTGGCTAGGTCGGTCGCGGACACAGTATGGCCTCCATGCCATGACGGACGCCGGCGGGACCCCTGTCCCGCCGTGTCCGTGATGGGCTGGCGTTAAGTATGCGGGTGGAAATGCGCGACTGCGGGGGATTTTGCAAGAAGGAAGGCAGGAAGGCCTTCTTTTTTGAAAAAAAGAAGCAAAAAACCATTACTCCCTGTCGGCGAGACTAGGGCAGGCGTTCGTTTTGTTGTCGCAGGATGGCCGGGATGGCTTCCTTCACTTTGAAGAATCCTTTTGTGCTTCTTGGCCATACCGCTTCGTCCCATGCGCGCCTGATCCGGACGGCGCCGGGCAGGGCGTCGTTGGATGGGCCGACCGGCACCCATGCGGCGACCAGCCTCCCCTCTGGAGCCTCCTCACGAGCACAAGCGAAATGGGCGCAAGCCCGCGCCACGGCGTCAGACATCGCCGCGTCGTCCGCCCGCCGCACCATAGCGGATCGGCCGACGATCCCGGCCGGCATCGGGCAGACGCGCACCACCTTCGCATCACCTAACGCCAGACTCTCGGGCGCCAGGTCATCGAGATGCAGCACCAGCGTGACCTCGCCTTCGGGCGCCGCCGCGGACACAGGCAATGCCACCGCAGCCCGGCCCTCCGGTTCGTGCAGCGGCTGAGGCGACTCGTCGAGGTTCTGCGGATTGTAACGGCCGTCCGTGTAGCGGCGTATGTTCTCCGCCCGTGCCACGTAATGCTTGCCGCGCGTGTGCAGCCCGGCCACCCAGCGCCAGCCAAGCGTGTTGCTCGCAGGGTCGAAGTCCAACAGGTGGCGCGCGAAGAAATCCGCGCCGAGCACCCAGGGCAGCCTGAGCGTGAAGATCCAGATGCTGGCGAACCACATGCGCGCGTGGTTGTGCAGCCAGCCCTCCTCCACCAAAGCACGGGCCCAGTCGTCGAAGCCGTCGATGCCGGTGCGGCCGTCGACAGCCTGGTTGAACGCATGGCGCAGCCCCGGCTGATCCTCCAGCCGCCCCTGCTCGCGCGCCAGTTCAGCGTTGTACGCCGTCCAAAGCCACGGCCGGGTCTCAAGATGACCTTTGAAGTAGGTGCGCCAGAACACCTCCTGGATGAACTTTTCCGCCGCCGGTCCGTGCGCGTCCCACGCGGCTGCAACCACCTCCTCCTCCAGCACCAAACGCCGCCGCAGGTAGGGAGAAAGCCGCGACGTCGTCGGTGCCTCGTCCAGCCTGCGTTCCGTGTTGCGGTGCTCGGCATATCGCCGTCCCAGCATCGGTGTCGCCGCCTGCAGGGCTGCCAGCCCAGCCGCCCGTGTCATTTCCAGTTCCATGCCGCGCACATGGCCCCGCAAAGCTGCCGCGCCACACACTTCGTCACTGCAGGTAACAAGCCTCGATGCTATATCCCGCGGTATGGACAACGCTTCCTTCGTCGCCATCAACCGCTTCGGCCTCGGGCGCCGCCCCGAGGAGCCACTGCCCGCCGACCCGCGCGCCTGGCTGCGTGCCCAGCTGGAAGGGCCCGACACCACACCCAGCGACGGCTTGCCGGACACCGCAGGAGGCCTGACCGTGGTGGACGAGCAATACGCGACTTTGGCCGCGGCGAAGGCTGCCAAGACCGCAGGAACTCCAGCTGCCGCTGCCGACCCGATGCACCCCCACCCCGTGGGCGAACTGGCGCAGCGGGAGATACGCGCCTTGATGGATCGCGCACTGACCACCGATGCGCCCTACCGCGAGCGGCTCGTCTGGTTCTGGGCCAACCACTTCACCATTGCCGACAGGGCACTCGTCGTCTCCGCCACCAGCGGCGCCTACATACGCGAGGCGATACGCCCGCACGTGACCGGCCGCTTCTCGGACATGCTGCTCGCCGTGATGCGTCACCCGGCGATGCTCAACTACCTCAACCAGGCGCAGTCCGCCGGACCTGACAGCCTGGCCGGACAGCGCCGCCATCTCGGCCTGAACGAGAACCTGGCGCGCGAATGCCTGGAGCTGCACACCGTAACCCCTGCCTCCGGCTACACCCAGGCGGACGTGACGAACTTCGCCCGCGTGCTGACAGGGTGGTCCATCGACGCAAAGCAGCCGCCGCTCGGCTTCCGCTTCCGCCCCGCCATGCACGAGCCGGGCGAGATAGAGGTCATGGGCCGCGCCTGGCCCGCCGGCGAGGATGGCGGCGTTGAACTGCTTGCCTGGCTCGGCACGCACCCCGCCACCTACCGCCATCTGGCAGACAAGCTTTGCCGCCACTTCGTGGCTGACGAGCCGCCACCTGCGCAGGTCGCGCGTATCGAGGCGGTCCTGCGTGACACGAAAGGTGACCTGGGCGCCGCGGCGGCGGCCTTGATCGAGTTGCCCGGCGCCTGGGTACCGCAGGCAAAGCTGCGCGACCCGCAGGACTACGTCATCGCCTGCCTGCGCGCGCTCGGCACCACGCCGGAGCAGGTGCCCAACATCGGCTATCTTGCCGGCGGGTTGGGCCAGCCGTTGTTCCAGGCGCCCTTCCCTATAGGCTGGCCGGACCGCGCGGCGGACTGGGCCGGACCGGAAGCCATGCTGCAGCGCGTGGATTTCAGCTACGGCATGGCCGGCCGCTACGCCAATGCCGATCCTGAACAGCTCGCCGCGGCCACGGTAGGGCCGCTGATGAGCGCCACCACGATGGCGCAGATCAAGGCCGCCGGCTCCCGCAGGGACGGCCTGACCCTGCTGCTGTCCTCCCCCGAATTCCAGAGGCGCTGAGATGACCGTCCTCCCGACTTCCTCCCGCCTGTGCCCGGACGCCTTCCGGCTGACCCGCCGCCAGGCCCTGCTCGGCCTGACTGCCGCCTTCACCCTCGGCGGAACCTCCATGGCGCTTGCCGCGCCGGAGACGGACAAGCGCATGGTGGTCGTGCTGATGCGCGGCGCCATGGACGGCATGTCCACCGTCCAGCCTTATGGCGACCCGGCCTTCGCCGGCATACGCGGCCCGCTCGCGCTGCCCGCGCCCGGCCAGCCGGGTGGCGTGCTGGATTTGGGCGGGATGTATGGGCTGCATCCCGCTTTGGCCCAGGTGCACCAGATGTATGCCGGCGGCGAGGCCCTGTTCGTGCACGCCTGTGCCGGCCACTACCGCAGCCGAAGCCATTTCGAGGCGCAGGACTGCATGGAGAGCGGCGCCGACCAGCGCCTGAACAGCGGCTGGCTGAACCGCGCCGTGGGGCTGATGCCGAACCCGGGCCGCGAACTGGCGCTCTCGGTCGGCCTGTCCGCCCCGTTGCTGCTACGCGGCCCCGCCACGGTGGAAGCCTGGGCGCCCGACCATTTTGCCCAGCCCACGGCGGACCTCTATCAGCGCCTGCTGAACATAAGCGCGCGTGACCCGGTGGTAGGACCAGCCATGGCGGAGGGCCTGAAACAGCGCGGCTTTGCCGCCAGCGCCCTGCAGGGCCAGGCCGCCGACCCGAAGCACGACCGCAGCTTCG
>CAXTJZ010000266.1:0-4556 GCA_964244695.1 uncultured Acetobacteraceae bacterium
CCTGTGGGAGGCCTGGTACGACCAGAAGCTCCTCGACGAGGACCGCGCCGACATCAAGCTCGGCCAGCAGAGCGTGGACCAGGAGTTCATCTACAGCCCGAACGCCGCCTATTTCGTCAACACGTCGTTCGGCTGGCCGCTGGTACCCTCGGTGGACCTGCCTGGCGGCGGCCCGGCCTACCCGCTGTCCGACCTGGGCGTGCGCCTGCGCTACCGGCCGGTCAACCCGCTGACCATCCTGGCGGGCGTGTTCAACGGCAACCCGGCGCCCACCACGCAAGGCGACCCGCAGCACACCGATCCCTCTGGCACCAGCTTTCCCCTGAACGGCGGCACGCTGACGTTTGTAGAGCTGCAATACGCCTACCCGGCAGTGGGCGCGCTGGTCTATCCGGGCGAGGGCGCGCCGCTCGGCCACACCTACCGCATCGGCTTCTGGTACGACAGCGAGCGCTTCTCCGACCAGCGCATCGACACCGGCGGCGGCCTGCTCGCCTCGGCAAACAGCAACGGAAACCCCCTCCAGCACCGCGGCGACTACTCGATCTACGCGGTGGCCGACCAGATGGTGTGGCGCGACGGCGCCAACCCCAACCGCTCCGTCAGCGTGTTCGGCCGGATCATGGGCACGCCGGAGGCGGACCGGAACCTGGCCGATTTCAGCATGAACGCCGGCGTGGTGTATCATGGGCCGTTCCGGGGCCGGTCGACCGACACCGTGGCGCTCGGCATGGGTTACGCCCATGTCAGTCACGCGGTGACCGCGTTCGACCGGGACGTGGCGGTGGCGCAGCCGGATGTGTACACGCCGGTGCGCACCAGCGAGACGTATGTGGAGGCCACCTACCAATACCAGGTGCATCCCTGGTGGCAGCTGCAGCCTGACCTGCAATATGTGTTCAATCCGGGCGGCGGGCTGGCGGACCCGGTGGATCCTTCGCGCAGGGTGGGCAGCGAGTTTGTCCTTGGGCTGCGCACGAATATTTTGTTTTAGGATGATGGTGATGGAAGCAAGCAAGGCCTTCTTTTTTGAAAAAAAGAAGCAAAAAACTTTTGCTGCTGACGCCTGCGGAAATCAACGCGCCGGTTCGTCCACGTGTGCGGCTGCATCGGCAACGACAGGAGCAAAAGTTTTTTGCTTCTTTTTTTCAAAAAAGAAGGCCTTGCTTGCTTTCTCCCTCCTCACCACCGCCGCGTACGCCGACCAGCCAGCCGGCTTCCTGGAGACCGTGCACCGCCACGCGACGCTGACCTCCACGGTCACCGACAACGGTGACCTGAACCCATACGCCGTCGTCGTCTCTCCCGTCACCGCCGGGCGCATCGCCAAGGACGACGTCCTGGTCGACAACTTCAACAACATCTCCAACCTGCAGGGCACCGGCACCACAATCGTGGGCTTCCGGCCGTCCACGCGCGACACGTATCTGTTCGCCAAGTTGCCGCAGCATCTGCCGCAGTGCCCGGGCGGCATCGGGCTGTCCACCGCAATGGCCGTGCTGAAATCCGGCTGGGTGATCGTGGGCAGCACCCCGAGCCGGGACGGCACCACGGCCACCAAGGGTGACGGCTGCCTGGTGGTGCTCGATTCGAGCGGCCAGTTCGTTGCCGCCTGGGCCGGCCCGAACATCAACGATCCCTGGGGCAACATGGGCATCGATGACCGTGGGGCGACCGCCACCCTGTTCGTCAGCATGGCAGGCTTCGGTGTGCCGTCGCCCAGCGTGGTGGACCCGGCGACCGGCCTGCCTGTCGTGGTGAAGAAGTCGATCGTGGTGCGGTTCGGCCTGACGATCCCGGACGGCAAGCCGCCCGTCCTGGCCAGCCAGACCATCGTGGGAAGCGGCTTCGCGCAGCGGGCGGACCGCGACAATTTCCTGCTCGGCCCGACGGGGATCGTGCTCGCGCCTGACGGCACGCTGTATGTGACGGACGGGCTGGACAACCTGATCGCGGCCATCCCGGACGCGCTGACGCGCACCACCAGTGCGGGCACCGGCCGGGTGGTGACGCAAGGCGGGCTGCTGTCCTGGCCGCTGGCCATGGCGCTCTCTCCGCAGGGCCATCTGCTGGTGTGCAACGGCAAAGATGGGCGGCTGGTGGAGGTTGATCCTGCCGCCGGCAAACAAATCTATGCCCAATGGATCAACAACGACCAGGCGCAGTCGCCTCCGGGCAACGGTGACCTGTTCGGCATTGCCATGACGCCGGACGCCAAGGGGTTCTATTACGTGATGGACGACGTGAACACGCTGATGCGGGCCGGCGGCAGGTGAGCGGCTGCCCGATGGCCTCGCGGCGCGGCTTCCTTGGTGCGACTGCCGGCCTGGCAGCCGCCGCGGCCGCCTTGCGCCCGGCGGCCGCGCAGAACGCCACGCGCGACACGCCGGACCCGTTCGTGGCGTTCCACGGCGCGCACCAGGCCGGCATCACCACGCCGCAGCAGGCGCACACCTATTTCGCCGCCTTCGACCTGACCACGGCGAAGCGCCAGGACGTGCAGGCTTTGCTCGCGCGCTGGACCGTGGCCGCAGCACGCCTATGCGCCGGCCAGCCGGCCGATGGCGATTCCGGCGACGTGGTTGGCATGGCGCCGTCCCGCCTGACGCTCACGTTCGGTTTCGGCCCGACTCTGTTCATCAAAGACGGCCAGGATCGCTTCGGCCTGGCGGCCCACCGCCCGCCGGCGCTGGCCGACCTGCCGCATTTCACCGGCGACCAGTTGCAGCCCGCGCGCAGCGACGGCGACCTCAGCGTCCAGGCCTGTGCCGAGGACCCGCAGACGGTGTTCCACGCCGTCCGCCAGCTCGCGCGGCTGGCCTACGGCGTGGCGGACATACGCTGGGTGCAGGCCGGATTCATCCCGCAGCCGGAAGCGCAGACGCCACGCAACCTGATGGGCTTCCGCGACGGCAGCAACAACGCCAATCCCGCTGTGCCGGCCGACATGGACGCGGTTGTCTGGGCGGGCGCGGAAGGTCCGGCCTGGATGGCGGGCGGCACCTACCTCGTCGCACGCCGCATACGCATCGCGCTGGAACATTGGGACCGTACGCCTGTCGGCTTCCAGGAACAGACGATGGGCCGCAGCAAGGTGGACGGCGCCCCGATCGGGTCGAAAAAGGAGCACGATCCGGAGGATTTCGCCGCCGAGGATGCCGACGGCAACCCGATAATTCCGGAAAACGCGCACATACGGTTGGCAAGTGCCGCGGCCACCGGCGCCCGCATCTTCCGCCGCGGCTACAGCTACAATGACGGGGTGAGCTTCACCGCCGAGCGCTGGCCGCCCTGGCGCCAGGCGATGGAATACGATGCCGGTCTTATGTTTCTGGCCTACCAGAAAGACCCGCGTGCCCAGTTCAGCAAGATCTTCGAGCGCATGGCGAAGTTCGACATGCTGAACCAGTTCGTCACGCACACGGCCAGCGGGTTGTTTGCTGTGCCGCCCGGCGTGGCGCCTGGGGGGATTATTGGAGGTGGGTTGTTTACTTAGGCAAGGTAAGGAAGCAGTTCTTTTCGAAACGAAAAACCAAAAAAACCTTGACCCCGCTGTCGCGTGGTAACCTTACGGAACTCTGTCTCTCGGCCCGCTGGCTTGCCAATGCCTTGCGGCTTCTCGCAGGAAGTCGGTCCTGCGGGCTAGCCATGCGCGTTGCCCTCGATCTTCCTCTCGATCGTGTAGACCACACCGTGCTGCTTGCATGCTCGGATCTTTTCGTCGGCCGTCGCACGCGTCAGCTGATAGGTGCTGCCACGGATGTCGCTCCCCTCCACTACGTCGTGCTTGAGGTCCAAGTACCGCTTCGATCCGACGATGGCGTGTGGATCGTCCCGGTCGGGCCGCCACAGGATGAGCTTGCCCTCCTCTGGCCAGTACACCCATGCCTCGGCGGAGCCCTCGACCGTTTCCCCAACAACGCAAAACCGGTTCGTCACCTGGTCCGCATGCTCGTCCACCACGACTTGGAGCTGCTGCTGAACATCAGCAAAATAGGGCTTGCCGCGTATGGAGAACCAGCGCTCCGCCGCGTAGGCGGCAATAGGCGCGAGCAGGCCGGCTGTAAGCAACATGCAGCAGAGAGCATGAGATGACTTGGAAGCAATCATGTCGGCCTTGCCCTTGGCTGGAGGCGATCATTTCACTTTGCCAAGGCTGCTGCAACGGTGCCCGGTGCCTGGACTGCACTGTCTAGTCGCCTGCCACTTCTCCCACGCAGCCAGCGCCTTCAGGCGGACGACCAAGGCTCGTGCCAAACTCGACGTGCAATTGGCCAGCTGCCGGCAGCAACTGCAGCCTGATCCAGGGCTCGTCCAAGCGCCTCCTTCCCACTATCAACCGTGGCCCATTGTCGAGCTTGCCTTCGAACAGGCAGGCGGCGACTCTGCCGCGAATGGCCGCGCATCTACTCTCTTCCCATGCTCCCGAATCGCCGCCGAAGTCGTGCCCCGGCCACAGGGCCAGGCCGTCGCAAGGCCGGATCCGGCCTTGCCGAGGTAGAAGGCAGCAGCGGCTCTGAACAAGGGCGCTCAGCGCTTAACCAGCAGGAAGCACC
>CAXTJZ010000267.1:0-4542 GCA_964244695.1 uncultured Acetobacteraceae bacterium
CTACTTCACCGCGGCAGGATATGAGCCGGATTGATCAGAATCTGCTCTAGGCGCGCGCGCTCCAATCGCGTCAGAAACAAAAGTTTGTTGCTTCTTTTTTCAAAAAAGAAGGCCTTGCTTTCTTTACTTCAGAAAGGCGAACCCCGCGCGTGACCGAACCCGACCTCACCAGCCGCGCCACATACACCTACCGGTACCAGGAAAAACTCCGCTTCTCCGACACGGAAATGATAGGCCACATCAACAACGTCTTGCACGATCACTCTCAACGCTGGTTCGTATAGCTTCCCGGCGCGCGATGCCGTCTGTCGAGGGTCATGGCCCACCCTTCGGGCCATAATTGGATCACGTGAGACGGATCGGCCTCCCAAAGTGCGATCTCACTTCGCCATGAGGGACCTCTGGTCATAAAGGGATTGCAGTAGGAGTAGGCTCCCACGACCGACAGCCAAACGATGACGGCCCATCCAACCCATTTCGTCCAACCCTCAACTGTCACAGTAAGGGCGAGAACCGTCAGGTACAACAAGGTTTGTGGCACCACCACGTAGCGGCCTTGGCCACGAACATCGGTCAGCAACGAGGCCACACCGCCGATCGCCCCGACATATGAGGCGACAGCGATCAGCATGGCCGCCGTCGCGAACCAGATGGCTGGACTGGCTGCCCGCCGCCAGAAGGCAGCCGCGAACAGCAAGGGAAACACCAGGAGCGGCAATACGACTGCAACAAACGGCATTTGGCTCGCGTGAAGGCTGGCGCGAATTGAGGCTGCAACACTGTTTGCCATGTCGACGCCTAAGAATGGCAGTGCCAGATGCCGAACGGTAAAGGCGCAGAGCAGGAGCACCGGATGCAGGACATATCCACGACCCGGCTCGGCTTGCAGGAACACGAGCGCTTGCAGCAGCGCCGGTCCGGTCAGCGCCGCTGTCTGGACCAGCCGCCGAACAGATCGATCCAGCGCGGAGCGGACCAGAAACAGCGGGACTAGCGCGATCACGACCGGACCGCATAGCGGCGCCAGTGCCAGCAATGCGAGCCGTAACCAGGCGCGCCAACCTACTTCCACATCCAGGGCCAGGATGATGGCGCAGCACAACAGCAGCTCAAATTGGCAATGCAACGATTGTAGCCAGATTTCTTCCGATGCAGGAACCAGCAAGAGAAGGAGCAACGCCGAGGCGCGCACCTGCGGCGGCTGCAACCAGGTGTCCCGCGCTGTCAGCAACAGTAGCGGTGGGCATAGCTGGAAGGCGAGGCCAGTTGTAATGGTCAAAAGGGGCGCGAGCCGAAGCGGCATCAGCCAACGGGCTGCCAAAGCGGCTGCGTTGGCAACCAGGTTCAGGTAACCGCCAAAGGAGGCGAACAGCGCTGGCAACGGCGCCATGACCCAGGCGTCCTCGAAGAAATGCCGCCCTTCTTCGGCCCAAAACCGTTCCGACGTCATGATCATCGGCATTCGCGCACACACAAGCAGGCCGAATACGGCGAGTGCGACGCCGACAAGCCATAAGGGTATGCCGGCAGCGCCGTCTCGTATCCTCATTGCACCACAATCATTTCGCAGACAGGCATCGACGCTAGGTTTGACGAACCCAACAAGTTTGGGCGCCGCCAAACGCACCACCACTCAAAGCCCAACCTCCAACCGCCGGACCCGCCCCCGCCGCCAAGCCAGCAGCGCGCCCACCATCAAACCCCCCGACACCGCCGTACTCATAGGCAACCCCAGCCCCATCCCATGCCGGAACGCCAGCCAGTCCCCCAGCGTCGTCCCCATGGACCGGACGGCCACGATGCCGCTCCAGTAGGCGACCTTACCACGCCACCCCGACCGCGCCCCTGCCGCCAGCACAACCATCTGCACCGCCCCCAGCACCACCGTGCCCCAGCCAGAGCCGAACCCCAGGTCACCGGCCACGTAATCGCCCGCCACCGTTCCCAGCGTGCCCGCCATCAGCATCGCCGCCCAATACCAACCATCGGCCGCCGGCCGCACAACACCGTCCGCCGCGCTCACCAGCACACGCCGCCCCGCCGCCACGAACCCCGCCAGCACCGCCACCAGGCAGACCATCGCCAGCACAGGATCGGCATGGAAATCATGCGTCGCCAGGTCCCCCAGATTGGTCGCCGCCGTGCGCAGCAGCACGATCGCCAGCCAGTACCAGGCCTCGCCCGCAAACCCGCGCCGGCGTTCCCCCACCAGCACCAGGGCAAACAGCCCGGCCAGCACAGGCAACCCGCGCCAATGCCCCAGATGCAGATCGTGCGACACCAGATCGCCCATGTTTGCGCCAAACACGCTGGCAAGCGAAATCGCCACCCAATACCGCGCATCGATCGCGGGCAGGCTCTCCGAACGCATCACCCCGGCCCGCCGAGCAGCGCCGCCCATTCCGCCTCGCTCACCACACGCACGCCCAGTTCCGCCGCCCGCTTCGCCTTGCTCCCGGCATCCTTCCCCACCACAACGAAATCCGTTTTCTTGGAGACGCTATCCGTCACCTTCGCGCCTGCCGCCTCCGCGCGCGCCTTGGCCTCCGGCCGCGTCATCGTCTCCAGCGTGCCCGTAAAAACCACAACCTTCCCGCTGACCGCGCTGTCTCCCCCGCCCAACACGACAGCGTCCTCGATCGTCAGCAACCCAGCCAACTCGTCCACCACCGCCCTGTTCCGGGGCTCGGCAAAGAACGCGACCAGCTCTTCGGCCATCGCCTCGCCAACCCGCAATATGCTCCCCAGCGCCAGCCTTGCGTCAGACCCCACCTCGGCCGCCGCCGCCATCTCCGCCCGCCAGTTCGCAAAACTCCCGTAATGCCGCGCCAGCAGCTTGGCGTTGGTCTCCCCGATCCGCCGTATTCCCAGCGCGAAGATGAACCGCTCCAGCCCCACAAGCCGCCGCGCCTCGATCGCCGCCACCAGGTTGCGCGCCGACAACGCCCCCCATCCCTCCAAAGCCGCAATCTCCGCCTCGCGCGCACCCAGCCGGAACACATCGGCCGGCCCGCCCAGCCATCCGAGCCCGTGGAATTCCACCACCGTCTTCTCCCCCATCCCCTCGATGTCGAACGCCCGCCGGGAGCAGAAATGCACCAGCCGCTCCACCGCCTGCGCCGGACACACCAGCCCCCCCGTGCAGCGCCGCACCACCTCCCCAGGCGGCCGCACGGCCAGGCTGCCGCAAGCCGGGCAATGCGTAAGCGGCACAAAAGCCGCAGCACCATCCGGCCGGCTCTCCTGCACCACGCTGACGATCTGCGGAATAACGTCGCCCGCCCGCTGCAGAACGACCGTATCGCCTACACGCACGTCCAGCCGCGCGATCTCGTCCTCGTTGTGCAACGTCGCCCGCGTCACCAGCACGCCGCCCACGCCCACCGGCGCCAGCCACGCCACCGGCGTCAACGCGCCCGTCCGCCCCACCTGCACCCGAATGTCCTGCAACACCGTCGTCGCCCGCTCGGCCGGAAACTTCCACGCCACCGCCCAGCGCGGCTCCCGCCCGGCAAACCCGAGCCGCCGCTGCAGGGCCAGATCGTCAACCTTGAAGACCACACCATCGATGTCGTAGTCCAGCGCTGCCCGGGACGCCTCGATACGGCCGAAAAAGGCCGCAGCCTCCGCTACCCCGCCCAGAAGCTCGCTCAGCGGATTGACGGTAAATCCCCAACCGCGCAGCCGCTCCAGATACCCCCAATGCGTCGCTGCCACCGTCTCGGAGATCTCTCCCGCCGCATACGCAAAGAACGCCAACGGCCGCCCCGCCGTCACGCCCACATCCAGTTGCCGCAAACTCCCCGCAGCCGCATTGCGCGGATTGGCAAACAGCCGCAGCCCCGCCGCACCCTGCGCCGCGTTCAGCGCCCGGAAATCCGCCTTGCCCAGGAACACCTCGCCGCGAACCTCGATGACACCAGGACTGGCGCCCGCCAACTTCTCCGGTATGCTCCGCAACGTGCGCAAATTCGCCGTCACGTCCTCGCCCTCCGCGCCATCACCCCGCGTGGCGCCACGAACGAAAACGCCGTCCTCGTATGTCAGGGAGATCGAAAGCCCATCGATCTTCGGCTCTCCAACCAGTGCGAGATCCGCGCCCGCCTCCAGGCCCAGAAACCGCTTCACCCGCGCTGCAAATTCCAGAAACGCCGCTTCACCAAAAGCATTGTCCAACGACAGCATCGGTACGCGGTGGCGGATTTTCCCGAGCGCGCCGGACGGCGCACTTCCTACGCGCCTGGAAGGCGCGCCGTCCTTGACCAGGTCCGGATACTCGGCCTCGAGCTCTGCAATTCGCCGACGCAGCCCGTCATACGCAGCATCGGTGATCTCCGGCGCATCCATCTCGTGATACGCGCGATCATGATGCGCGATCGCCTGCTGCAAGGCGGCCAGCTCTTCGTCCGGGGTCATGACTGGTTGCGGTCTCCGGTAAGAAAGAAAGCAAGGCCTTCTTTTTTGAAAAAAAGAAGCAAAAAACTTCTACCCCCGTCGCTTGCGTCCGCAGCCGGGTGCTTCACTACATATCAAGGCTGCCGC
>CAXTJZ010000268.1:0-4535 GCA_964244695.1 uncultured Acetobacteraceae bacterium
TGGCGGCCGTTTGCCCGAGGGACGTGGCCGGCCTGCGCGACCGCGCGCTGCTGCTACTCGCCGCCGCCGGCCTCGGCCGCGCCGACCTGGTCGGGCTCGATGCCGAGGACGTCAGCTTCACCGCGGCCGGCCTGGACCTCGCCTTGCGCGCCCGCCCGGACGCCGCCATCCCCGCCCGCACCCTTGCCGTGCCGCGCGGCGCCACCCTGGCCGCCTGTCCGGTGCGCGCGCTGGAGGACTGGCTGCGCAGCTCGCAGACGCGGTTCGGCCCGGTGTTCCGTAAAATCGACCGCTGGGGCAACCTCGAATACGCCCGCCTCGGCACCGACGCCGTGCGCCGCGTCTTGGCACGGCGAACCCTGCGGCGCGGCCACGTGCTGCCGCCCGCCCCGGGTGAGTCCCCGTGAGCCGCACCGCCGCCGGCACCGCGGAGGCGGCCGACGCGCTCGATGCCTGGCTCCTGACGCAGCCGCGCCAGGCACCCGCCTCTATTCCGCCGGCCATACACGACGCCCGGCCGTCCGACGCCCAATCCAACCCCGCGAACGCAGCCCTTCCCACCTCCGCCGCACCTCCCGCGCCCTTACGCAACGAGATCGCCGCGCCTCTGACGCTGCCCAGCACCGACTGGCTGCACCACCACCTCACCATCTCCGGCCCGGTCCTAGAAGTAGCGGCCTTTCAGAAGCAGGCGGCCGGCGGCGGGATGATTCCCTGGCACCTCGACCTCGACCGTATGGAGGAGGGCTGGTTCCACCTCCTCGTCGCGCCGCCAGCGCTACAGGAGCGCAGCCTCAGCGTCGCCGGCGCCCGCATCCTGGCCGTCGAGCTGCGCGAGGCCGTCGGCCGCCACCACCAATTGGCTGTTTCCCAGGCCGCCGGCGCGAAAAGCTGTCCGTTCGACCTGCACGCGCTGCTGCCGGTGCCCGGCGATCTACTGCGGCGCGGACCCGACGACCCCGCCGCGCTAGCCTGGCTTTGGGAGCACTGGGGCACGACGCAGGCGCTGCGCCACGTTGCCTTGCATCCAGGCTCCACGGTGTCCGGCAGGCCGGACGCCGCATTCAATGACCAGGCCGCGCTCCGGCTTAGCTTCTGGTCGGCCGATTGGACGCCTTGGCGCGCGTTTGCCGCGTTGCGCGGGCGCTTCCCGGCGCTGCTTTTCGACGTGCGTCCCACCTACGGCGCGGCGGGATGACGGACCTGGCCGGCGCCGGCAGCGCTGCCGATTGGGAAGACCCGCCCCGGAAGGCGGCTGGCATCTCGGCGCCGGTGCTGTCCATCGCGGGGTTCGAGGGGCCGCTGGACTTCCTGCTCGAGATGGCGCGCGCTCAGAAAATCGACTTGGGGCGCCTGTCCATCGTGGCGCTCGTCGAGGCGTTCGCCGCGGCGCTGGAAACGGCCCTGGGCCTCCCCAGTGCCGTCGACCTCGCGCGTTGGGGCGACTGGCTTGTGATGGCGGCCAATTTGACGCTGCTGCGCTCGCGGCTGCTGCTGCCGGCCGACGCACCCGAAGCCCGTGCCGCCCGCGACGAGGCAGAGGCGCTGCGGCTGGCCCTGTTCGGCCGCGCGGAGATGCGGGCGGCCGCCGACTGGCTTGACCGGCGTGTGCAGCTGGGGCGGGACGTCTTTGCGCGCGGGCGGCGGGAGGCACCGGCGGGGCAGCGCGGCGGCGATGTGGCCGATCTGCTGCGCGCCTGCCTGGCTCTGCTGCGGGTGCCGGCGGCGGCCGAGGCTTACCAGCTGCGCGTGCTGCCGTTCTGGCGTGTGCCGGACGCCATGGCGCGGATCCGGGCGGTGATGGAGGCCAGCGAAGGCGAGGTGGCGATGGCCGCCTTGCTACCGGCGATCGCCGCCGACGTGGTTGGCCGAGAGAGACGGTGCCGGGCCGCGGTCGCCAGCACCCTGGTTGCCAGCCTGGAACTTTCCCGGAGCGGGCTGCTCGATGTGCACCAGCCGGCGGCCTGGACGCCGATCACCGTCGCACGGGCAGACACGAAGCCGTCCTGAGATCGCACCGGGCGGCGATCGTCCTGGTCAGGCCGCTGCCGGCCGGCTTTGCCGAGAGCCCGGCGCGTATGGTCCCAGGAACAGATCGCCGAGGGCGTAGCGCCGGCGGTAGGTGATCCAGCGCTGCCGCAAATGGTGCTGGCGGTCGTGCAGCATGTGGCAGCGCTGGCAAAGGCTTTTCAGGTTGGCCAGCCGGTTGTTGGTGGGGTCGCTGTCGAGATGGGCCGCGGCGAGCACGACGCGGGTCGTCCGCATAAGGGTCGCGTCGACCAGGTCGGGTGGCGGGGCAGGGCGGCCGCGCCGGTTGCGCCGGATACGTGCCATCTCGTCATACCAGCGCCCGTCGGGCAGGCAGCGCAGCTGTGCCAGATGTGGCCGGCCGCATCCTTGGCACCGTCCGCCCGCACGCTCGAAACGCACCCGGGCGCTCAGCTCGCGCCAATGCGCCGGGTAGAGGGGCCGTAGCTCAGCACGTATCGGAATGCGTTTATGCTCCTGCCGTTTTAGGGCCGATGCACCTGGTCGGCGCCCAGCCTAGCCGCAGTAGCCGGGGCAGGACCCGTCCCGATAGTTTGGGCGACTTGAGACGGGAAGTGTAGCGGGTTTGTCGCGGCCGTACAAGCTAAGATAGTCGAAAACCCCTTTTCAAGGTGACTTTCAGAGTAGCAATGATACACTATAGGCCGTAGTGTAACACCTCGACTGATGCTGCCCGTAATGGCGCACGCGAAGCCACTGTTGAGCAGATTAAGGCAGGGCTGGCTAAGGCGCAATAAAGGACTGTGGGCCAGTCGTCGCCCGTTTCGTCGCCGGTGAACGACCTGCCAGTCCTCGGCAGCTTTGCGCCCAATCTGGGACGCCAATAGCGGCATCCCGAAAGCAGTCATTCCGCTTGGCGCATGGGTGGCTGGAATGTGAGATTCTGGTCCGGCCACTGTGGAGCAGCTTACAACCATAAGCCGACGCTGCCGTCCGTTGCCGTTATGGTTCATGCTTGATTCAGCCTGCACGCTTCTCGGTGATGCCAGAGGAACTCCGTTTGCTTCCGCGATGGCCGAATCCTGAGTTTTAGCTTTCGTGTTTTTGAACCAATCGACTCCAAGACAGTTTTCAGATTGGCCTCATTGCCAATCATAGTTCCGTCGTCAGCAAAGGAGACAAGCCTGGCATCAAAGGCCGCATCGAGGTTCGCAACCAAGAGCAGACCGTTATCTACATCTAATTTCTCACTATTATCACTTGCAGCCCATGGCTTGATGTGTGATGCCTTAAGTAGCTCTCGTTAAGAGATGCCAGTAATAGCGCAGCTATGTCCATATCGTTGTTCGAGGTTTCGTCGAAACAACCCTTGTCCTAATCTAGCCGCGATAAGTGCCAGGCGAGTCGTCTCGCGAATGTTCAGAGAGTTCGATTCCTTATCTTCCAGGTCGTTAACCATGAGGTAGCTATCGAGGCTGAAACTCAGTTCGGTGACTTGGTTGTTCGAGGCAAAGTCCTCAATTTTTTGAGCCACGTCCGCTCCAATCTGCAGCTCACCGCCGCTGGAAATTTTGAAAGTGCTTGTCAAAGTTGTCGGCAAATGGATCGTGACTTGAATTTCGTCTTGATCCATGATTCCGTAGGCTTGCCGGATTTCTCCGGGAATTAGCCATGCTTGGAAAGTTTTCCTTCGATTGCGACCTCGATTTAGACTTTTTGACCAGCTAACAGTTGCCACCCTCCGCCACCCCTATCACGTGTATGCCCGACATTGACCACCATTACCATCACAGGACGAATGTGTGTAGGGCTTAGCAATGTCTAGTCTCGGCACGGTTGCACACCGGCTAATGCGCCGCGTCGGGTTGACTGTTCCGATTTGCCTCTGGACCGTTGTGTCTGCTGTCCAATCTAATACTCCGAGCAGCGGCCAGTCCACTTCCTGCCACAAGCAGTCGGCTGCCACGGCAAATCACGCCAAGACTCGCGAGTTCGGGTTGTCAAAGCATCCTCGTGTACGCCCGACCTTATACACTTCAAACGGGAATTACGTAACACGTGAGAGAGACTATCATTCCTAATGTGTCAGCCGGGTTTTTTTGGCCAACCGACGCGGGGCGCGGCTGAAGGACAGGATGGCGTTCGCTTTGGCAAAAGGACATTTGACAGAATGATACACGCGACCGCGTCGCAGTATAACTAACAGCACGGCTCGCCTTCGATCCGCTCTCGGTTATATCAAAGTGTCTATGTCTTCCATGATCGCCGACGTTTGATCTAAAGCGACAATAATCCTTTGCCATTGGCTCAAGTCATCGCTGGACAGCTTTCGTGACCTTCTATCTTTTAGCCACTTCTGCGCAGGTTGATATCCCCCAATTTGAAAGCTCCAAGCCACTTCAGGCACCTTGCCGAAGTACTGAATACCGTTAATCCATACTTTTCCAATGTCCGGATCATTTTTATCATCTTCCCAGCGAGCCACCACGAGTAATACCAGCGAGCCTAACAACTGACCTGTTCCAGGTATGGGTAGGTCGTTAGTG
>CAXTJZ010000269.1:0-4532 GCA_964244695.1 uncultured Acetobacteraceae bacterium
CCGCCACCCCCACCAGCACCGCACCAAGCTGCGCCGCAAAGGCGCCCCCCCAGGCAAACCCCGCCAGCCCGAGCACCAGGGACGCGGCCCCAAACAGGTATTGCCCCTGCAGCCAGATCACCGCCCCCCGCGGCACACAGGCAAACGGCGGCGCGGCCGCGGCGCAGGCAGCCCCCCAGCTTCGCGGCTCCAGGAAGTAGAAGCGGTAGAGGATCAGAAGCGCCGTGGCTGTGGCTACGGTGGCGAGGCCCCACCAGTCTCTGCGGCGCATTTGCTTGCCTTTGGGTACGTTAGGTAAGAAACCAGTTCTTTTTTGAAAAAAAGAACCAAAAAACTTTTGCCTCCCTCGCCTGCCCCACGTCGCGCGCTGCTTCTGCCAAGGCGCGCATTTGCAGAACCAGCGCGTGCCGTAGTGCAGGCGGGGAGATAAAAGTTTTTTGGTTCTTTTTTTTCAAAAAAGAACCGCTTCCTTCCTTTCTACAGGCAGTCCCGCCCCATGCCCAACCCGCCCAGCTTCCAGGACATCATCCTGCGCCTGCACGCCTACTGGGCGGCGCAAGGCTGCGTTATCCTGCAGCCCTACGACCTGGAAATGGGCGCCGGCACCTTCCACCCCGCCACCACGCTACGCGCGCTGGGCCCCAAACCCTGGCGCGCCGCGTACGTGCAGCCCTGCCGCCGCCCCAGCGACGGCCGTTACGGCGAGAACCCGAACCGCCTGCAGCATTACTACCAGTACCAGGTCATCATGAAGCCCAGCCCGGCCGACGCCCAGGCGCTGGTCCTGGAAAGCTACCGCGCCATCGGCATAGACACGTCGCTGCACGATTTCCGCTTCGTCGAGGACGATTGGGAAAGCCCCACGCTGGGCGCCTGGGGCCTCGGCTGGGAAGTCTGGTGCGACGGCATGGAAGTCACCCAGTTCACCTATTTCCAGCAGGTCGGCGGCATCCCCGTGGTCACCCCCTCGGCGGAGTTCACCTACGGCCTGGAACGCCTGGCCATGTACGTGCAGGGCCGCGAGAGCGTGTACGACCTCGATTTCAACGGCGCCGGCGTCACCTACGGTGACGTGTTCCTGCGCGCCGAACGTGAGTACAGCGCCTACAATTTCGAAGCCGCCGACACGGCGATGCTGACGCGCCATTTCGCCGATGCGGAAGCCGAGTGCGCCGCGTTGCTCGCGCGCACCCTACCCCTGCCGGCCTACGACCAATGCATAAAGGCCAGCCACCTGTTCAACCTGCTGGACGCCCGCGGCGTCATCAGCGTGTCCGAGCGGGCAAGCTACATCGGCCGCGTGCGCGCCTTGGCCAAGGGCTGCTGCGAGGGGTGGCTGGCTGGAGAGATCTAGAAACGCCTGATTGAAATAGTTTGGGTGCAGCGCCCGAGCAAAAGGACCAACCACCAAGATGCTCGCATCGTCAAAACCGGTCTCGAAGTCAGAATGACGAGGCGAAAAAGAACTTCCTCCGGCACTACCGCAACCGCTCCGATGATCGCGAACATCAGAACGCCAACGAATTGGACGACACAGAAACTTGTCCAAGTTCTCGACACACCCATCCTTCTTGGTGTTCTTGGTGGTTAACCTCTTCCTTCAGCGCCGCAACAACAACCTATCTTCACAAGCGACACCAGCAGAAAGCGTCCGCCTCCCTCTTTAGAAAGCAGACCGCCCCTGCTTCGCCCGCGCAAACCAAGGCACCAGCCGCGCGATCGCCTCATGCACCTCCGCCGTACTCACCGCAAAACTCATGCGCAGGAAACGCCGCCCGTCCACCGGATCGAAATCCACCCCAGGTGCTATCGCCACGCCCGTCTCCTGCAACGTACGCCTGCAAAACTCCACGCTGTCATCCGTCAGGTGCCCAACATCCGCATAAACATAAAACGCCCCGTCCGGCGGCGCGATCGCCCCCAGCCCAAGCGCCGGCAGCGCCGCCAGCAACTGCCGCCGGTTTTCCGCATACACCGCCAGATGGCCGTCCAGCTCAACCTTGCAGTCCATGGCAACAAGCGCCGCATGCTGGCTGAGCGAAGGCGGCGTCAGGAACATGTTCCCCGCATACGCGCCAGTCATATCCATTCGCCCCGGCGGCACCACGATCCAGCCCAGCCGCCAGCCCGCCATGCTGAAATACTTTGAAAAACTGCTGATCACCACAACATCCGGCGTGAACTCGAGCATCGAGTGCGTGGGCGCCCCATAGCTGAGCCCGTGATAGATCTCGTCGGACAGCATCGTGATCCCACGCGCGGCGCATAGCGCGGCTATGGCTTCCAACTCGCTGGCCGGGATGATGGTGCCCGTCGGGTTGCCCGGGCTGGCGATGATCACGCCCGCCGGCGCCGGATCGAGCGCCGCCAGATGTGCGGCCGTCAGCTGGAAGCGCGTCTCCGCCCCGCAGCCGATCTCCTGCGGCACCATATGCAGCGCGCGCAGCGTATTGCGGTAAGCCACGTAGCCGGGCCGCGCCATCGCCACCCGCGCGCCAGGGCGGAAATTGGAACTGAGCGCCAGCACCAGCGCCGGCGAAGCGCCGCAGGTAAGGATGATCTGCTCGGCACCTATGCTGACGCCGTAACGCTCCCGGTACAGCTGCACCAGCCGCGCCTTCAGCGGCGCGCTTTCCCAATATCCCATCCCGTCCGCATCCAGCACCTGGTGCGCGGCCGCGATCGCGGCGCGCGGCGCGCCGGTGGAAGGCTGGCCGAACTCCATGTGCAGGATGGAGCGGCCCTGGGCTTTCAGCGCGTGGGCGAGCCGGCTTATGGCGATTGCCTGGAACGGCTCGGGGGGCGGATACATTTTTGGTCCTCGAAAGAAAGCAAGGCCTTCTTTTTTGAAAAAAGAAGCAAAAAACTTTTGCTCCCTCGCCTGGACAACGTCGCGCTTCAATCCGGGTAAACCCGACTGCCAGAAAGGGCCGGCGACAGCGGAGTCAAAAGTTTTTTGCTTCTTTTTTGCAAAAAAGAAGGCCTTGCTTGCTTCCTACCGAGCCAACGGTCCCGTCATCTCCCCCGGCCGAACCCAGGCATCAAACTCGTCAGCACTCAAAAACCCAAGCGCCAGCGCCGCCGCCTTCAAACTCGTCTCCTCGCGATGCGCCTTGAGCGCGATCTGCGCGGACTTCTCGTACCCGATATGCGGATTGAGCGCCGTCACCAGCATCAGCGAGTTGCCCACGTTCTCCGCAATGCGCTTCTCGTCCGGAGCGATCCCCTGCGCGCATCCCACATCGAACGCCAGGCACCCGTCCGCCAGCAGCGCCACAGACTCCAGCAGGTTGTGCAGCATCACCGGCTTGAACACGTTGAGCTGGAAGTTGCCCTGGCTGCCGCCGAACGCCACCGCCGCGTCGTTGCCGAACACCTGCACCGCCACCATCGTCAGCGCCTCGCTCTGCGTGGGGTTCACCTTGCCCGGCATGATGGAACTGCCGGGCTCGTTCTCCGGAATACGCAACTCGGCAAACCCCGCGCGCGGCCCGCACGCGTACCAGCGCACGTCGTTGGCGATCTTCATCAGCGCGCCGGCCAGCGTGCGCAACGTGGCGCTCACCGTCACCATCGCATCATGCGCGGACAACGCTGCGAACTTGTCCGGCGCCGTGACGAACGCAAACCCCGTCTCCGCGGCAATATGCCGCGCCACGCTGGCGCCGAACTGCGGATGCGCGTTCAGCCCGGTGCCCACCGCGGTGCCGCCGATCGCCAGCTCCAGCAAGCCCGGCACCTCCGCGCGTATCGAGCGCACGGCGCCATCCAGCTGCGCCACCCAGCCGCCGATCACCTGCCCCAGCGTCACCGGCGTGGCGTCCTGCAGATGCGTGCGCCCAATCATCACGACATGCGCGTATTCTTGCGCCTTGCCATGCAGCGTGGCCCGCAACTGCGCGATCGCCGGCAGCAGCCGATGCTCGATCTGCTCCACTGCCGCCACATGCATCGCCGTCGGAAACGTGTCGTTGCTGGACTGGCTGTGGTTCACGTCGTCATTCGGATGCACCGGCGATTTCGCGCCCACCGTGCCGCCCGCCAATTGTATCGCCCGGTTGGCGATCACCTCGTTGGCGTTCATGTTCGTCTGCGTGCCCGATCCCGTCTGGAACACCACCAGCGGAAACTCCGCATCCAGGTCTCCGTCGATCACCTCGTTCGCCGCGCGTATGATCAGGTTCACCCGCTCCGCCGGCAGCTCGCCCAGCTCGCCATTGGCCAGTGCCGCGGCCTTTTTCAGCAGCCCCATCGCCCGTATCACCGGCCGCGTGAAGCGGAACCGGTCCACCCCAATGGGGAAGTTCTGTATCGAGCGCTGCGTCTGCGCCCCCCACAGCCGGTCCGCCGGCACCGGAAGCGCGCCCATGGCGTCCTTTTCCATGCGGAATCCGGGGGGGGCTTGCTCGGGCATCAACGCGTCCTTGGGCAGTGTTGGGGGCGGGCTATAGGCGATGGGCGGGGGGTTGGATAGGCGAAGGAAGCAAGGCCTTCTTTTTTGAAAAAAAGAAGCAAAAAACTTTTGCTCCCTG
>CAXTJZ010000270.1:0-4531 GCA_964244695.1 uncultured Acetobacteraceae bacterium
AGCTTCAAGCCGGAACCAGCTCGCTTTCGTAGCACTCGACGAGGTCGCCCTCGCGGAGATCGTTGTAGCCCGCGAAAGAGAGGCCGCACTCGTAGCCGCGGGCGACTTCACGCACGTCGTCCTTGAAACGCTTGAGCTGGCTGAGCTCGCCCTGGTGGATGACCACGCCTTCGCGCAGCAGACGTACGCCGCAGCCGCGCTTCACCAGACCTTCGGTGATCATGCAGCCAGCGACCTTGCCAGTCTTGGTGATGTCGAACACCTTGCGGATCTCGGCGTAGCCCAGAAAGTTCTCGCGGTATTTCGGCGAGATCTTGCCCTTGACCAGCTGCGTGATGTCGTCGGCCACCTGGTAGATGATCGAGTAGTAGCGGATCTCCACGCCGTCGCGCTGCGCCAGCTCGCGGGCCTGGCTGCTGGCGCGGACGTTGAAGCCCACGATCATCGCGTGGCTGGCCTTGGCGAGCTGCACGTCGCCTTCGGTGATCTGGCCCACGGTGCTGTTGAGCACGCGCACCTTCACCTCCTCGTGCTCCAGCTTCAGAACGGTGGCCTGTATAGCCTCCGCACTGCCCTGCACGTCCGCCTTGATGACGAGCGCCACTTCCTTCTGCGCGCCGGCGGCGATGCGTGTCAGCATTTGCTCCAGCGTACCGCGGGCGGCGGTGGCGCCGGCGGCGGCGTTGTCGCGCAGCTTGCGTGTGCGGAACTCGCTGACCTCGCGGGCGCGCTGCTCGTTATCGACCACGATGAACGGCTCACCGGCCGACGGCACGCCGCCCAGACCGAGGATCTCCACAGGCGAGGACGGGCCGGCGACCTTGATCGCGCGGTTCTTGTCGTCGAGCATGGCGCGCACGCGGCCCCATTCGGCGCCGCACACCACGATGTCACCCTGGTTGAGCGTGCCGTTCTGCACCAGGATGGTGGCCACCGGACCACGGCCGCGGTCCAGCCGGCTTTCGATCACGGAGCCCTCGGCGGGGCGGTCCGGGTTGGCGCGCAGTTCCAGCACCTCGGCCTGCAGGAGGATGGCTTCCTCCAGCTTGTCGAGGTTCATCTTCTTGGTGGCGGAGACTTCCACGTCCTGGGTGTCGCCGCCCATGTCTTCCACCACGATCTCGTGGCTCAGCAGCTCCTGGCGCACGCGTGTGGGGTTGGCGTCTGCCTTGTCCATCTTGTTGATGGCCACGATGATCGGGGCGTGGGCGGCTTTCGCGTGCTTGATGGCCTCGATGGTCTGCGGCATCACGCCGTCGTCGCTAGCGACCACCAGGATGACGATGTCGGTCACCGAGGCGCCACGGGCGCGCATGGACGTGAAGGCCTCGTGGCCAGGCGTGTCGATGAAGGTGATCTGGCTGCCGGAGGGCAGGGTCACCTGGTAGGCGCCGATGTGCTGGGTGATGCCACCCGCCTCGCCGGCGGCCACGTCGGTGGCGCGCAGCGCGTCAAGCAGGGACGTCTTGCCATGGTCCACGTGGCCCATGATGGTGACCACGGGAGCGCGGGGGACCAGATCCTCGTCTTCGTCGATGTCGCCTTCGATCGAATCCTCGATGTCGGATTCCGAGACGCGGCGGACGCGATGGCCGAACTCCTGGACCACCAGTTCGGCGGTATCGGAATCCAGCACCTGCGTGATGGTGGCCATCACGCCCATGCGCATCAGGGCCTTGACCACGTCCACGGCGCGGGCGGCCATTCGATTGGCGAGCTCCTGCACGGTGATGGCATCCGGCAGCACCACATCACGCACCACCTTAACCTGATCGGCACGCAGGGCCGCGAGCTCGGCATTGCGGCGTTCACGCTCGCGCTGGCGGCGCACGCTGGCCAGGCTGCGTGTCTTCTCGTCCTCGCCTTCCAGCGCAGCCTGCACGTCTATGCGGCCGGCGCGGCGGCCCTCGCCCGGGCCCTTCTTGGCGGCGACGGGGGTGAGCACCTTGCGGGGCGCGGGCACGCCACCGGGGCGGCGCACGACGCCGCGGCCTTCCTCTTCCTCCTCGCGGCCGGTGCGCAGGCGCAGAGTCTCGCCTGGCGCGCCAGGGGCGGCGGCGGGTGCGGCACCTGGGCGTGCGGCCACGGGGCTGCGTGCGACACCAGGGCGGGCGGTAGCGGCAGGCACCGCGGCCGCGGTGGTGGCATCAGCGGCGGGCGCTGCGTCCTGGGGTGCGGTCTCGGCCGGGGCGGCCTCACGGGCGCGGGCCTGCTCGGCAATCGCGCGGCGCTTGTCTTCCTCGGCCTGGCGGCGGTCGTCTTCCTCGCGGCGGCGGGCTTCCTCTGCGGCGGAGAGGATCGAGATCTTCTCCTGCTCGCGGCGCTCGGCGTCGCGCTTGGCGGTCTCGCGTGCCTGCTCCTGCACGACCTTCTGCTGGTCCAGCAGCACGCGCTGGCGGACGGCCAGCTCGGTTGGCGTGAGCGCGCGTCCGCCCATGCCGGGCCGCTGCGCGCCGCCCGCCGGACGGGTGGTGGCGGCAGGCGCGGCGGGGGCTGCCGGGGTGGCTGCCTTCGCGGCGGCGCCGGACAGCGCCACGTGCGGCACGGGGGCCGTCACCGGTGCGCGGTTTGGCGCGCCGAGGTTGGCGGGCAACGCCGGCTGCGGGGCGGCCTGGTAGGCGGGCTTCGGCGCGCCGGTGCGCGTCTTGCGCACCTCCACCTGCACCGTCTTCGTGCGTCCGTGGGAAAAACTCTGCTTCACCGATCCTGCATCGACGGTGCGGCCCAGCTCCAGCCGGCCAGCCGGGCGCAGCGAGAGACGGCCCTTGGCCTCCCCCGCATCCTGCCCACCCTCGGTGCCTACATCGCGGTCGTTGGTTTCGCTCATTCACCTGCCTGCTTGCACATCACCTGGCCGGAGAGCCCGGACAGGCGTAGAATCTCGTCTCTCAGCGCCTCGGCCAGCCGGCCGGGGGCGATCGCCACATGCACTACTTGGTCGCGCCCGAAGACGGCACCAAGCCCTGCGGCATCCATCGGCCAGGCGACAGCCACGCCGCCTGCGCCGGACAGAAGGCGGCGGCGTTCGTCTTCGCTGCCGTCATTGGCCTGCATCACCAGGCCAGCCTGCCCCGCCTGCACCCACTCGCGGGCCTTTGCAAAGCCCGCGACCGCCTGGCCTGCCCTGCGCGCCAGGCCCAAATGATCGGAAATGCGCCTGGCAAGCTGGGCTTGCAGGACGCTGTTCAGATCGGCAGGCACTGAGACCGGACCGCGGGCCGCGCGGGCAAAGGCGCCCTTGGTCCGCGCGGTTTCTAGCACATCGGCGCGCGCGCTCAACCAAAAACCCCGGCCCGGCAACCTGGCGGCCAGATCGGGGACCACCGACCTGTCCGGCCCGATCACGAACCGTATCATCCGCCCCCTGTCACCCTGGGTGCGGGTGACAATGCACCGGCGTTGCGGACCTCGCTCGGGGTCGCAGCCGGGCTCCACATCCGGCGGACCGACTACATGGTGCGCCGTATCAGACGTTTGAAGCCTCCCCCTCGGCCGCTTCCGCCGGTTCGTCGCCTGCTTCGGATGCCGGCTCGCCGTCCTCGGCGAACCAGTGGGCGCGGGCCGCCATGATCACCTCGTTCGCGGTGGCCTCGTCCACGGCTTCTGCGCCGAGGATCTCCACCAGCTCGTCGCCGGCCAGGTCGGCCAGGTCGTCGAGCGTCTTGACGCCCTTCTCGCCGAGGGTGACCAGCATCTGCGGGGTGAACAGCTCAAAGGCGGCCACCTCGTCGGTGACGCCCAGCTCCAGGCGCTTCTCGGTCAGCCCCTCGTCGCGGGCGACCAGGAACTGCTCGGCGCGGCGTATCAGCTCCTCGGCCACCGTCTCGTCGAAGCCTTCGATCTCGGCCAGCTCGTCGCGGTCCACGAAGGCCAGCTCCTCGATCGAGTTGAATCCTTCAGTGACCAGCAGGCCGGCGATCACGTCGTCCACGTCCAGGGCTTCCACGAACAGGCCGGTGCGGCGGCGGAACTCCTCCTGGCGGCGCTCGCTCTCCTCGGCCTCGGTGAGTATGTCGATGTCCCAGCGGGTGAGCTGGCTGGCCAGGCGCACGTTCTGGCCGCGGCGGCCGATGGCAAGCGACAGCTGCTCGTCGGGGACGACCACTTCGACGCGGCCGGCATCCTCGTCCATCACCACCTTGGTGACTTCGGCGGGGGCCAGCGCGTTCACCACGAAGGTGGCCGATTGCGGCGACCAGGGGATGATGTCGATCTTCTCGCCCTGCAGCTCCTGCACCACGGCCTGAACGCGGCTGCCGCGCATGCCGACACAGGCACCGACGGGGTCGATCGAGCTGTCACGGCTGATCACCGCCATCTTGGCGCGGCTGCCCGGGTCGCGGGCCACCGCCTTGATCTCGATGATGCCGTCATAGATCTCCGGCACCTCCTGCGCGAACAGCTTGGCCAGGAACGCCGGATGGGTGCGGGACAGGAAGATCTGGGGCCCGCGCGGCTCGTCGCGCACGTCGTAGATGTAGGCGCGCACGCGGTCGCCGTTGCGGAAGCTCTCGCGCGGGATCAGCTCGTC
>CAXTJZ010000271.1:0-4531 GCA_964244695.1 uncultured Acetobacteraceae bacterium
GCAAAAAACTCTTACTACCGCGCATCTGCAGCGGTCGGGTGCACCTGGATACGACGAAGCATCGGCAGCGTCGGGGATGCAAAAGTTTTTTGCTTCTTTTTTTCAAAAAAGAAGGCCTTTCTTGATGCCCAGCTTCGACCCGGCGCGCCTCGCCCGTATAACCACCTGGATGGACGCGTGGATCGCCTCCGGCCGCCTGGCCGGCATGTCCGTCCTGGTGCACCGCCACGGTGAGACCGCCTATCATCACTGCGCCGGCCTCGCGGACCGCGAGCGCAACCTGGCCATGGCGCCGGACACTGTGGTGCGCATCTATTCGATGACCAAGCCGCTCACCTCGGTCGCGCTGATGATGTTGTATGAGGAAGGCCGCTTCCAGCTCGACGACCCGATCGCCCGCATCCTGCCCTGCTTTGCCGAGATGCAGGTGTACGCGGGTGAGGGCCGCGACCCGATGCCGGCGGAGCGCCAGATCACCTATCGCGACCTGCTCACCCACACGTCCGGCCTGACCTACGGCTTCATGCAGGCTACGCCGGTGGACGCGATGTATCGCGCGGCCGGCGTGGATTTCCAGACCTCGCCGCTATCGCTTGGCGAAGTGGTGGAGAAGGCCGCCACGATGCCGCTGCTCGCCCAGCCGGGTACGCGCTGGAATTACAGTGTAGGCACGGACGTCGCGGGCCATCTGGTGGCGCTGCACAGCGGGGAACCGTTCGATAAATTCCTGACTGAGCGCGTGCTGCGGCCGCTCGGCATGACCGACACGGGGTTCCGCGTGACCGAAGCGCAGCGTCCCCGCTTTGCCGCCAATTACGGCCGTGGTGAGGACGGCCGCGCCAAGCTCTCCGACGACCCGGCGACCAGCATCTTCCTCAACCCGCGCCTGCCCTCCGGTGGCGGCGGCCTGGTCGGCACCGCGCCGGATTACCTGCGCTTCTGCCGCTTCCTGCTCGGCCGCGGCGAACTGGACGGCACCCGCCTGCTCGGCCGCAAGACGCTGGCGCTGATGATGAGCAACCACCTGGACGGCGATATGGCGGCCATGGGCCAGGCGCGCTTCAGCGAGAGCACCTACACCGGCATCGGCTTCGGCCTGGGCTTCTCCGTGATGCTCGACCCCGGGCGCGCGGAGATCGTGGGCACGCCTGGCGAATGCGCCTGGGGGGGCGCGGCGAGCACGGCGTTCTGGGTGGATCCGGTCGAGGATCTGGCCGTGGTGTTCTTCACGCAGCTTTCGCCTTCCAGCACGTATCCGGTGCGGCGGGAGTTGCGTGTGCTGACTTACGCGGCTTTGGTGGTTTGAGGTTTCAGGTGAGGAAGGCCTTCTTTTCTGAAGAAAAGAAGCAAAAGACTTTGACTCCGCTGTCGCGCGTTTGGGGCGAGGGCGCGCTTCAGGAAGTTTACACGCGCTTGGTGCGGGCGGGAGAAGGCTTTCTCCGGCTAACTTATCAGCGAGTGCCAAGCGGCGAACATCTGCTCCTGCCCGTAATCCGCCCGCGCCTTGGTCCTGTTTGCTGCACCGATCGCTGCGCGGTCTGACACCGTAACGATTGAAGTAAGCCCGGACGCGAACGCTTCGTCCGTTACCGCCGTCACGTAAGGCGCGTTTTCCGCGGCCAGCATCGCGCGAACGTCACCTACGTCCGTGCACACCGCCGGCAGGCCGGACGCCATCGCTTCCAGCAGGGATAACGGCATCTGCTCGGTGTCGGACGAGAGTGCGAACACATCGAACCCCGCCAGCCAGCGCTCCGACATTGTGCTGTGCCCGGCGAAATGCGTGTCCGCCGCGATGCCGAGTGCGGCCGCCAGCGCTTCCAGCCCCGGCCGTTCCGGCCCGTCGCCCACGATGACCAGCCGGGCAGGGCGCATGGCGCGCAGTGCTGCAAAGGCGCGCAGCAACCGGCCGATGTTCTTCTCCGGGCGAAGTGCGGCGATGGTGCCGATTACCGGGCCGTCGCCCTTCGGCGCCGGCATAGGCGCCGCACCGGAGAAGCGCGCCAGGTCGATCCCGTTCGGCACAACGTGCAGCACGCGCTCCGGCAGGCGCCAATGCGTGCGCGCGATGGTGGCCAGCGTCTGCGAGGGCAGCACCACGGCGCTGCCGCGCAGGACCAGCCGGCGGGTGAGCACGCGGCGGGGGATCTGCGCGCTGCGCTCTTCCGGGCCGAACCCGTCTTCGGAGTGCACGTGGCGCAGTCCTGCGAGGCGGGCGCCGATGGCCCATTCGATAGCGCCCCAGTTGCTGGTGATCACGCAATCGGGCTGCGCGCGCTGCAGGAATTGCCGCGCGTGCAGCACGGAGCCCAGCATGCGCCCGCGCACATGGCCCGACGCGGGCAGGCAGACATCCAGCCCGGCATCGAGCTTTTCAGCGCAGGCGGTATCTCCGTTCAACGACACGATCGTGTGCCGGAAGGCGCCACCAAGATGGTTGGCAAAAGCTGCGAAGCGCACCTGCGCGCCACCCACGCCGAATCCCGGAAACACCCAAACCAGATGCTGCGGCAAACTGCCCCTCAAGCTTCCGGCAAGTCCGCGACAGCGGGGTCAAAAGTTTTTTGCTTCTTTTTTTCAAAAAAGAAGGCCTTGCCTGCTTTGCTCATGCCGTCAACACGGCATCCTCAGCCGGCACAGCCAAAGGCGTGGAGGCCAGCGCAGCCAGAAACCCCTCGAAAGCCAGAAGCAGCCAGATCACCTGGGCATGGTCGCGCGCGCCCGCTTCGTGGGCGTCCAGCAGCCGGCCGATAGCGGCCGCATCGAACAATCCGCTATCCTGCATCAGCGGACCTAGGACCAGGCTGCGCACGCGCGTCATCTGCGCGCGGAATAAGGGTGCCAGATCGCTGGTGAACCCTTGTTTCGGCCTGTACAGGATGTCGTGCGGCAGCAGCGGCTCCAGTGCTTTCTTCAGGATGTGCTTGCCGCCGCCGGCGCCTATCTTCAGCCCGGCCGGCAGCCCTAGCCCCCAGCTCAGGAATTCGTGGTCCAGGAACGGTGCGCGTACTTCCAGCGAGGCGGCCATGCTGGCGCGGTCCACCTTTGTCAGGATGTCGCCCGGCAGCCAGGTTGCCAGGTCCACCAGCTGCGCCTGCAGCAACGGGTCCGCTTCGTGGACGGCATCCATGATGGCGCGCACGGGCGTGAAGGGATCGTGGCCGGCGATACGGGCGCGCAAAGACGGGCTGAACAGTGCGTGGCGTTCGGCTGCCTGTGTGCGGGTGATGGTGCGGGCGTAGCCGAGGGCCGAGTCGAGGCTCAGCTCGGTCAGCGTGTGCTTGGCGCGCAGGAAGCGCGGCGCGCGGTCCAGCTTTGGGTAGAGGGCGGCCAGCGTGCCGATAGCGTGGCGCCGCACGGAAGCGGGCAGATGCTTGCGGACGCTGCTGACCAGGCTATGCCAGCGGTAGCGCCTGTAGCCGCCAAATATCTCGTCGCCGCCGTCGCCGGACAGGGCCACGGTGGCGTGCTGGCGCGCCAGGCGGCAGACGGTCATGGTCGGAACGGCGGAGCTGTCACCGAACGGCTCGCCAAACACGCGGGCCTGCTGGCGGGCGGCGGCGATCATGTCGGTGGCGGTCGCGCGGTCGTTATGCTGCGTCGTGCCGTAGCGTTCCGCCACCTGGCGGGCGAACGGCGTCTCGTCCTCCGCGCCGTCGAAGCCCACGGTGAAAGTGTCCAGCTTTGTGGCCCGCTGCTGCGCGGCCGCGGCCACCACGGCGCTGCTGTCCACACCGCCCGAGAGAAAGGCGCCCAAGGGCACGTCGGCGACCAGGCAGGCGCCGACCGCCCGCGCCAGTTCTTCGCGCAACAGCGGCACCGCTTCTGCCGCTTGCACTGGCGCGGCGCGGTCGGGCGGCGACCAGAAGCGCTCGATGCGCGGCGGCCTGCCGCTCCGGTCGAGCAGCAGCGTGTGCGCAGGCGGCAGCTTCAATACGTCTTCGAAGATCGTCGCCGGTTCGGGGACGTAGCCGTAGGCGAAGAAGTCATCGACGCCCTCGGGGCGCAGTTCGCGTGGCATTCCGGGGCAGGCGGCGAGTGCCGCGATCTCCGACCCGAAGACGAAGGCGCCATCCCTGTACGTGTAGTAGAACGGTTTCTCTCCCGTCCGGTCGCGGGCGCAGAACAGCGTCTGCTTGTTACTGTCCCACAGCGCGAAGGCAAACTGCCCGGAGAGTCTGGCGACGCACGCTGTGCCCCAGCTTTCCCAGGCGTGAATGACCGTCTCGGTATCGCAAAGGTTTTCGAAGACGTGTCCGAGCCTGGTCAGCTCGTTCCGGATCGTCTCGAAATTGAAGATCTCGCCATTGAACACGATGGCGATCGAGTGGTCTTCGTTGAACATCGGCTGGTGTCCGCCAGCGGGGTCGATAATGGCCAGGCGCCGGTGGCCGAGCGCCAGGCCGGGGCGTAGCAGGAACCCTTCGCCGTCCGGCCCGCGATGGCTGATCGCGTTGGTCATTCGTCTGATGAGAACGCCGTCTGGGACTTCCCTGCTGTTCGGACGAAATATGCCAGCTATCCCACACAT
>CAXTJZ010000272.1:0-4517 GCA_964244695.1 uncultured Acetobacteraceae bacterium
GTTTGGGGGTTATGGCGCGGGCGGCGTCCAGCGAGGGGAGCAGCGCGTCGATCGTGTAAGGGTTGGTGAAGGGGTCATCCATCAGGCTCATCAGGGTGGTAACGGCTTCGGTGTGCTGGTTCTTGGTGTGCAGCGGGTCGCCGTCGAACGGGATGCTCGGGGTCAGCGCGGCACCGGCGAGGGCGAGGACGATGAAGACGCCGAGTATGGGCCAGTGCAGCGGGCGGACGACGGGCTCCAGCCGCTTAAGCATCATCACGCCGACTTCGCGTTTCTCCTGGCGGGGGCGGAACTGCACGAGGAGGGCGGGCAGGAAGGTGAGCGTGGTGAAGAAGGCGATGAGCATGCCGCCGCCGGCGATGATGCCGAGCTGGGCCACGCCCACGAAGGCGGTCGGCGTAAAGGCGAGGAAGCCGCTGGCGGTGGCGAGCGAGGCCACCAGGATCTGAGCGCCGGAGCCGCGGCCGGTCTCGCGCAGGGCCTCGATCATGTCCGGGTGGACGTGGCGGCGTTCGCGGAAGCGGACGGTGAACTGGATGGCGAAATCGACCGCGATGCCCACGAACAGGATGGCGAAGGCGACGGAGATGAGGTTCAGCGTGCCCACCGTTAGTGCCGCGAAGCCGGTGGTGAGCAGCAGGCCGAGTATGAGGGTGAGCGCGATCGGCACGGCGAGGCGCCAGGAACGCACGGCGGCGAACAGCCAGATGCAGACGAGCACGAAGCTGCCGCCCAGCCCGATGGCAGCGCCCTGCGCCACGGAGGAGAACTCCTCGTCATCCAGCGCCACGCCGCCGGTCAGGCGCATGTGGGCCTGGCCGGTGGCGATGTAGGGCAGGGTAGAGGCGGACTGGCGCATGAAGGCGGCGGCCTTGCCGCCCGGCTGCAGCGAGGTGAAATCCCGTATCGGCTTGGCGATGACGAAGCGGTAGCGGCCGGCCTGCTTGGCGAGCGGGCCTGCGAGCAGGTTCTCCCAGGACAGCGGCTGCGCGTGGCCGTCCGCGGCCTGGCTGAGGGCGGTGTGGAACTGCACCATGGCGGGGCCCATGGCACCGGCCGAGACGCCGCGCTTGGCGCCCTCGGCCACCAGAGACAAGGCGCCGAACAGGCCGCGCAGGCTGGGGTCGGAGACGAGCTGGCCGAGGAAGGGCTGCGCATCGACGGTGCGGTCCAGCAAATCCTGCAGTTCGGTCTGGCCGATCAGCAGAAAGGCGTTCTGCTGAAGGTAGGCCGACGTGTCCGGCTGCACCACGCTGTAGAACAGCGCGTGGTTGGTCTTCAGGCGTGTGGCCAGCGCGGCGGCGGTGGCTTCGGCTTCTTCGGGTATCTTGGCGTCGATGACGGCCACCAGCACGCCCTCGTTCTGCGGGAACAGGCGCGTCAGCTTGCGGCTGGTCTGCTTCCACGCCAGGTTGTCGGAGAACAGCAGCGTGGTGTCCGTGCTGACTCCCAGCCGGTGGGCGGCAGCGTAGATGCAGCCAGCCGACAGCAGCGCGCCGATCGCCATGACGCTGAAGCGGCGCCTGGCGCAGAGTTCGACCAGGCGCGGCAGGATGGCGCGGACGGCGCTGGCAATGGTCATTCCCGAATTCCAAGCAAGTAGGCCGGTCTGTGCACTACTTGCCTGCGGTTTCCCAGGCGGCCGGGGCTGACGGCGCATTATGTTGCGATTTTGCGTTTTCCGGTGTGGCATATTTGCTTGAGCGAGAAAGCAATGCCTTCTCTTTTGAAAAGGAGAAGCAAAGGACTCTTTCCCACGCTGCTTTAGTGTTCGGCGTCCCTGGACGTATTTGCGCTGTTGCCGAAAGGAACCGGTTTTACTGCTTGGCGTGTGTGGCCACGAAGGCGTCCACGTCGGCCAATACAGGCGCCTTACCCTGGAAAATCGGCGCTATGGCGATGATCAATCCGACATGGCCTACGCCGGGGTAGAGCTTTCCCTCGACCTGTCCACCGGCTGCGCGCTCGCGGGCGGCGAGGGCTGTGGTGTTGCGTGGCATCACTTCCTTGTCGGCCGTGCCCGCCAGCAGCAGGAGCGGGGGCGCCTGGGCGTCGGCAAAGGTGATGACCTGGCCGGATGCGCCGTTGCCCACCGGGGCGAACACCCCGCGCACGACCGCGTCCTCCTCCAGCGGCTTGAAGTCGTAGGGGCCGGCCAGGCCGATGGCGCCGGCGAGGCGGTCCCGGCTGGTGCCGGCGGCGGCAAGGTATTGCGGGTTCAGCGCCAGCATGATGGCGTTGTAGGCGCCGGCGGAGTGGCCCATCAGAAACAGGCGGTCCGGGTCGCCACCGATCTGGTCCAGATGCGCGAAGGTCCAGGCGGTGGCGTTTGCGCAATCGGTGAGGAACGCGGGAAATTGCACCTGCGGGTAGAGGCGGTAGTCCGGCACGACGACGACGGCGCCGTGCCTGGCCAGGGTTGCGGCGGCGAAGGGATACATCGCCTTGCTGCCGGTCTTCCAGGAGCCGCCGTAGAAGAAGACGATTACGGGGTATTTGCCGGCGTTGTTCGGGCGGTAGACGTCCAGCTTCTGGCGGGGGTCTGAGCCGTAGGCGATGTTGTGGGTGATCTGCAGGTCTGCGCGGGAGATGGTGGCGTTCAGAATTTGGGCGCCGGAGCAGGCGGATAGGAGGAAGGGAAGGCAGGCAAGCAGTTCTTTTTTGAAAAAAAGAACCAAAAAACTTTTGCTCCTGGCGCGGTCGATGCGCCCGTGGTGTTCGGAGGCCGATGCGCGCGTGTCAGCAGCGTCGGTAGTAAAAGTTTTTTGGTTCTTTTTTTCAAAAAAGAACTGCTTGCTTCCTGCCTTACGCAACAAGCAACACATCCAACGTACGCGGCCCATGCACGCCCTCCACCCGGTCCAGTTCGATGTCCGCTGTCGCTGACGGGCCGCTGAAAAACGTGATTGGCGCGCCGCGCAGCACGTGCGTGTGCAGGGCCGCGATCGCCTCCGGCATGATGCCGACAATGGCGCTCTCGCGCACCACGCAGAGGTGGTAGTCGGGCAGGAGCGTGAGGGCGCGGCGGCCTTGGCCTGGGCCGCAGTCGAGCACGATGGAGCCTGTTTCGGCTATCGCGAGGAGGCAGCCGGTCATGGCGCCTGCGGCGGCGTCCAGGTCTTTCAAGGAGAGGCCCAAATCCTCCCTGGGGGCGGGTGAGGCGGGCCGCCAGGAGGCTTGCAGGTCGGCGGGGATGACGAGCGAGGCGATGCCGCGCGTGGCGAGTTGCTTTGTCGCGATGTCGCCGATCTCGCCATCGCCGCGGGCGCGCAGGACGGTCACGTGATAGTCGGCGAGGCGTTCGGTGAAGCGCTGGACCAGGGTTTCGCGATCCGCATCCCAGTGCGCGCGGTAGGCGGGGATGTGCGCTGGCGGTGGCGCCGCGGTCTGCGTGGCGCGTATGCGGGCGATCATCTCGTCGCGGGCGCTCATTTCGGGTGCGCGCGATCGTGCCACCAGGCGCGGAAGCTTTGCGCGGGGAGGGCTGGGAAGTCGCGCGTGTTCGTCCAGCCGGAGAGCGGGCCGGGCAGGCGGGAGATGATGCCGTCATGGGCGATGGCGCGCTGGGCGATGCGGCCCAGCGACTGCGCAGCGCTGATGCGGGACTGGCTGGCGAACATCCAGAGTGCCGCTTTCATCGCGATCGATTCGGGGTCGATCGTGTGGGCGGCGCGGCGGGCGTCGGTGACGCCAGCGCGGAGGTGGATGAGGATGCGGGGGATGTTGATCTTCACGGGGCAGACTTCGTAGCAGGCGCCGCAGAGCGTGCTGGCGAAGGGGAGCGAGCCGGCTTCTTCGTAGCCGCGCAGTTGCGGGGTGAGGATAGCGCCGATCGGGCCCTGGTACATCGAATCGTAGGCGTGGCCGCCGGTTCGTTCGTACACGGGGCAGACGTTCAGGCAGCGCGAGCAGCGTATGCAGTGCAGCGTTTCGCGGGCGGCTTCGTCGGCCATGATACGGGTGCGGCCGTTGTCGAGCAGGACCAGGTGGAATTCCTGCGGGCCATCGCCGTCGCGCACGCCTGACCAGAGCGAGGTGTAGGGGTTCATGCGCTCGCCGGTGGCGGAGCGCGGGAGGAGTTGCAGGAAGACCTGCAGGTCCTCGAAGCGGGGCAGGACTTTTTCTATGCCCATGAGCGAGATCAGCACGCGCGGCAGGGTCAGGCACATGCGGCCGTTGCCCTCGCTTTCCACCACGCAGACGCTGCCTGTTTCGGCAATGGCGAAGTTGGCGCCGGAGATGGCGACGGGCGTGTTGAGGAATTTCTCGCGCAGATAGTGGCGCGCGGCGGCGGTGAGGTCTGTCGGCTTGTCGGTGAGTTTGCCCTGGCCGAATTTTTCCTCGAACAGGGCCTGGATCTCGGCGCGGTTGCGGTGGATGGCGGGGACCAGGATGTGGCTCGGCGTATCGTCCATGAGCTGGACGATCATGTCAGCGAGGTCGGTTTAGATCGGCTCGGTGCCGGCGGCGTGCATGGCCGGGTTCAGGTCGATCTCGTCGGTGGTCAGCGACTGGAT
>CAXTJZ010000273.1:0-4495 GCA_964244695.1 uncultured Acetobacteraceae bacterium
GGCGGAAGCCGTGGGAGGGGTAGCGGACGGAGGCGTCGTAGGAATCACGGCTGGCGGTGCGTATGTCGGCCGCCTTGTTCTCCCAGGAGCCGCCGCGCAGCACGCGCTCCGGGCAGCCCGCGGTCTCCCAGGCGCGCGAGGCGGCGGCGGGGGCGCCCTCGTAGTTCTTGTGCCAGCAATCCTGCACCCATTCGGCGACCCCGCCGCCCATGGCGTAGAGGCCGAAGGCGTTGGCGGGGAAGGCGGTGGTGGCCGGCGCCTGGGCGCTGTGGCCGGCGCCGCAATCGGCGCAGGCGGCGCGGCCGGCCAGCATGGTGTCACCCCAGGCGTAACGGGCGGCGGAGCCGGCGCGGGCGGCGTACTCCCATTCCGCTTCCGTGGGCAGGCGGTAACGGGCGCCGGAGGCTGTGGACAGCCAGGCGGCGTAGAGGTTCGCGTCGTCCCAGCTCACGTTGGTCACTGGCGCGTCTGGCGCGCCCTGGCCTGCAGGCTTGCAGGCGCCGGCCTGTACGCAGGCTGCCCACATCTGCACGGTTACGGCGTGCGACGCGATCGCGAAGGTCGGCACGCTGACCTGGTGGATTGGCGCCTCCGACCGGTCCAGCGTGCTGCCCATCCGGAACGTGCCGGCAGGCAGCTTCACCATGTCCGGCTGGCGGACCGGCACGGCGGCGGGCTTGGGCGGCAGCATGGCGATGGCTGGGACGATCTTTGCCGCCGGCGCGATGGTGGCCGCCGCGATGGGAGCCGGTGTGGCTTTGGGCTGCGCAATGGTGGCCGGTGCAGCGGAAGGGCGCGGTGCGGCGGTGACGGGTGCGGGCTTGGGGGCCGGCTGCGCGGCTGCAAGCTGCTGGCCGGCCGGCGCAGGGTGGGGCGCGGGCTTCGGCCAGAACAGGAAGACGGCGCCGGCCACGGCCAGCGCGCCGGCGCCGGCTGCGATCGGGATCATGGGGAGCGGCCGGTGCCCGCTGCCTTCGGTGCCCGGCGGTTTGGTCTGCACCACCTGCAGGCCGGGCGTGACAGGTGCGGCGGGGACATCCGGATCGGCGGATGGCTCCGGGGCGGGCTGGCCGGACAGCATGACGAAGCGTTTGCGCACAGGCGCCAGCAGGGGAGACATCACGATCGCCTCGAGCGCGCCGTGGCCGATCAGGACCAGGCACAGCCGGCGCTGTATCGACATTGCGTTGGCGAGGAATTGCAGCGTTGCTTCGGAGGACAGCGTGTTTGCGTCCGTGATGACGAGCACGATCGACTTGGATTTCGCATCGACGGTCGTCAGCACGCGAAAGGCTTCGTCACGGCCCGCTTTGCCGTCCAGTGCGGCGCCCGAGGAGATCTGGTCCGCGAACGAGACGAGATCATGGGGTTTGCCGGCCACGAGAAAGCGGACCTGGCTGATGTCGAGTGCGGAGGCGAGGTCCGCGGGGGACAGGTTCTGCCCTGGCAAGAGCTGGACGGCGGCACTTTGGCCGGCGCGGACCGCCTGCAGGATCGGCTCGGCCGGAAAGGCTTCGAAAGCCGGTGCTAGCTGGTCCATGTAAATGCCATATCAGAATGAACCCTGTGCGCGTGCGGAACATACCGCGATTAATCATGACCATACCGTATCATTTTATAGGATGGAAGTGTAATTATCGGTTTTATTTGGATGTTGTAATTTTGCCAAACGTGCGTGATGGCGGCTGCATCCGCACGGGCGTGGCGGAATCGAGCGCGGCGCGTTCAGCAGCAAAGCGGCAAGGGTTGGCTGCTTCTGCTTGGAAGAAAGCAGGACTTGCGTGCCGTGCGAGTGGCAAGGCGGCGGCGGCCAGGCTCGAAAACTCTTCGCTGGACCTTCATGTGATCATGCTGCGGCGCAGCATGTGGTATACTGGTGGCGGCTGCACGCCCGGGATCGGCTGGTGAACGGTGCGGCCAGGGTTTCAGCAGGGTAGGTGATGGATGGCTTGCAACGACGGTTTTGGGCGATCACACGGCTTTGGCGTGGTCTTGGCGATGTGTGCAGACGGCCGGCGCATGGCCGGAATGCGGAATCCGGGCCGGTTCGTGCTGGCTATTTGTATCAAATTGGTTAATTATAGTTACGCGCTCGTAACTCCCACCTGTTGCGGCGCGTGGCACGGCCGAGTTGCCCGACTTGGCCGTGCTGCCTTTCCTGTGGCGGCCTCGTGGTGAGTTCTCCCTTCCTGAAGCTCCTGATGCGCTCGCGCAATGCGGGGTCGCACTCCGCCAGCGCGTTGGTGAGCGCCACGCTGCAGCGTGCGGGGCTGTCCGATGGGCCGGCGGCGCCCGAGGCGATGGCCGGGCTTTTGGGGAAGCTGCTCAAGCGCGGGCCGGCATCGCCGGGGGCTGGTGCGGCCGGGCTTGCTGCGGGCGGCCGGTTCGACCTGGGCACCTATACGGGCGAGGCGGGCACGCGGCCGTACCGGCTGTTTGTGCCGGACGCGGCCGGTGCGTCGCCGGCGCTGGTGGTGATGCTGCATGGCTGCACGCAGAATGCCGAGGATTTTGCCGCGGGCACGCGGATGAACGCGGTGGCGGGGGCGGCCGGCGCGCTGGTGTTGTATCCGGTGCAGGTGGCGGGTGCGAACGCGCAGCGTTGCTGGAACTGGTTCAATCCGGCGGACCAGGTGCGCGAGGGGGGTGAGGCGGCGCTGCTGGCGGGGATGACCCGGCAGGTGATGGCGGCGCATGGCGTGGACCCGCGGCGCGTGTTCGTGGCGGGGCTGTCGGCCGGCGGCGCGCAGGCGGCGGTGCTGGGGGCGGCGTATCCCGAGCTGTTCGCGGCGGTGGGCATACATTCCGGGCTGGCGTGCGGGGCGGCGAGCGACGTGATGGGCGCGCTTTCGGCGATGCGGCAGGGCCATGCGGGACGGGGGCGGCACAAAATGCGCACGATCGTGTTCCATGGCGACCGCGACCACACGGTGGCGCCGCGCAACGGGGAGCTGGCGGCCGAGCAGGTTTCCGGCGGCGGGGCCGTCGTCCGCGAGGACGGGCTGGTGCCGGGCGGGCTGGGTTATACGCGCTGGGTGGAGCGTGCGGCGGGTGGGCGGGTGAGGGTGGAGCGCTGGGTGGTGCATGGGGCGGGGCATGCGTGGAGCGGGGGGAGTGCGGCGGGGAGCTATACGGAGCCGAAGGGGCCGGATGCTTCGGCGGCGATGCTGCGGTTCTTTTTGGAGGGGTAGGAAGGCAGAAAGGCCTTCTTTTTTGAAACAAAGAAGCAAAAAACTTTTGTCTCCCCGCTGGCACGTCGGCGCGGCCTGATTCTGCAGGCGCGCGTGTTGGCAGGATCAGGCCGCGCGTTGATGCAGACGGGGTAGCAAAAGTTTTTTGGTTCTTTTTTTCAAAAAAGAACTGCTTCCTTGCTTCCTATCACCCGCCCACCCAGCTGCGGCGCCGGAACGCCTGTAGTGCCCGGGTAGCTGAGCGGCAGGCCGAGGTGCACGCGGACGGCGAGGTAGGCGAAGCACTGCGCTTCCAGGGCGTCGCCGTTCCAACCGACATCTTCCACCGGGGCGACGGGGGCGGGCGTGGCGGTGGCGAGGGCTGCCATGATGGCGGGGTTGTGGCGGCCGCCGCCGGCTACGAGCACGCGGGCTGGGGGGCTGGGGAGCAGGAGGGTGGCTATGGCGCGCGCGGTGAGCGCGGCCAGGGTGGCGGCGCCGTCTTCGGTGGACAGGTGGGCGATCTGGGCGAGGGTTGCGGCGAAGTGCTGGCGGTCCAGCGATTTGGGGGCGGGCTGGGCGAAGAAGGGGTGTGCGAGGAGGGTTGCGAGGAGGGGCTCGTTTGGGGTGCCGGCGGCGGCGGCGCGGCCGTCCCAGTCGACTGGGGTGCCGGTGCGCTGGGCCATCCAGTCGTCGAGCAGGGCGTTGCCTGGGCCGGTGTCGCAGGCGAGCAGGGCGCCGTCGGGGCCGAGGAAGGTAATGTTGGCGACACCGCCTATGTTGACGACGAGGAGCGGGCACGGGAGGCCGGCGGCGAGGGCCGCGTGGAAGATGGGGACGAGCGGGGCGCCCTGGCCGCCGGCGGCCACGTCGGCCTGGCGGAAGTCGTGGGCGACTTGGGTGTTGGTGAGGGCGGCCAGGCGGGCGGCGTTGCCGATCTGCCAGGTGAGGCGGCGGTGTGGGGCGTGCAGGATGGTCTGGCCGTGGAAGCCTATGATGTCGGCTTGTGTGTTGAGCGCGTGGACGGCTTCGACGTGGACCCTGGTGAGTTCGTCTTCGGCTTGGGTGACCAGGTGGGGTGGGGCGGACTGGCCGAGATCTATGAGGTGGCGGAGGGTGGCGCGCAGGGCGGGGCTGTAGGGGATGGTGAGGGTGGGGCCGAGGGCTTGGATTTTGTGGCCGTCGGTTTCCAGGTAGGCGGCGTCTACGCCGTCCAGCGAGGTGCCGCTCATCAGGCCTATGGCGCGCATGGATTTCGGTCCTGGGTGTTAGTAAGGAAGGAAGGCCTTCTTTTTTGAAAAAAAGAAGCAAAAAACTTTTGCTCC
>CAXTJZ010000274.1:0-327 GCA_964244695.1 uncultured Acetobacteraceae bacterium
GAAGGCCTTCTTTTTTGAAAAAAAGAAGCAAAAAACTTTTGCTCCTGACGCCTGCGTAATTGTGCGTGCCGTTTTGCAATCACGCCTGCTGGCAAGACCGGAGCGCACCGAGGTGCAGGCGGGGTAGAAAAAGTTTTTTGCTTCTTTTTTTAAAAAAGAAGGCCTTGCTTTCTTCCTATTCGTCCCGGTGCACGCGCTCCATGCGCTCATGCCGCTCCTGCGCTTCCAAAGACAACGTAGCGATCGGCCGGGCCTCCAGCCGCCGCAGCCCAATCGGCTCGCCGCTTTCCTCGCAATACCCGTACTGCCCCGCCTCGATACGCTGAA
>CAXTJZ010000274.1:337-4446 GCA_964244695.1 uncultured Acetobacteraceae bacterium
AGGCGGGGAGATAGAAGTCTTTTGCTTCTTTTCTTCAGAAAAGAAGGCCTTCCTTACCTACCCCAAAACCCGCCCAGCCACCGCATCCAGCCGCGCCATCAACCCCACATCCCGCGCCGCCACCGGCGTGATCACCGCATGATCCAGCGCATGATCGCACCCCACCGCACAACTCGCCCCCGCATCCGCCAGCATAGGTATCGCGCGCCGTATCAACGCCCGCGCACGCTCCGCATTCGCCGTCATCACCGCTACCACTGCATCAACCGTCACATGCGCGTGCGTCTCGTGCCAGCAATCGTAGTCCGTCACCATCGCCACGGTCGCGTAGTGCATCTCCGCCTCGCGCGCGAGCTTGGCCTCCGGCATGTTCGTCATGCCGATCACCTGGCAGCCCCAGGACCGATACAGCTCGCTCTCCGCCTTGGTGGAGAACTGCGGACCCTCCATCACCAGGTACGTGCCACCGCGCCGGACCGGCAGGCCGAGCGCGCCGGCCGCCTCCTCCAGCGTGTCGCCCAGTTTCGGGCACACCGGATGCGCCATGCTCACATGCGCCACGCAGCCCTCGCCGAAGAAGCTCTTCTCGCGGGCGAAGCTGCGGTCGATGAACTGGTCCACGATGACGAAATGCCCGGGCGGCAACTCCTCCTGCAGGCTGCCCACGGCGGATAGCGAGATCACATGCGTGCAGCCGGCGCGCTTCAGCGCATCGATGTTGGCGCGGTAGTTCAGGTGGCTCGGCGAAAGCCGGTGCCCGCGGCCGTGGCGCGGCAGGAACACGCACGCCATGCCGTCCAGCTTACCGTGCAGAAGCTCGTCCGAGGGCTCGCCCCAGGGGGAGTTGGCCTTACGCCAGGCACGATCGGACAAGCCTTCGATGTCGTAGAGGCCGGAGCCGCCTATTACGCCTATTTTGGGCACTGAGAGAACCTCGAGGAAGGAAGCAGTTCTTTTTTGAAAAAAAGAACCAAAAAACTTTTACTACTGGCGCTTGCCCCATCGGTCGCTTGTGTCTTGCAGATACGCGTAATTGAAGGACCAGAAACCGCCTTGATGCAGGCGGGGAAGTAAAAGTTTTTTGCTTCTCTTTTGCAAAAAAGACGGCCTTCCTTACCTCTCTTCATCATGCGTGGACTTATGCACGTCCGACCACACGTGCTTCTTCACCCCATACGTTACACCAGCCAGCAACGCGAAGAAGGCAACCATCTTCACCCCAAGATGCTTGCGCTCCTCCATGTGCGGGTTGGAGGCGAAATACAGAAACGTCGTCACGTCCTTGGATTCCTGCGCCAGCGTGGCTTTCGTGCCGTCCGCGTACGTGACCGAATTGTCCTGCAACGGCGCAGGCATGTGTATCTGATGGCCCTGGAACCACTTGTTGTAATACAGCCCGTCCGGCACCTTCACGCCGGGCGGCGGATCCACATAGCCCTGCAGCAGCGAATTGATGTAGTTCGCCCCATCCGCACGCGCGTTGACGATCAGCGAATGGTCCGGCGGATAGGCGCCGTTGTTGGCGGCGCGCGACGCTTTCTCATTAGGGTAGGGCGAGGCGAAATGATCGCTTGGCAGGCCCGGGCGGGTAGTGGGCTCGCCCTGGTCGTTCAGCTCGCCAGGCACCGTCTTGCTGGCGGCGATGGCGCGTATCTGGCCGGGGGTCAGGCCGATGCCAGCCAGGTTACGATAGCTCATCAACTTCATGGAGTGACAGGAGGAGCAGACCTCGTTCCACACCTGGAAGCCGCGCTGGGCCGAGGCCCGGTCAAACACGCCGAAAGGGCCGGCGAAGCTCCAATCCATCTTCTTGAAGGCCGGCAGTCCCTCCTCTCCGGCGGCATAGGCCGTTCCGGCGAGTAGAACGGTTCCCAGGACGGCCGCGGCCGCAAGCTGACGCATCAGATCTTCTCCATCGGCTTGGCAGCCGCACCGGTGGGCAGCGGGCCGCCGCCGCCGGGAAAATTACGCCGCAGCACAGGCTTGCTTATGCTTTCGGGCAGCGGCAGCGGCCGCTCGATGAAACCGAACAGCGGCACCAGCACCAGGAAGTGCAGGAAGTAGTAGATGGTTGCCAGACGTCCGATGGAGACGTAGGGCTCGATCGGGTGGTGCGCGCCCACCACGCCGAGCGCCAACATGGAGAGCACCATCAGGCGCAGCGACCAGCGGTACATCGGGCGGAAGCGCGCGCTGCGCACAGGCGAGGTGTCCAGCCACGGCAGCACGAACCACACCAGGATGGAACCGAACATGCAGATCACGCCAAACAGCTTGTCCGGCACCGAGCGCAGGATGGCGTAGAACGGCAGGAAGTACCATTCCGGCACAATGGCGTTCGGCGTCTGCAGCGGATTGGCGGGGATGTAGTTGTCCGCCTCGCCAAACAGGTTCGGGATGAAGAACACGATGACGGCGAACAGCAGGAAATAGACGGCCATGCCAACGCTGTCCTTGGCCGTGTAGTAAGGATGGAAGGGCAGGGTGTCCTGCTCGCTCTTGGGGTCGATGCCGAGCGGGTTGTTGGAGCCGGTGATGTGCAGGGCGACCACGTGCAGGAACACCACGCCGGTAATCACGAACGGCAGCAGGTAATGCAGGCTGAAGAAGCGGTTCAGCGTCGGGTTATCCACCGAGAACCCGCCCCACAGCAGCGTCACGATCCAGTTGCCCACCAACGGAATGGCGCTGAACAGGTTGGTGATGACGGTGGCGCCCCAGTAGCTCATCTGGCCCCAGGGCAGCACGTAGCCCATGAACGCGGTGGCCATCAGCAGCAGGAACAGGGTCACGCCCGTCATCCACAGCAGCTCGCGCGGCGCCTTGTAGCTGCCGTAGTACATGCCGCGGAAAATGTGGATGTAGATGATGATGAAGAACATGCTCGCGCCATTCATGTGAATGTAGCGGAGCAGCCAGCCGTAGTTCACGTCACGCATGATGCGCTCGACGCTGTCGAACGCGCCGGCGGTGCTGGCATTGTAGTTCATCGACAGGAAGATGCCCGACGCGATCATCACCAGCAGGTTGACCACGGCCAGCGCGCCGAAATTCCAGAAATAGTTGAAGTTCTTCGGCGTGGGGAAGCTGCCGTATTCCTTCGTCATCAGCGTCAGAATGGGCAGGCGGGTGTCCACCCAGTTCAGCACCGGGTTCTGGAAGTCGCTCTTATGCAGACCGGCCATAGTGTGTTTGGTCCTTGCGAAGGCTAGCGGGGTGCCGGCGAGCCTGCCGGAAGTTGCACTCCTAATAAGGGTGTGATCGCCGGGCTGCAATCGGGCAGGAAGGAAGGCCTTCTTTTTTGAAAAAAGAAGCAAAAAACTTTTGCTCCCGGCGCCTGCATAAAGGCCCGCGCTCGTCCTGCCAGAGCGCGATCGGCAGCGCCAAACCACACCTTGGTGCAGGCGGGGGAAGCAAAAGTTTTTTGGTCCTTTTTTCAAAAAAGGACTGCTTTCTTTCTTGCTTCCCCGATGCCAGCTAAGCCGCATGAGCACCCCTCTCCCCCACGAACGCCTGAAGCCCGCCGCCCAAGCCTGGTTCGAAACCCTGCGCGACCGCATCTGCGCCGCCTTGCAGGCGATAGAGGACGCCCAGACCGAGGGCCCGCTTTCCGACTGCCCGGCCGGACGCTTCGAGCGGCGCCCTTGGAGCCGGCCAACGACGGACGGCAGCCACGGCGGCGGCGGCGTGATCAGCCTGATGCACGGCCGGGTGTTCGAGAAAGTGGGCGTCAACGTCTCCACCGTGTCCGGCGAGTTCTCGCCCGAGTTCCGCGCCCAGATCCCCGGCGCCGCGGAGGACCCGCGCTTCTTCGCCACCGGCATCAGCCTGGTGGCCCACCCGCAAAACCCGCACGTGCCGGCCGTGCACATGAACACGCGCATGCTGGTCACCACGCGTGGCTGGTTCGGCGGCGGCGGGGACCTGACGCCGATGTTCCTGGACACGCCGGAGACCGCGGAGGACCGCACGACCTTCCACGCCGCCTACCAGGCCGCGTGCGACGCGCACGACCCCGCCTACTACCCGAAGTTCAAGGAGTGGTGCGACCGCTACTTCTTCCTGCCGCACCGCAACGAGCCGCGCGGCCTGGGCGGCATCTTCTTCGA
>CAXTJZ010000275.1:0-4432 GCA_964244695.1 uncultured Acetobacteraceae bacterium
AGGGACCAAAAGTTTTTTGCTTCTTTTTTTCAAAAAAGAAGGCCTTGCTTGCTTACTGCTTAACCACCTTCGGCGGCAGATCCAGCTTCAAAGACAGCTCCTTCAGCCGCGCCGCATCCACCCCCGCCGGCGCGCCCATGAGCAAATCCTCGCCCTGCTGGTTCAGCGGGAACAGGATCACCTCGCGTATGTTGGGCTCCTCGGCCAGCAGCATCACCATACGGTCGATACCTGGTGCGGACCCGCCATGCGGCGGCGCGCCGTAGCGGAACGCGTTCAGCATGCCGCCGAAGCGCGCTTCCACATCCGCCTGCGCGTAGCCGGCGATTTCGAAGGCGCGTATCATGATGTCCGGCCGGTGGTTGCGTATGGCGCCGGACGACAACTCGATACCGTTGCAGACGATGTCGTATTGGAAGGCCTTTATCAGCAGCGGGTCCATGGTCGTCAGCGCGTCCATGCCGCCTTGCGGCATGCTGAACGGGTTGTGCGAGAAGTCGATGCGGCTGGTCTCTTCGTTCAACTCGTACATCGGGAAGTCCACCACCCAGCAGAAGCGGAAAGCATCTTTCTCGATAAGCTCGAGCTCCTGGCCGATGCGGGTGCGCACGCTGCCTGCGAACTTGGCGGCCGTCTCGTGCGCGCCGGCGGCGAAGAACACTGCGTCGCCGGGTGCCAGGTTGCAGGCGGTGCGTATGGCTTCCAACCTGTCCGGTTCCAGGTTCTTCGCGATCGGGCCTTTTGCGCCATCGGCTTCGAAGATGATGTAGCCGAGGCCGCCCGCACCTTCGGCGCGCGCCCACTCGTTCAGCTTGTCGAAGAAACCGCGCGGGCGCGGGCCGGCGCCGGGGGCCGGAATAGCACGCACGATGCCGCCGCCTGCCGCAATCTTGGCGAACAGGCCGAAGCCGCTGCCGGCGAAATGCGCGGTGACGTCGGTGATGCGCAGCGGGTTGCGCAGGTCCGGCTTGTCGGAACCGTATTCCAGCAGCGCGGTGTCGTAGGCGATGCGCTGGAAGGGCGGTTTGTCCACGCTGCGGCCGCGGGCGAACTCTTCGAACAGGCCGCCGATGACCGGCTCGATGGTGGCGAACACGTCTTCCTGCGTCACGTAGCTCATCTCGAAATCGAGCTGGTAGAACTCGCCCGGCGAGCGGTCCGCACGGCTGGCTTCGTCGCGGAAACAAGGTGCTATCTGGAAGTAGCGGTCGAAGCCGGCCACCATGAGCAATTGCTTGAACTGCTGCGGCGCCTGCGGAAGGGCGTAGAACTTACCTGGGTGGTTGCGGGCGGGCACCAGGAAGTCGCGCGCGCCCTCAGGCGAGCTGGCGGTCAGGATAGGCGTCTGGAACTCGGTGAACCCTTGCTCCGTCATGCGCCGGCGCAGCGAGGCGATGACATGCGCGCGCAGCATCATGTTGGCATGCGTGCGCTCGCGCCGCAGGTCGATGTAGCGGTAGGTCAGGCGTGTCTCGTCCGAGTAGGTCTCGGCGCCGGCCACCTGCATGGGGAGCACGTCCGCGGTCGATTGCACGGTGATGTCCTGTGCGCGCAGCTCGATGTCACCGGTGGGCAGGCGCGGGTTGCGCGTGGCCGCCTCGCGCGCCACCACCTCGCCCGTCACCGTGATGCAGGATTCGACGCGCAGCGCGTCCGCCGTGGCCAATGCCGGTGAGCCGTGCGGGAAGACGATCTGCGTCAGGCCGTAATGGTCGCGCAAATCGATGAACAGCAATCCGCCATGGTCGCGCTTGCTGTGCACCCAGCCGGACAGCCGGGCGGTGCTGCCGGCGTCGGAAGCGCGCAGCGCGCCGCAGGTGTGGGTCCGATAAGTATGCATGAAGAGCCTTCGCGTGGTGAGCTGTCTGCCGAACCCGCCCTGGCGGCCATCTGGCGCGCCGGGTTTGGCAGACGGCTCGGGTTGGCGCCGTTATACGGTGCCGAGATCACGGGGAAAACATCGCCCGGCCGAAGACCATGGCGTTCCGGCCAGGTTCGGGGGCTGGTCTCTTGCTGATCCTATAGGCTAAAGTATCAGATGACCCGATCCCCCCGCGAGACCTTCGCGGCCCCCGTCCTTGTCACCGACACCCCCGCTCTGGCCGCCCTCTGCCAACGCCTGGCGGGCGAACCCTACGTGACGGTCGATACCGAGTTCATGCGCGAGCGGACCTACTGGCCCGAACTCTGCGTCGTCCAGCTCGGCGGCACATCGGACGTGGCCGTGGTCGATGCACTGGCGCCGGGGCTGGACCTCGCCCCGCTGGGCGCGCTGCTGGCCAACCCCGGCGTGGTGAAAGTGTTCCACGCCGCGCGCCAGGACGTGGAAATCTTCCTGCAACTGTTCGGTGCCGTGCCGATTCCGCTGTTCGACACCCAGGTCGCCGCCATGGTGGCCGGCTTCGGCGACCAGGTTGGCTACGACAGCCTGGTCGCAGGCCTTGCCGGCGGCCAGATCGACAAGGCGCACCGCTTCTCCGACTGGTCCGCCCGGCCGCTGAGCCACGCCCAGGTGGCCTACGCGGCCGCCGACGTGACGCATTTGCGCACCGTCTACGAGCGCCTGACCGCCAGGCTGGAACGCGAAGGCCGCGCGGCCTGGGTGGCCGAGGAGCTGGCCGCCTTGGCCGAACCCGCCACCTACCGTCCGGATCCGGAGACCATGTGGGAGCGCCTCCGCCCGCGCACCACGAACCGCCGCATGCTGGGCGCCCTGCGCGCCATCGCCGCCTGGCGGGAGCGCGAGGCGCAGCGCATCAACATCCCCCGCCAGCGCCTGGTGCGCGACGAAAGCCTGCTGGAGATCGCCGCCACCGCGCCGCGCGACGTGGAGACGCTGGGCCGGATACGCGGCGTCACCCGCGGCTTCGCGGAAGGCCAGACCGGGCAGTCCCTGCTGTCGGCCATCCAGGAAGCCAACGCCCTGCCGGAGGACGCCCTGCCGGAAGCCCGCGCCGCCCGCGAAGGCGCTCGCCCGTCTCCCGCGCTGGTGGCGTTGCTGAAGGTGCTGCTGGCGGAAAAGGCCGACAGCCATGACGTGGCACCTAAGCTGCTGGCCTCTTCGGACGACATAGACCGGATGGCCTGCGAGGAGGCGCCGGACATCCCCGCCTTGCATGGGTGGCGGCTGGGGGTGTTCGGGGAGGATGCGCTGGCGCTGAAGCAGGGGCGGATTGCGCTTGGGGTGGCTGGAAAGCGGATCAAGCTGATACGGTCTTAAGCAAGCAAGGCCTTCTTTTTTGAAAAAAAGAAGCAAAACACTTTTGCTCCCTCGCCTGCACCACGGCCTTGCCTGACTCTGCCAGTATGCGCATTGGCAGAACCGGAGCGCGCCGTGGTGCAGGCGCGGGGACAAAAGTTTTTTGCTTCTTTTTTTCAAAAAAGAAGGCCTTGCTTCCTTCAACCCGCCAAGAAACCCACCACCACCGGCTCCGCCCCGCCAAACGCAGCCGTAACCGTGCTGCCCGCAGGCGCTGCCGTCTTTCCCGTCCACGATCCGCACGTCACCACCTGCCCCGCACGCAGCCCGCCTGCCCAAACGGCGCCAACGTTCGCCAGCCAGATCATCAGCCGCATCATGTCGCCCGCCGGATTCCCCACCGCACGCCGCTCAGGCCCACCCTCGATGGTCTGCGTCACCGGCAAGGAGGCGAAATCCACATTGCGCCAACCAAGGATCGGCGCGCCCACGGCATACCCGCCTGTCTGGATGAGATCTGCCAGCATCGCCAAGGCGCCTGCCGCAGCCGGATCGGCATAGCGTGACTGCAGCACCTCTATCCCGGGATGGCAGGCGCCGACCGCGGCCAGAACCTCGCCCCTGCCGTAAGGCGCCTTGCGGGGCGGGAGGTCGGCCGCCAGCACAAAGCAGATCTCCGACTCAACCTCGCGCTGCGTGAACACCGCCGGATCGAACCGGCACGGCGCCCGCGCGATGCCGGCCAGCGGCATCGGCGCGCAGCTTATCGGCGCGCCTGGCCCGGGCGCGCCCACCTTCCAGCCGCCGATCTCGCCCAGCGCCGCCATCACCCGCGCCTGCACGCGATAGGCCTGCGCTTCGTCAGCCGGCACTTGAGCGCTTGGCACGGCACTGCCGGTCCGGGCGGCCAGGAGCAGGGTGGCCAGATCGTCGTCCGTCATCAGCACTCTCGACAAATAAACAGTTTATCTGAGCTGTTTCCCTCCGACCAAAACGGCGTCCGGACACGACGAGATAAACACAGACGCCTGAACAGCGAGGAGATACTCTGTATTCGTCAGAACCCAAAAATCTGGCCGGCCGTATGATCGTAAAAAGAAAGTGGTTCTTCTGTAAAAGAAGAGAACCAAAGAACTTTTGTCTCCCTCGGGTGCGTTTTGTGAAAGCGCGCGCTTCAACACGCCGCGACAGCGCAGACAAAAGCTTTTTGCTTCTTTTTCTCGAAAAAGAAGG
>CAXTJZ010000276.1:0-4402 GCA_964244695.1 uncultured Acetobacteraceae bacterium
CAGCAGCACCTGGTCGACTGCCAGGAACAGCCCGTCAGCCGCGCCATGCAGCATCGCCTGCTCCGGCGCATGCCCGCCGCCGGTGTGCACGGCAAAATCCCGCCGCCCGATGCGCAGCGTCTCGCCGGCCACCAGCCGATGGAACCGCGTGGGCAGCCCGGTCACCAGCTTCAGGTAGTCATGCCCGTCGCCCGCCACGCGCCCGCCTGCATTCACCTCCAGCCCGCGCTCGGTATAGAACCCCGGGTCGGGTGCCATCACGCGATCGTCCAGCACACGCGTCATCAGGAACTCCGCCCGCGGCATGGAAAGCGGTGCTTCGAAACGCTGCGTCAGCCACCCCACCAGCCCCACATGATCCGGGTGGAAGTGCGAGCACACGATCCGCGTCAGGCGCTGGCCATGCAGCGCGCCCGCGAACACCGCCTCCCAGGCCGCCCGCGTCACGTCGTTGCCCAGCCCGGTGTCGAACACCGCCCAGCCGCCTTCGTCCTCGATCAGGTAGACGTTCACGTGGTTCAGCAGGAACGGCAGCGCGAACCTCACCCATAACACGCCTGACGCCACCTCGCGCACATGCCCCGGCTCGGGTGGTTCCGGAAACGGCGTCAGGATGGCGGGGGCAGGGCTGTGATCAGGCATGGCCGAACCCTACGGTTTGCCGCGCCGCAGCACAAACCACCCTGACGTTACGGCGGCCTCCGCTTGCGGGTGGCCCTACGGCGTCTCTGTCCCTGGAATAAAGCAGCCATCGTCAGCCCCGCTCACCATATGGCGGTCGCCTGCCTCGAAGACCTGCGGCTCGTCGCCTGCCTCCACGGTGAACAGCGTCGCCAAGTTGACGATGCCGCGTATGATCGTGCCATCCAGGAACTGGACCGCCGGCAGAAAACTCGGTCGCCGCCGCCGCCGCTGAGGGGAGCAGGTGCGTATAGATTCACCCTGCTCGCCGGACGTGGTCACACTGCCGGAAAGGTGCTCGATGGTCAGCGTCTCGCCGGCTGTCACCGCGGAAACCGTCAGCTTGCAAGCAGTCTCGTCCGTTGCAAACCGTACCTTTGACGTCGGCCTGCTACGGCGTGGTGGCCATGGCCAAGACAAACGCGGCACACGATACCAGCAAAGCCGGAAAAAGCGTGGACCTCACGAGCGCCGTCGGTTGAAAGCGTCAGACGTATGTCGACCGGGAGATCATGGGCAACCGCCCGGCTTCCGCGCCCGTCTCCACCCAGCTATAGCCCGCCACACATGGACGACCTCACCCCCCCACACCCGGCCCTCCTCCCCGCCGGCTTGCGAGACCTCCTGCCCCCGGACGCCCAGACCGAGGCCGCCGCCGTCGAGACCCTGATGGCCGTATTCGCCAGCCACGGCTACACCCGCGTCAAACCCCCTCTCCTCGAATTCGAGGACAGCTTGCTCGCCGGCGCCGGCGCCGCCCTCTCCGACCAGGTGTTCCGCGTGCTGGACCCGGACAGCCACCGCATGATGGCGCTGCGCGCCGACATCACCCCGCAAGTCGCCCGTATCGCCGCCACCCGCCTCGCCGGCGCCCCCCGCCCGCTGCGCCTCTCCTACGCCGCCGAATGCATACGCGTCCGCGCTTTGTTCGACACCGACCGCCAGGTCCCCCAGGCCGGCATCGAGCTCCTCGGCGCCGACACCCCGCAAGCCGACGCCGAAGCCATGCTCGTCGCCGCCGAAGCCCTGGGCGCCCTCGGCCTCACCCGCATCAGCCTGGACCTCACCCTCCCTACCTTGGCCCCCGCCCTCCTCGCCGCCGCGAACGTCGAAGGCCCGCGCGCCAAAATCCTTGCCCGTGCCCTGGACCGCAAGGACGCCGCCGCTATCACCGAACACGCCGGCCCACTTGCCCCCATGCTCAACACCCTCCTCCTCGCCGCCGGCCCGGCCCAACCCGCCCTCGCCGCCCTTGCCGCCGCGAACCTCCCCGCCCCGCAACGCGCGCTGGCCGAACGCCTCGCCGAAGTCGTCCACCTGCTGACCACCCAGGCCCCGCACATACGCGTCACCATCGACCCGTTGGAGTTCCGCGGCTTCCGCTACCACACCGGCATCGCCGTCACCGTCTTCGCCCCCGGCCGTCACGAGGAGCTGGGCCGCGGCGGCCGCTACCTCTCCGGAGAAGGCGAACCGGCCACCGGCGTCACCCTTTTCGCCGGCGCCGTCCTGCGCGCCGCCCCGGCACCCGCCCCGCGCCCGACCGTTTTCCTCCCACTCGGCACAGACCAGGCCGCCGCCCGCGCCCTGCGCGCCCAGGGGTTCGCCACCGTTGCGGCTCTGGACCAAAACTGCGATGCGGTGCGGCTTGGATGCTCGCATGTCTTCCGGAACGGCGAGGCGCTGCCAGTGAGAAAGTAAGCAAGGCCTTCTTTTTTGAAAAAAAGAAGCAAAAAACTTTTATCTCCCACGCTAGTCCACCGCCTCGTCTCATCCGGATAGACGCGACTGCCGCAAATGCGGGGTAGCAAAAGTTTTTTGGTTCTTTTTTTCAAAAAAGAACTGCTTTCTTCCTTCCTTCAGGGCCACACAAAAAATGCCAAACGTAGCCGTAATAGGCGCCCAATGGGGCGACGAAGGAAAAGGCAAAGTCGTCGACTGGCTCGCCAGCCGTGCGGACATCGTCGTGCGCTTCCAGGGCGGCCACAACGCCGGCCACACCCTCGTCGTCGGCAACCAGACCTACAAGCTCAGCCTGCTCCCTTCCGGCCTGGTGCGCGGCAAGCTCGGCATCATCGGCAACGGCGTCGTCGTCGACCCCTGGGCGCTTCTCGCCGAGATCGCCCGTGTCGAGGCCCAGGGCCTGCGCGTGCCGCCGGACATGCTGCGCATCGCCGACAACGCCATCCTCATCCTGCCGCTGCACGGCGCGCTGGACCGCGCCCGCGAAGCCGCCCGCGGCGATGCCAAGATCGGCACCACCGGCCGCGGCATCGGCCCCGCCTACGAGGACAAGGTGGGCCGCCGCGCCATACGCGCCTGCGACCTCGCCGAACCCGAAACCCTGTCCGCCAAGCTCGACGAGCTCCTCCTGCACCACAACACGCTGCTGCGCGGCCTGGGCGCCGAGATCTTCGAGAAGCAGGCTTTGCTCGACAGCCTCCTCGAGATCGCGCCCAAGATCCTGCCTTACATGGAACCCGTCTGGGAACGCCTGGACGCCGCCAGGCGGGACGGCCGCCGAATCCTCTTCGAAGGCGCCCAGGCCGTGATGCTGGACGTGGACCACGGCACCTACCCGTTCGTCACCAGCAGCAACACGGTGGCTGCCACCGCCGCGTCAGGCAGCGGCGTGGGCCCGTCGGCCGTGGGCTTTGTCCTGGGGATCGGCAAGGCTTACACCACCCGCGTCGGGTCAGGCCCTTTCCCCTCCGAACTGCACGACGAGACCGGCCGCCAGCTCGGCGAGCGCGGCCATGAATTCGGCACCGTCACCGGCCGTCCCCGCCGCTGCGGCTGGTTCGACGCCGCCATGGTCCGCCAGGCGGTGAAAGTCGGCGGCATACAAGGCTTGGCGCTCACCAAGTTGGACGTGCTGGACGGAATGGACCAGCTCCAGATCTGTACCGGCTACACCATGGCCGGTGCGCACTTGACCCATCTGCCCGCAGCGCCAGCCGCGCAAGCCGCCGCCATACCCATCTACGAAACGATCGACGGTTGGCGCGGCTCCACACGCGGCGCTCGAAGCTGGGCCGACCTCCCCGCGCAAGCCATAAAGTATGTCCGCCGCATCGAAGAACTCGTCGAGGCGCCTGTCACGTTGCTGTCCACCAGCCCGGAGCGCGACGACACGATCATGGTACGCGATCCGTTTCAGGGGTGAAAGGAAGCTGTTCTCTTTCGAAATAACGAACCAAAAAACTTTTGCTACTTTTGGGTCCGCGCGTGACAGATACCCGAATGGCTATATCACACACGCCGACTCAGACCACGCGTCAAACCTCGACGCTTATCGCCAGCCATAGGCGACTTCCTGTAATACGCATGTATCGCGGATGTCTTGCCGTTCTCCGATCACCTCTCCGCCCAGATGCTCGTAAAAGCCGCGGGCCTCGAGGTTGCCGCGCAAAACCCAGAGACTGACGCCCGCATGATCCATCTCGCGCAAGCCAAGCACTGCCGCTTCGAACAGCATGCGACCGAACCCGCGGCCCTGGGCCGAACGCAGCACGTAGATTGCACTGATCTCACCATCATAGCCCAGCGCCCGGAGCTGATCGCTGCGCTGCCGACCGCAAGACGAAAAGCCCGTGATGCGTGATTGCGACGGCACAACATAGACGCGCGTTGACGACAAACCGGAAGGCTCGCGCAACAGGTGCTGCCAGACGTCTCTTCGCTGAGCGACCGACAGGGAGGCAAGCATCGAGTCCGGAAC
>CAXTJZ010000277.1:0-4360 GCA_964244695.1 uncultured Acetobacteraceae bacterium
CCACCCGACCTGACGCGGACCTGGCACGACAGGCTGAGCGTCTGACGCACTCCTCCTGCCTTCCAGCCCCGAACCAGGATCATGCGCTCCACCATTTCTTACGGAATCGTGATTATCGTGCTGTGGCGGGTCAGGGGGTAACATTATGCCTTGACAGCTTCGGCCAATTTGCCGGTGGTTTGATTCGGGCTTACAGAAGCCTGAACATGCCCACTTTGCTGCACTGCCACTAGCGATCGTAGCGTGCATTCACCCGCCTTATGGATACTAGCGGTGACGAGAGAGAACCCATGATCCCCGCGCTTATGCCCACGTATGCGCGCGAGGACCTCGCCTTCGACCACGGCCAGGGCGCCTGGCTCATGACCGCCGACGGACGCCGCTTCCTCGATTTCGGGGCGGGCATCGCCACTAGCTCGCTAGGCCATGCGCATCCGCATCTTGTGGGCGCCATTGCAACCCAGGCGGGTCGCATGCTGCACGTATCCAACCTGTACAGGGTGCCGGAGGCCGAGCGCCTGGCGCAACGTCTGGTGGACTCCACGTTCGCCGACAGCGTGTTCTTCTGCAATTCCGGCGCGGAAGCCAACGAGGGCGCGGTGAAGATGGTGCGCCGTGCCATGGCCAAGACCGGCCGGCCCGAGCGGACGCGGATGATCTGCTTCTCCGGCGCGTTCCATGGCCGCACGCTGGCCATGCTGTCGGCCACCGGAAACCCGAAATACCTGGACGGCTTCGGAATCCCGGTAGACGGGTTCGACCACGTGCCTTTCGGCAACATGAACGCCGTCCGCGACGCCATCACGCCAGAAACTGCCGGCATTCTGGTGGAACCGATACAGGGCGAGGGCGGCGTACGCGTGGCGCCAGACGGCTTCCTCGCCGACCTGCGTGCCGCCTGCGACGAATGGGGCCTGCTCCTGGCCTTCGACGAGGTGCAATGCGGCATGGGGCGCACCGGCAAGCTGTTCGCCCACCAAGTGGCCGGCGTGGAGCCGGACGTGCTCTCGGCCGCCAAGGGGATAGGCGGCGGCTTTCCCATGGGCGCCATCCTGGCGCGCGAAAGCGTGGCCTGCCACCTGACGGCCGGCAGCCACGGCACCACCTTCGGCGGCAACCCGATGGCGGCCGCCGCCGGCAACGCGGTGCTCGACGTGCTGTTGGCGGACGGCTTCCTGGACGGGGTAGCCGCGCACGGCGCACGCTTGCACGCCGGACTGTTGCAGCTATCGGCGCGGTATCCCGACGTGTTTCCGGGCGTGCGCGGCATTGGGCTGATGCTTGGGCTGGAATGCGCGGTGCCGAATACCACGGTGCAGAAGGCCTGCGTGGAGGCCGGCATGCTCACAGTGGCCGCCGGCGAGAACGTGCTGCGCCTGGTGCCGCCTTTGGTGCTGACGGACAGCGATGTGGCAGAGGGGCTGGCAAAGCTGGGGCAGGCTGCTTCGGGGCTGCGGACGCATCTGGCCGCGGCGCAGTGAGGCAAGGAAGCAAGCAGTCCTTTTTTGAAAAAAGGGACCAAAAAACGTTTGCTCCCACGCTTGCAGCCAGCATCCAGGCTGGTCCTGCGAATGCGCGTGCTGGCAGAACAGGCCGGATCGCCGTGCAGGCGCGGGGACAAAAGTTTTTTGCTTCTTTTTTTCAAAAAAGAAGGCCTTTCTTCCCTAAATGACAAAGCACTTCCTAGAACTCGCCGAATTCGACACAGCCACGCTGCGCGCCATCCTGGACCAGGCCGCCGCTTTCAAGGCCGGCGCCCCGGCCCCACCTGAGCTCGCCGGCAAGACCCTCGCCCTGCTGTTCGAGCGCCCGAGCACGCGCACGCGCGTCAGCTTCGAAGTGGCGATGCGCCAGTTGGGCGGCCACTGCATCATGCTGTCGGACCGCGAGATGCAACTCGGCCGCGGCGAGACGATCGCCGACACCGCCCGCGTGCTCTCGCGCTACGTGGACGCGATTATGCTGCGGACCGACAAGGTGCGAAAGCTGGAGGAACTGGCGGAACACGCGACCGTGCCGGTGATCAACGGCCTGACGGAAGCCAGCCATCCGTGCCAGCTGATGGCGGACATCATGACCTTCGAGGAGCATCGGGGGCCGATCGCCGGACAGGTGGTCGCGTGGTGCGGCGACGGCAACAACGTGGCGCGCACCTGGGTGCAGGCCGCCGTGCGCTTCGGCTTCACGCTGCGCCTGGCCTGTCCGGTTTCCCGCACAATCCCCGGCTACCTGTCGGACTGGGCCAGGCGGGAAGGCGGCGACGTGCACGTGATGTCCGACCCCGCGCAGGCTGTAGCCGGCGCACGCTGCGTGGTGACGGATTGCTGGGTGAGCATGGCTGACGATCCCAAGCGCGACTGCCGCCCGTTGGCGGCTTTCCAGGTGAATGCGGCACTGATGGCGCAAGCGGCGGACGATGCGGTTTTCATGCATTGCCTGCCGGCGCATCGCGGCGAGGAGGTGTCGGCCGAGGTGCTGGACGGGCCGCAATCGGTGGTGTTCGACGAGGCGGGGAACCGGCTTTGGGCGCAGAAAGCTATATTGGCCTGGGTGCTTAAGTAAGGAAGCAAGCAGTTCTTTTTTGAAAAAAAGAACCAAAAGACTTTTGCTCCCACGTTTGCATAAAGGGTTCGTCTGAGTCTGCCGGCGTGCGCGTTGGCAGGACCTGCACGGGCAATGGTGCAGGCGGAGGAGCAAAAGTTTTTTGCTTCTTTTTTTCAAAAAAGAAGGCCTTCCTTGCTTACTCAAATTCCGCCAGCAGCCTCGCCCTGTCACCATCCAGCGCAGGCGCCGGCGTACGCTGTCCGTCATCGTTCGCCGCATGCGGCCATATCTTCACCGGGTTGCCGATCATCCGCAGGCCGCCGGCCTGCACCACCATGCGGCGCGGCGCCACTTGGGGGTGGGTAAGCGCGTCGGCCACCGTGTTGATCGGGCCTGCCGGCACGCCGGCCGCTTCCATGACGCCGAGCCAGTGTTGCGCGCTGTGCCGTGCCAGCACGCCTTCGATCAGCGCGGCCAGTTCGCCTGCCAAAGCGCGCCGCGTCTCGTTGGTGGCGAAGCGCGGCTCGTCGGCCCAGCCTGGCTCGCCGAGTGCGGCGCAGAGTTTGCGGAACAGCCCGTCATTGCCGGCGGCGATGATGATGGGGCGGTCCTGCGCCTGGAAGATGGCGAACGGCGTGATGGTGGCGTGCCGTCCGCCCATCGGGCCGGGCAACGTGCCGGTGGCCAGGTAGCGCATGGCGGGGTTTTCCATGAGCGAGAGCTGGCAATCCAGCATGGACACGTCGACTTTCGTGGCCTCGCTTGTGCGTTCGCGGTGATACAGCGCGGCGGCGATGCCGAGCGCGGTGTAGATGCCGGCGCCCAGATCACCGATGGACACGCCGATGCGCGCCGGCGCCGCGCCGGGATGGCCGGTGACGGACATGATGCCGCCGAGGCCCTGCACGATCATGTCGTAGGCGGGCTTCTTCGATTCCGGGCCGGTGTGGCCGAAGCCCGACGCGGCGGCGTAGATCAGGCGCGGGAAGCGTTCGTGCAACGTGTCCCAGCCGAGCCCCAGCTTTTCCATCGTGCCTGGGCGGAAGTTCTCCAGGACCACGTCCGCGCGGGCCAGCAGCCTGTCCAGCACCGCGAGGTCTTCCGGCTTTTTCAGGTCGAGTGCGATGGATTCCTTGCCGCGGTTGATGGCTGCGAAATACAGCGACTCGCCATCCTGGAACGGGCCGTAGGCGCGCGAGTCGTCGCCCTGGGGCGGCTCCACCTTGATGATGCGGGCGCCCAGTTCGTGCAGCAAGAGTGTGCAGTAGGGGCCGGCGAGGATGCGCGAGAGGTCCAGGATGACGGCGCCTGACAGGGGGCCGGGCAGCAGGCGGGGGTTGGCTTCGGACACTTTGGGTTCCCCGTAAGGTAAGGAAGAAAGCAGTTCTTTTTTGAAAAAAAGAACCAAAAAACTTTCGGCTGTTTGGCGTGCGTTTGGGGAGGCGTGCGCTTCAACGTTCCGCGACAGCGCCCGCAAAAGCTTTTTGCTTCTTTTTCTCGAAAAAGAAGGCCTTGCTTGCCTATCTATCAGCGACACGCACGAAGGCAGCAAATGGCACAACCCGCACAGCAACGCTCCTGGCTGGACCGGCTTTGGGCAAGCGCCTTTGCCAGGGTCCCCGCCGGCGCGGCGCCTGGCCCGGCCCGCGCGCAGGCGCTGGCGGCGGCCCTGCTTTCGGAGCGCGGCGAGGCGTCCGGCGCAGCGCTGGCGCGCGAGCTGACCGTGTGCCTGCGCGCGCTCAGCCAGGAGGACCGGCTGGGCGTGCTGCGCAGCATCAGCACAGGATTCGCGCCGGACGAGGGCAAGCTGCGCGAA
>CAXTJZ010000278.1:0-4356 GCA_964244695.1 uncultured Acetobacteraceae bacterium
GGGTATGTCGGGTCAGATACGTTTGGGAAGTTGACGGGCGGGTTGAAGGAAGTGCCGGACGCGCTGGTGCTGCTTGACGAGATCGAGAAGGCGCATCCCGATGTGTTCAAGAAGTTCTTGTCGGCGTGGAACGATGGGCATGTGACGGAGGCTTCCACGGGGGCGCAGGTTTCCACGACGCGGTCCATCTTCATGCTGACATCGAACATTGCGACGGAAGCGCTGGGGGAGATCGCGGATAAGTATGCCGATGATCCGGACGGGATGCGGGGGGCGGCGGTTGAAGTTCTGAAGTTGGCTGGGTTTGCGCCTGAGGTTTTGAATCGGCTCGACCGGATTTTTGTGTTCCGGGCGTTGGCTGGGCTGGATGTGGCGCGGGTGGCGGCGCTTGAGATCGAGGCGATGATTGGGAGTTATGGGCTGGAGATTGCGGCAGGTGGGATCGATCCGCATTTGCTGCTGGATGTGATGCAGAAGCAGGATCGGTTGGGGCAGGGGGCCAGTGCGCGCGACCTGGTGCGCTCGATCGAGGAGATGGTGAGCGACGGGCTGATCGAGGCGCGGCAGAAGGGGGCGCATTGCGTGAAGCTGGAGAAGGGTGATGAGGGGATCATCACGCGTGTTGCTGATTTGCGGGCGCCGTCGCGGGTTGTGTTGGAGCCTGGGGAGCGGGTAGCGATTGGGCAGCATCTGGATAGCTGAGCGTGTCTGCGGCTGGGCGGCTTTGGCGCCGGGCGCCGGCGTGGCGGTTGTGTCTGGTAGCGGCGGTTGCGGCTACGGCGCTGGCCGCGATGTTTCCGCCGGTGGTGCCGGCTTGGGTCAGGCGGGCGGTGGCGCCTCGGGCGGCGGCCCTGCCGGCGGTCAATGTTGCGGCCCATTTCAAGCCGCCGCCTGCACTGCAGGATGCGGGGTACTCGGCGGTGGCGTTTCCGCCGCCGGGCGCCGAGCGGTCGGGCGTGGTGGCCTTTGCCGGCCGGACGCTGCCGTTGCCTGCCGGGCGGTGGCAGACTTTGGTGCTGGCGCGCGGCGGCAAGCCGGTGAGCGGGCAGATAGAGGTGTTCGGGCGGGTTGATGCGGGGGAGATGACGGGGCTGCTTATCGTGGCGGCGCCTGACCCGGTGACGCACCCGATGAGTCCGTTCGATGTGACGCAGACCTGCGACGAGCCGGACACGATTGCCAATTTCGTGGCGCCGGAACCGTTCGGGCAAGGGCCGGTGGTGCATGAATGCTGGCGGTTGTCTTCGTTGCGGGGATTCGACCTGGCGGAGCGCGGGCGGTCCGACCCGATACTGGACCGGGCGTTGCTGCGGCTGAAGGAGACGGATGTCCGGCTGCCGGATCAGCTTTTACTGCTGAATTATCTGCGGTCCGACGAGAGCGGTTTTTTCACGGCGCTGCTGTTCTTGCCTGATCGGCACGCGGGCGCGCGGCAGGCGATGGTTGGCTGGGCGAAGCGGTATGTCTCGGCGCTGCGTGAAGCGTATGATGGGGCTTGGGGTAGTAAGGTGGTGCCGGCGGATCCGGCGTAGCGGGGGCAAGGGTAGGAAGGCCTTCTTTTTCGAGAAAAAGAAGCAAAAAGCTTTTGCTGGCGCTGTCGCGGAATGCTGAGACGGGCGACTCAGCGACACGCATTCGAACAGACAAGAGTTTTTTGGTTCTTTTTTTTAAAAAAGAACTGCTTGCTTTCTGCCGACTCGCGCACGTCACACGGGAGTGTTCCGCCTATGCCAGCCCACAGGAGGATCGCGCTCGGCGAGGCGACGCTGACGCTTCGTGACGTGGAGGCGCTCGCCGCCGGGCACGCAGACCTTGCGCTGTCCGCAACTGGGCGCCGGGCGATCATCGCGGCGCGCGAAATTGTCGATCGGGTGGTCGACAGCGGCACGCCCGCCTACGGGATCAATACAGGGGTTGGCAGCCAGAAGGACTTCGCGGTGGGCCGCGCGGAGATCGCGCGCTACAACAACCTGATGATCACCGCGCATGCGTCGGTGATGCCTGGCCAGGACGCGGCCGCACCGGTTGTGCGCGCGGCGATGGCCATACAGCTTGCGCTGTTTGCCAAAGGGCGCTCGGGGATCAGGCTTGAATTGTTCGAGAGCCTGCTTGCCCGCTTCCAAGCCGATGACCTGCCGGACGTGCGGCTCGGCGGATCGGTGGGCGCCTCCGACATCGTGGCGATGAGCCAGATGGCGGTGCCGGTGATCGGCAAGAAGGGGATAGGCGCGGGCGGTGCAGGGCCCGTGCCTATCGGCAGCCTCGCAGCAAAGGAGGCGATATCGCTGCTAAGTTCCAACAGCCTCATGCTGGCGCAGGGTGCGCTTGCCATCGCCGAGGTGAGAGCGCTGCTGGATGCGGCGACGATTGCGGGCGTGCTGTCGATAGAGGGGTTTCGGGGCAACCTGCGATCATGGAGCGCGCAGGTGGATCTGGCGCGCGGGCAGGCCGGGCAGATACGCTCAGGGGCGATGCTGCGGGAAGCGCTGGCCGGCAGCCGGCTGTGGGAGCCTGGCGCGGCGCGACTTTTGCAGGATCCTTTGAGTTTCCGGTGCATTCCGCAGATACATGGCGCGGCGGAGGCAGCCTATAATTTCGCGCAGGGTATATTCGAGACCGAGCTGTCTTCGGCTTGCGACAATCCTTTGATCGACACGGTGGCTGGTGCGTTCATTTCGCACGGCAACATGGAGACGACGGTGTGCGCGCTGGCGATGGATACGTTGCGGCAGGCGCTTGCCAAGGTGATAGAGGCGTCCGGGCAGCGCATACACAAGATACAATGGCCAAATTTCACGGATTTGCCGACAAGTTTGGCCGCTGAACCGGGCGCGATAGGCGGCGTGCAGTTCCTAAACCTTGGCCACCTCGCGGGGGCGAGTGTCGCCGCGGTGCGTCAGGCCGCGTACCCGGCGATGCTGAACTATTCAGGCCAGCTCGACGACGGTGTGGAGGACGTGGCAGGCAACGCGCCGCAATCGGTGGCGGAGACCGTGCGGGCGCTGACGCCGGCGTGGAACACCGTGGCAATCGAGACGGTGTGCGCGGTGTGGGCGATACATCGGCGGTCGCTGCCGCTGGATGGGTTGGGGATGGGCGTGCGATCGCTTGTGGCGCGGATGTTGCCGATGCTGCCGATCGGCGACGAGGGCGTCTCGGTTTTCGACATGACGCCGGTTGTCGAGTTTTTGCAGGGTAGTTTCAGGCGGAGTTGGTGACGGGCGAGTTCGCGAAAGAAGCAAGCAGTCCTTTTTTGAAAAAAAGGACCAAAAAACTTTTGCTCCCTGTCGGCGGGTGGTGAAACGATCGCCGACAGGGCGTAGAAGTTTTTTGCTTCTTTTTTTCAAAAAAGAAGGCCTTGCTTCTTAACCGGCCAAGTGGCCGATGGCGGTGGCGACGGCCTGCCACGCTGGTGTTCCGGCCACCGGAACCGCGGTGAGTTCCAGCAGCAGGAGTGCTGCGCCGCCGGCCAGGTAGACCGGGTGGGGGCGGCCGCGGGTGCGCCAATCGTAGAAGATGGCGACCAGGATGAGAAGATTGTCGACCAGGCTGGGTGGGACCAGGACAAAGACTGGCGGGACGGTGTCCTGTTGCGCGGCGGCGGGTGGCGCCAGGAAGACCCTGAACCAGCGGCCGATCGGGGCGCCCATCATGGAAATCGTGGCCAGCAGCATGAGTCGCTTATGCGTCTCCGGCCGCCTTACCCAGACCACGGCCAGCACGAAGACTGGCGTGAAGAACAGCAGTTCGGAGATGATCGGCCATTCGAACGCGCGCACCGCGCGGGCGAGTTCCGGCGGCTGGCCTGGGGCCGAGCTTTGGGCAATGCGCAAGGATACGATGGTGATGGTGATGAACACCATTGCAGTTGCGATGGAAATGCCGAGCATGCCCCAGGATCTGTGCGCGAGGACGTGGCCGCGCGCGACAAGCAGGCTTTGCGTGAACAGCATGGTGACCCAGGCAAACAGGATCATGCCGTGTACGTGCACGACAGGCTCGGCTGCGAAGGTTCCCTGGGCGATCGGCACGAAGTAGGTGGGCACGAAGCCGAGTACGGCGATACTCAGGCAAGTGCCCGACATCCAGACATAGAACTGGCGTGACGTATCGCGTTTTGCGCGTGTTGTGAGGACAGCCCCGGACATCGCTGTGTTTTCCTGTTCCGCCAGCGCTGATAGCGTGTGCGGAAATGGTGGCACAACAGAAACGTAGTGTTTGGGCTGTTACGCAGGAAGCAAGCAGTCCTTTTTGAAAAAAAGGACCAAAAAACTTTTACTCCCTGTCGGCGGGTGCTGAAACGTTCGCCGACAGGGACCAAAAGTTTTTTGTTTCTTTTTTTCAAAAAAGAAGGCC
>CAXTJZ010000279.1:0-4349 GCA_964244695.1 uncultured Acetobacteraceae bacterium
CGGCCACGCCGCCCGTGCTGCCGGGCAGGGCCGCCTCGGTAAACCGGTCAGCCGCCGGCGGCGCCGGTTGCCTGTAGTTCGGCCCCACCGCGCACCCCGCCAGCACAGACCCCGCGGCAGCCAACAGCAGCCCCGAACGACGGGCTCCCGTTTTGGGCTCATTAGATGGAATGACGCTCTCCCCCCGGCCGCAGACGGCCGCCGCCCATACCATCAGGTTCGCATCCGAACCAGATTGGCACGGTGGAGGCGGCCCTACGATTGCGTAACGTCTGAAACCTGGTTCCATAGCGCTGCCGGTTGCAGCCGTCGTGCCAACGTCTAAGCAACTGTCAAACAACGGCATTTTGCTAAGAAATTCACGTGCAGCAGTATGGTCCGGCAACAGGCGCCAACATCTGGCGTAACGCACCAACTTGCAGCCCCGCCCGGCCACGGCGATCATGCCGCCATGCGCCACGATCCCCTGACCGCCACGGCACTAGACGCCTTGTGGGAGCGCGCAGCTTGGCGTGGCGCCGTGGCAGCGTGCCTGCTTCTGCCGCTGGCCCTGCTGCACGCCCGCGCCTTGGCCGAGATCCTGATCGCGACCATCGACCTCCTGTTCCTGCTTCGCACCGTGCTCGCGCGCAAGACGGCCTGGCTGCACCAGCCGTTCATGCTGGCCGCCCTCGTGTGGTGGCTTTGGCTGTCACTCTGCTCGGCGCTCGGCACAGGCGGGTTGCTGCTCGGCCTCCTTGCCATACGCTTGCCTGTACTCGCTATGGCGCTGGGTAGTTGGGTGCTGGCAGACGACACGCCGCAAGGTGCCACTGGCCGCCGCCTCATCTCGATCCTGCTCGTCGCCGCGTTCTGCTGGATCGGGCTGGAAGCCTGGCAGCAATACCTTTTGGGCGCCAACCTGTTTGGCCAGCCGCGCTGGCCGGACGGCGCGCTCACCGGCCCTTTCGGAAAGCCACGCGCCGGCCCTGCCTTCATCCTGCTGTTCTTCCCGGCCCTCATCCCCGCCCTCGCCGTCTTGGCAGCCCGGCCCAGCTTACGCGCGCGGCTTGCCGCCGTGGCATTGGCCATGCTCGCCGCGCTCACCATGGTGCTGATCGGCCAGCGCATGCCCACGGTGCTCATGCTTCTGGGCCTGGCCACGGCAGCCTTGCTCGTCCCGCGCCTGCGCGTGGCCCTGGTCCTCGCCGCCGCTGCGGGCGTCGCACTCGTGGCCGCCCTGCCCTGGGTATCGCCGGCGGCTGCTGCCAAGCTGGTCCAGCAGACCACGGACCAGATGGCCCATTTCGGCCAGAGCGACTACGGCCTCATCTTCACCCGCGCCGTCACCGTAGGCGAGCTGCATCCCTGGCTGGGCCTGGGCTTCGACGGCTTCCGCCGCGGATGCCATGATTTCTGGGCCATGCACGGCATCGCCTGGCTGGGCATCCCCACCGCCAACCTCAACGGCGGCCAGTCCGCCTGCAACATCCACCCGCATAACTATTTCCTGGAAGCGCTGGACGACGCCGGCCTGCCCGGCCTGATCCTGTTCACTCTCATGGTGGCCGCCGCGCTGGCCCGCCTGGGCCGCGGCGTCACCCGCGGGCTGCCGCCGCTACGCGCCGGCCTTCTGGTCGGCGCCGTGGTGGCGCTCTGGCCAGTCGCATCCACCTCCGCCTTCACCTCCATGCCAAACGGCGGCTGGGTGTTCCTGCTGCTGGGCCTGGGCTTCGCCGCCGCGGGGGAACAACGGGCCGCAGATGTCGTTTCATCAGCCTGCAAACTTTCTGGACAGACCGATGAGTGACGAGACGACATTCGACCACGGTTTCATCCGCGCCTGGGCCGAGGCACGCGACGGCCGCCCCGCGCTCCTGGAAGGCCGGACGTCCCCCGACGGCAACCCGCTTCTGCGCTTCGATTTCGGCACACCCGAGCCTGGCCTGCGTGAGATCGCCTGGGACGAGTTCTTCACCATCTTCGAAACAGAGAACCTAGCCCTGAACTTCCGGGAATTCTCCGGGCAGCTAAGCCGCTTTTACAAGCTTGTGCCGCGCCCCGCAGCGTAAGGCGCCCCAACAGGATCAAATGCGGGGAGCAAAAGTTTTTTGCTTCTTTTTTTCAAAAAAGAAGGCCTTGCTTGCTCCTTTAGCCGGCAAACCCCGAAACCAACTCCGCGATACGCTCCGGATCCGCCTGCTCCATCACCCGCCGCGCAAACCGCGCGCAAGCGTCGATGGATACCGACCGCACCGCCTGCTTCACCCGCGGCACGGCGGACGCGTTCATGCTGAAAGAGCGTATCCCCAGCCCAAGAAGCAGCGGTGTCAGCTTCGGGTTCGCTGCCATCTCGCCGCACACGCTCACCGGCATGCGCATCCGCAACGCCGCCTCGGTGGCAAACTGGATCAGCCGCAGCACCGCCGGATGCAGCGGATCATACAGGCTGGCCACATCCGTGGCGGCGCGATCCACGGCCAGCGTGTACATCGCCAGATCGTTGGTGCCGATCGCGAAGAAATCCGCCTCCAGCGCCAGCGCGTCGGCAGCCAGGGCGGCGCCAGGCGTCTCTATCATGATGCCGAGCGGCGGCAGCTTTTCGGCCAGCTTCTCGCCGCGGCGCCGCAGCCTGCGGCCAACGCGCTCGTAGATCTCGCGCGCGGCGCGCACCTCGCCGGTGTTGGTGACCATCGGCAACAGCACGCGCACCGGACCGTATTTCGCGGCGCGCAGTATGGCGGTAAGCTGAGTCTCGAACAGGTCCGGCTGGCGCAGCAACAGGCGCAGGCCGCGCACGCCCAAAGCAGGGTTGTGATCCAGCGTGTCCGGCACCAGGCCGCGGGCCACCAGCGCGTCTATGTCCTTCTCGCCGCCCCAATCCAGCACACGTATCGTCACGCAATCGCCGTCCATCGCCTCTATCACCGTGCGGTAGGTCTCGGTCTGCGCCGCCTCGTCCGGCAGGGTTTCGCGATTCATGAACAGGAACTCGGTGCGGAACAGCCCTATGCCGGTTGCGCCCGCGCCTGCCACCAGCGGCAGCTCTGCCAGCAGTTCCAGGTTGGCCTGCAACTGCACCTGCTCGTGGTCCGTCGTCTCCGACAGCAGCCGCCGGAAGCGCGCCAGCCGCTGCCGCTCGCGCGCGTACTGGGCCACGCCGCGTTTCGCCGCGGCCAGGGTCGCCGCCTCCGGATGCAGCACGACGCGCCCGGCCGCCCCGTCCAGCACCGCCACCGTGCCCGTGCGCGATGCTGCCAGCAGGCCGTGCGCACCGAGCACGGCCGGCACGCCGAGCGCGCGCAGCATGATGGCCGTGTGCCCGTCCGTGCCACCCTCCTCGGTCGCCAGCCCGGCGATGCGCGCGGGATCGATCAGCGCCGCATCGGCCGGCCGCAAGGTCTCCGCAACCAGAATCGCGCCCTGCGGCACGTTGGCAAAGTTGCGGAACGCCGCTTCGGCGAGGTTGCGCAACAGCCGCCGCCCCGTCTCGCGTATCTCCTCCGCCCGCCGCTGCTGGGCATCCGCATCATCGCGGCCGCGTGCGCCAGGCACCGCCAGCATGGCCGCCGCCAGCGCGTCCACCTCGTCCAGCACCGCCGTCTCCGCCGTCACCAGCCCGTCGGTTATGCGCTTGCGGGCCTGCCGCAACAGGCGCGAGGGGCCAAGCATCTGCAGGTAGGCGTCGATCAACGGCGCTATCTCGTGCTGGCTGTCCTCCGGCAATACGCCCAGCCGGGCGCGCAGCTTGGCGAGCTGCTTGCGGGATTTCTGCACCGCCACTTCCAGCCGCCCGAGTTCGCTCTCCACGCCACCGGCCCGTATCTTGCCGCGCTTGGCCTCCAGCTTCGGCTCGCTGGCCGCATACACGCTGCCTATGGCAATACCGGGACTGACCGGGATACCCGTCAGCACGCGCTCGCCGCCTGCGTGGAGCGCGGCTGCGCGCGTAATCTTCTGCGGCGGCTTGCCGCCCTCAGTCCTGCTCATCGAAGCCGGCCTCGACCAAGCCAGCGATTGCGTCCAGCGCCTCGTGCGCGTCGAACCCCTCGGCACGCAGCTCGACCGTGCTGCCCATTCCGGCGCCCAGCATCATCAACCCCATGATGGAACGCGCCGAAACCACCTGGCCGTCGCGCAGCACATCTACAGTGGCGGAGAAGCGCTCCGCCGTGGTCACCAGCTTGGCCGCGGCGCGGGCGTGCAGGCCTCGCCTGTTCACGATCTCCACCACGCGGGAGACTACGGCTTCGGCACCCATTAGGAGACAGAAGCCAAGGAAGCGAGCAGTCCTTTTTCGGCAAAGAGGACCAAAAAACTTTTGTCTTCCCGCAGTTGCATCAGCGGGGTTTCTTCGGATGAAGCAAGGC
>CAXTJZ010000280.1:0-4336 GCA_964244695.1 uncultured Acetobacteraceae bacterium
CGACAGCGGAGTAAAAGTTTTTTGCTTCTTTTTTTCAAAAAAGAAGGCCTTGCTTTCTTAAAGCGTCCCCACCCCGCGGGCGATAGCAGCAATCCCCGTACGAGAAACCTCCGCCAGCCCAAGCGGGCGAAGCAGTTCGATGAAAGCGTCGATCTTCTCGATAGACCCGGTCAGCTCGAAGACGAAACTCCCTGTCGTCGTATCGACCACGCGCGCGCGGAACGCGTCGGCGATGCGCAGCGATTCCGAGCGCGCCTCTCCGCCGGCAACCACTTTAATCAGCGCCATCTCGCGCGCCACGTGCGGGCCGTCTTTCGACAAATCGGCCACGCGGTAGACCGGCACCAGGCGGTCGAGCTGCGCCTTTATCTGGCCGATCACCATTTCCGTGCCGGAGGTGACGACGTTGATGCGGCTGCGCGTGCGGTCCTGGTCCACCGCGGCGACGGTCAGACTGTCTATGTTGTAGCCGCGGCCGGAGAACAGCCCGATGACGCGCGCGAGCACGCCGGACTCGTTATCGACCAGCACCGAGATGGTGGCGCTGCGCAGGCTTTGTGCGGCGTCCGACATCAGACCAGCATCAGGCCTTCGTCGGTGATGCTGGCGGTGCGGCCTGCATTTTCCGGGCCGAGTATCATCTCGTTATGCGCGGCACCGGACGGGATCATCGGGTAGCAGTTCTCCGCGCGGTCCACGCAGATGTCGGCGATCACCGGGCCATCTATGGCGAGCATCTGTTCGATCACGCCGTCCAGCTCGCCCAAATTGCGGGCGCGCAGGCCGTGCGCGTGGAAGCTTTCCGCGAGCTTGACGAAATCCGGCAGCGCGGCGCTGTAGCTTTCGGAATAGCGTGATCCGTGCAGCAGCTCCTGCCACTGGCGCACCATGCCCATGTATTCGTTATTCAGGATGAATATCTTCACCGGCAGACGGTACTGCGCCAGCGTGCCCATCTCCTGGATGTTCATAAGGATGCTGGCCTCGCCGGCGATGTCGATCACCAGGGCGTCCGGATGGGCCACCTGCACGCCGGCGGCGGCAGGCAGTCCGTAGCCCATGGTGCCAAGACCACCGCTGGTCATCCAGCGGTTCGGCTTGTCGAAATGAAAGTGCTGGGCCGCCCACATCTGGTGCTGGCCCACTTCGGTGCTGATGAAGGTGTCGCGCCCGGACAGCTTGCACAGATCGTGCAGGCGCTGGACGGCATATTGCGGCTTTATCACCGCGTCGGCCGACATGTCCTGCGTGAAGCGCAGGCTTTCCACCGCGCGCCATGCGGAGATCTCGCGCCACCACTCGGCCACGGTATTGGCATTCTGCGGCGCCGGCTCGGCATGCCAGGCTTCGATCATCGCGCGCAGGATCGCGCCCGCATCGCCCACGATCGGCACGTCCACGGCCACGTTCTTGTTTATGTTGGACGGGTCGATGTCGCCATGGATCTTGAAGCTGCCCGGGCTGAAGGCGGACAGCCGGCCGGTGACCCGGTCGTCGAAACGGGCGCCGATGTTGACCAGCACGTCGCTTCCATGCATCGCCATGTTGGCTTCGTAGGTGCCGTGCATGCCCAGCATGCCGAGGAAATGCGGGTCCGACGCGGGAAACGCGCCCAGCCCCATCAGCGTGTTTGTGCAAGGCAGGTTGCCCAGCCGCACAAGCTCACCGAGCAGGCGCGACGCTTCGGGCCCTGCGTTGATCACGCCGCCGCCGGCATACACCATCGGGCGGCGCGCGCCTTTGAGCGCCTGCACGGCCTTGCGTATCGCGGCAGGATCAGGCTGCGTCACCGGCCGGTAGCTGCGATGCGGCTTGCTGCTGGCCGGCGCGTAGGCGGCCGGCGCGATCAGGATGTCCTTCGGCAGGTCCACCACCACCGGGCCGGGCCGGCCGGTGCGCGCTATGGTGAACGCATCGTGCACCGTGCGGGCCAGGTCCTCGCTGCGCTTGACCAAGTAGTTGTGCTTCGTGGCCTGCCGCGTGATGCCGGTGGTGTCGGCTTCCTGGAACGCGTCGTTGCCTATCAGATGCGTGGGCACCTGGCCGGTGAGGCACACCAGGGGGATGGAATCCATCAGTGCGTCCAGCAGGCCGGTCACCGCGTTGGTGGCGCCGGGGCCGCTGGTTACCAGCACGACGCCGACCTTCCCGGTGCTGCGCGCGTAACCTTCGGCGGCGTGCACGGCCGCCTGCTCGTGGCGCACCAGGATGTGGCGTATGTCGCTCTGCTGGAACAGCGCGTCGTAGATCGGCAGCACGGCGCCGCCGGGATAGCCGAAAATCACCTCGACACCCTGGTCCCGCAGGCAGCGCAGCAGCACCTCGGCGCCCGAGGCGGTCTGGGTGACGTGTCCGGATGCGCCGGACGCTTGCGAGATGGCGTTCATGGCACGTTACTAACCCGCTCCATCCCAACACGTCAAACCTGGGAAAAATAAAATGTCATAACTCAGAGATAAAACTACTTGGTAGTTGCGCAGCGGAGATGTATCGCGCAATTAACCTATGCGTGTAGGCGGTGGCTGCATTGCCGCCATCCGGCACCACGGAACGGTGCCGGAACCACGTCGCCTGCCGTCGGGTGTATTGGCCGGTCGCCACCACGGCACGACGCTCCGCCTCGTCTAACGCGATCTCGCCGCGCAGAAAGGCGGACAGCTCCGGCACGCCGTGCGCGCGCATGGCCGGCAGCGCCGGGTCCAGCCCAAGATCGAGCAGGCCGCGCACCTCCTCCAGCGCGCCTGCCTGCAGCATCGCCCCGAGGCGCGCGGCGATGGCGGCGCGCAGTTCCGCCCGCGGCGGGTCCAGCACGATGGCGCGCACCGACCACCCGGTCTCCCCCGACCCAGGGCGCGCCTGCCACGCCATCAACCCCTGGCCGGTGCCGCGCCACACCTCCCAGGCGCGCGCCAGGCGCTGGCTGTCTGACGGCCGCAGCCCGGACGCGGTTGCCGGGTCCACCTGCGCCAGGCGCACGTGCAGCGCCGCCGGACCCTCGGCCGCCAGCAAGCCGCGCGCCTCGGCCCGCGCCGCCTCGCCGGGATCGGGGATGTCCGCCAGCCCCTGCCACAGCGCGGCCAGGTACATCCCGGTGCCGCCGCACAGTATCGGCACGCGGCCCTGGGCGTGCGCGGCCGCCATTGCCGCCAGCGCGGCACCGCGCCACCACGCCGCCGTGCCAGGCTCGCCAGCCGAACGCACCCCATACAACGCGTGCGGCGCACGCGCCTCGTCCGCCGCGCTCGGGCGGGCCGTCAGCACGCGCAACTCCCGATACACCTGCATGGAATCGGCGTTGATGACCACGCCGCCCACCCGCTCCGCCAGATCCAGCGCCAGCGCGCTCTTGCCGCTGCAGGTAGTCCCCGCCACCACAAAGGCAGCCTTCTTGCCCGCACCGCCGCTCATCGCCTACACCCCAGCCGCGCTCCAGAAGGCCACCCCATGAGCTACGTGCTGACCCTGGTCGCCGACAGAGAGCGCACGAGCCTGACCCAGGCCACCATCGACCGCGTGCGCGACGCCGCCGGCGGCCAAACCCCGCTCATCCTCTCCCCAGGCGAGGCGGCCGACATACCGGGCGTGCCCACCGACGACCTGGCCGCCGCCCGCGCGGCCCTGGAAGGGGCGCCCATCGACATCCTGGTCAGCCGGGAAAGCGGACGCATCCGCCGCCTGCTGGTGGCCGATATGGACAGCACGATCGTCACCTCCGAAACACTCGACGAACTGGCCGCCTACGCCGGGCTGGGCGAAAGCGTGGCGGCGATCACCCGCGCCAGCATGAACGGCGAGATCGACTTCCGCGAGGCCCTGCGCGCCCGCGTCTCTATGCTGCAAAGCCTGCCGCTCACCGCACTGGAAGCCACCTGGCAGGGCGTGCGCCTGACCCCTGGGGCGATCACCTTGGTGGCTACCATGCGCTGGTTCGGCGCCACCACCGCACTCGTGTCCGGCGGCTTCACCTTCTTTTCGTCTCGCGTGGCGGCGCTGTGCGGCTTCGACCACAACCGCGCCAACGTGCTGCTGGACGACGGTGTGCGCCTGACCGGCGCCGTGGCCGAGCCAATCCTGGACCGCGACACCAAGCTGGCCACGATGCGCGCTTTGGCGCGCGCCGGCGGGCTGCGGCGGGGGGCGACGCTGGCGGTGGGCGACGGGGCGAACGACCTGGCGATGCTGCGCGAGGCGGGGCTGGGCGTAGCGTTCCGCGCCAAGCCGGTGGTGGCGGCGGAGGTGGCGAACCGGGTGGATTTCGCGGATCTGCGGGCGCTGCTGTTCGCGCAGGGGTATCCGGTGGGGGTTTTCCGGGATCGGTGAGGGTTTGGGCTTGGCC
>CAXTJZ010000281.1:0-4331 GCA_964244695.1 uncultured Acetobacteraceae bacterium
CACCTTCATGCAGGTGGCGAGATAATAGTCATTCCCTTCTCCTTTCCAAAAACGAAGGCCTTCCTTGCCTTTGCCATGCCAACAACACCCCCCAGCCACCCACCCAAACCCGCGCACATCAACCTATTTTAGCCACACGCGGCGTAGAACATCGTCCGCAAGCAGCCTGACAGGAGAACACGGCCGATGCCCGGCGTGGACACACTCGTAACCGCCCTTAATGGCGGCAATGCCGCCTTCATCGCCGACCTCTACGCCCGCTGGGTCGCCGCCCCACACTCCGTGGATGCCAGCTTCGCCGAGCTGTTCAGCTCCCTGAATGACGAAGCCCGCTCCGTGCTGACGGACGCCACCGGCGCGTCCTGGGCGCCGCGCCCCTCCGGCTTCGACCCTGCCGAAGCGGCGCCCGCGCTCCCCGAACGCCGCGCCGGCAACGAAGCCGCCGTCCGTGCCGCCACGCTGGACAGTATACGCGCGCTGATGATGATACGCGTCTATCGCGTGCGCGGCCATCTGGAAGCCAAGCTGGACCCGCTCGGCTTGCAGGTGCCGAAAAGCCACCCCGAGCTGGACCCGCGCACCTACGGCTTCACCGAAGCCGACTGGGACCGCCCGATCTTCATCGACCGGGTGCTGGGCCGCGAGAGCGCCACCCTGCGCGAGATCATGGCCATCCTGCGCGCCAGCTATTGCGGCCCTGTCGGCGTGGAGTTCATGCACATACAGGACCCCGAGCAGAAGGCCTGGATACAGCGCCGCATCGAAGGCGCGCCCTGGCTCGGCGCATTCGACGCGCCGGCCAAGCGCACCATCCTCAGCCAGCTCACCGACGCCGAGGGGTTCGAGGCGTTCTGCCAGAAGCGCTATGTCGGCACCAAGCGCTTCGGGCTGGAAGGCGGCGAGGTGACGATCCCCGCCTTGCACGCGATGATCGAGAGCGTGGTCGCCAACGGCACCAACGAGATCGTCATCGGCATGCCGCATCGCGGCCGGCTCAACACGCTGGTCAACATCGTCAAGAAGCCGCTATCCGCCCTGTTCAGCGAGTTCGCCGGCGCCAGCTTCAAGCCTGACGACGTGCAGGGGTCCGGCGACGTCAAATACCATCTCGGCACGTCCACCGACATCGAGATCGCCGGCCGGATGGTGCACATCTCGCTGCAGCCGAACCCGTCACATCTGGAAGCGGTGGACCCCGTGGTGGTGGGCAAGGTGCGCGCGCGCCAGGACATGGCGGGCGACATCACCACGCGGCGTAGCGTGATGGGGATATTGCTGCACGGCGACGCGGCGTTTGCCGGCCAGGGCCTGGTCTACGAGACGCTGGCGATGAGCCAGCTCATCGGCTACCGCACCGGCGGCACGATCCATGTTGTGGTGAACAACCAGATCGGTTTCACCACCGTGCCCGCGCACGCCTATTCCGGCCTCTACTGCACGGATATCGCCAAGTCCATCCAGGTGCCGATCCTGCACGTCAATGGCGACGAGCCGGAGGCGGTCGTGTTCGCCTCCCGCATGGCCGCCGAATTCCGCCAGCAATTTGCCACCGACTTCGTGCTGGACATCGTCTGCTACCGCCGTCACGGCCACAACGAGAACGACGAGCCGGCCTTCACCCAGCCCATCATGTATCGCGCCATAAAGGCTCGCCCGACCACTCGCGAGCTCTACGCGCGCCGCCTGGCGGCCGAAGGTGTGGCCAGCGCGGGAGATGCCCAGGCGATGTGGGACGCGTTGTTCGCCCGCTACGACCAGGCGCACGAGGCGGCCCAGGGCTACCGGGTAAACAAGGCGGACTGGCTGGAAGGCAAGTGGCGCGGCCTGAAGACGGACGAGGCGCAGGACGAGACCGAGCAGGCCACCGCCGCGGACGCGGCAAGCCTGCGTGAAGTGGGCCTCGCACTCGCCACCGTGCCCGCCACCTTCGACCTGAACCCGAAGATTGCCCGCCAGCTGGAAGCCAAGCGGCAGATGGTGGAGAGCGGCGAGGGCGTCGATTGGGCCACCGCAGAAGCGCTCGCCTTCGGCACGCTCCTGCAGGAAGGCCATCACGTGCGGCTGTCTGGCGAGGATTGCCAGCGCGGCACGTTCAGCCAGCGCCACGCCGTGCTGATCGACCAGACCAACCAGAACGAATACGTCCCGCTCAACAACGTCCGCCCCAAGCAGGCGCGCTTCGAGGTGTTTAACTCGCTGCTGTCCGAGGCCGGCGTGCTCGGCTTCGAATACGGCTATTCGCTGGCCGACCCCTGGACCCTGGTGTTGTGGGAAGCCCAGTTCGGCGATTTCGCCAACGGCGCCCAGGTGATCATCGACCAGTTCCTCGCCAGCGGCGAGACGAAATGGCTGCGCATGAGCGGCCTCACGCTTCTGCTGCCGCATGGCCACGAAGGTCAGGGACCGGAACATTCCAGCGCCCGTCTTGAACGTTACCTGCAGCTCTGCGCCGAGCGCAACATGACGGTGGCCAACCTCACCACGCCCGCCAACTACTTCCACGCCTTGCGCCGCCAGGTGAAGCGGAACTTCCGCAAGCCGCTGGTGATCATGACACCGAAATCGCTGCTGCGCGCCAAGCTCGCCGTCTCGCCCGTCTCCGAGATGACCGGCGACAGCCGCTTCCGCACGGTGATCGGCGAGGTGGACCAGTTGGCACCGGCAGCCGAGGTGAAACGCGTCGTGATCTGCTCCGGCAAGGTCTACTACGACCTGCTGGCGGAACGCCGGGACCGGGGCCTGCGTGACGTGGCGATCATCCGGCTGGAGCAGATCTACCCGTTCCCGGAGAAGACGCTGGCCTTCACGTTGAAGCCGTATGCCAAGGCGCAGCACGTGGTGTGGTGCCAGGAAGAACCGGAGAACATGGGCGCGTGGAGTTTCGTGGACCGCCGCGTCGAGCGCGTGCTGACCGCGCTGAAGCACAAGGCGAAGCGGCCGGACTATGTGGGACGCGTGGCTGCGGCCAGCCCGGCCACGGGGTTGGCCAAGACCCACGCGGCTGAGCAGGCGGCGTTGGTATCCGAGGCGCTCGGCCTGAAGGAGAAGACGCAGTGACAGACATCCTCGTCCCGACGCTCGGCGAAAGTGTCACCACAGCGACCGTGGCGCGCTGGCTAAAAAAGGCTGGCGAGGCGGTGGCTGCCGACGAGCCGGTGGTGGAGCTGGAAACCGACAAGGTGACGGTCGAGGTGAACGCCAGCGTCGCCGGCGTGATGGAGCAGCCCGCGGCCGCCGAGGGCGCCGAGGTCGAGGTGGGCGCGGTGATCGGCTCGATCGCGTCGGGCGGCGACGCTACGACAGCCCCGGCCACACCCCCTGCGCCCGCCCAGGCTGTCAAGCCGGAACCCGCGCCGGCGCCCGCCGCAAAAGCCGAGCCGGCGCCGGTGAAGCTGGATCCGGAGCAGGCACGCGCCGGCGTGCACGCCCCGCCGCAGACCTCCGGCCCTGTCTCCCGGCCCGCAACGCCACCTTCCGACGTGCAGGCTGACAAGGCCGGCCACGCACCGTTGCCGGCGGCCGCCAAGATGATGCAGGAGCGTCACGTCACCGCCGCTGCCATGGGCGAGGGCTCCGGCAAGGACGGCCGCATAACCAAGGGCGACGTGCTGGCCTTCCTGGACCGTCCAGCCACCGTGGCCCAGGCCCAGGCCCCGGCCGCTCCGAAGCCGGCGCGCGCGCCAGATTCGCGCGAGGAACGCGTGCGCATGACGCGCCTGCGCCGGACCATCGCACAGCGCCTGAAGGAGGCGCAGAACACCGCCGCCATGCTGACCACCTTCAACGAGGTGGACATGAGCGCGGTGATGGCGCTGCGAAGCGAGTACAAGGACGCCTTCGAGAAGAAGAACACGGGCGTCCGCCTCGGCTTCATGAGCTTCTTCGTGCGCGCGTGCGTGGCCGGCCTGCACGAATACCCGGCGGTGAACGCGGAGATCGACGGCGAGGACATCGTCTACAAGAACTACGTCAACATGGGCATCGCTGTTGGTGGCGCGAACGGCCTGGTGGTCCCCGTGCTGCGTGACGCGCAGGACATGAGCTTCGCCCAGATCGAAGGAGCCATCGCCGGCATGGGCCGCCGCGCACGCGACGGCCAGCTGAAGCTGGACGAGCTGACAGGCGGCACGTTCTCGATCACCAACGGTGGCACATACGGCTCGCTGATGAGCACGCCGATCCTGAATCCGCCGCAATCGGCGATACTGGGCATGCACAAGATACAGGACCGGCCGATAGCAGTGTCCGGCAAGGTCGAGATCCGGCCGATGATGTATCTCGCGTTGTCGTATGACCACCGCATCATCGACGGCAAGGAGGCGGTGAGCTTC
>CAXTJZ010000282.1:0-4264 GCA_964244695.1 uncultured Acetobacteraceae bacterium
TTGCTGCGCCGCGCCAACGCGGTGCCCACGAAGGGACCGCTAGCGTTCCACGACATCGCCATGGATCTGTCGGCGCACCGGGTACAGCGGAACAACCGCGCGGTGCATCTGGGGCCTACCGAGTTCCGGCTGCTGGAATTCCTGATGCAGCATCCTCGACGGGTGTTCTCGCGCGAAGAGTTGCTTGACTCGGTGTGGGGGCCCGACATCCACGTGGAACCCCGTACGGTCGACGTGCACATCCGGCGGCTGCGGAAGTCCATTAACGGCGATGGCGAGCTGGACGTTGTGCGCACTGTCCGCGCGGCGGGGTATGCCCTGGATACGGAACCTGTTTGACAGAATCACGCAAAGCCTTCTTCTTCGAAAAGAAGAAGCAAGAAACCTCTGGCTGCGCTGTCACGGTTTCTGTCATCCAAAGTGAGGCCTAGTAACACAAGCTTTGTTGGATGGTTGTCTGCCCTCTGTTGCTTGATCGTATCTGCATCGGCTCAAACCTCTTCGGTCGGTCCTACTGAGCAGGAGAAAGCCATTCAAGCTTGGGTTCGAGACGCAACCCGGCCTTTCCCGACCGATGCGGACATGACTTCATGCTGCACAAGAAACTAGGTTGCTTCCAGGACCTGCTGCGGATGTCGAAGCAAGAACTGCAACGCGGCATCTGGCGCATCTCTCCGGCGTTCATCAAAACAACAGCGAACTTTCTTCCAACAGCAGCCCAGCAACACAAATTGCTGCCCGATGCGTGCTGGAACCGATACCGCGAGCTTTTCGTTTGTGCCGGCCTTGCCAAAGGAAGCGGCGGAATCTCTATAGGTCATGAGTCTGTCGCGTTTCTGGCGGAGTCAAGAGGACTTGCTGGTGCCGGTGCTTCGAAAATTTTCGTCTGGTCACCGAAGACAATGACGCTCCTGCGCGATAGCTTGGACGAAGTTTTCGATGAACCGCGTGAGTCCACGCCCAACGTCCGTTTCAGGCACATTGCGGGACCGTGGTATCTGGAGCTTGATGTCGATCGATTCCAGCAAGGCACGAGCTGAGAGATCGACCAGGCGTCGTATTGCGGCTGTCAGAAAACCTTCCGTTCACTAAGGAACGCCGCCAGATCCCCGCCAGGAAACAGCAAGCTCCGCATCCCCGCGGCAACACCCGCCTGCACGTCGGTGTCCTTGTCGCCAACCATCACGCAGTGGCGCGGATTGAGCTCCCAGGCGCGCACCAGGTCATTGAGCATTCCCGGCGCAGGCTTGCGCCAATCGCTGTCGCGCCGATAGGCGTCGACCTTGCCTTCGGTGTGATAGGGGCAAAAGCGCCAGTCATCCAGCGTGCCGCCAGCGCGGCGCAGCTCGTCGGCCACCCACATCTGCAGCGCCCCCACCTCCGGCTCACCATATAGCCCGCGCGCTATGCCGGCCTGATTTGTGACGATGAAGACGTGCCAGCCATGCGCGGTGGCGGCGGCCACGGCTTCGCGCGCGCCGTCCACCCACTCCCAGCGGTCCTGGCTGCCGACATAGCCGTGGTCGTGGTTGAGCACGCCGTCGCGGTCCAGGAACAACGCCGGGCGGTCCATGCAGGAGGCGAGCTCGTGACGGGCGTGGGCGAGGTCGGCGGGGACGGCAACGTCGGCAAACCAGCCGTGCTGTTGCGTGGCGCGCACGGCACCGGCTTGCACGAGGGACGGCAACAGGCCGGCCTCGAACGAGCACCTTGCCGTCAGGTGGGGGAGGATGCGCCGGTCCAGGGCGTATAGGCCGCTATCGGCCAGGCCCGCCGTGTCACTGCCCGCCGCCAGCGCGGTCACCCGGTCGCCCTCGAGCGCCACAGCGCCGCCAGGTCTTTCACGGACCACCATGCGGGCGAGGACGTCATCGGGGTCTGCCGCAAAAGCGGCGAGCAGGGCCGCGATGTTACAGTCGAACAGCGCGCCGCCGTTGCACAGCAGGAAGCGCTCGGGCAGCTGCGACGCAGCATAGTGCAGGGCGCCGCCGGTGCCGGCGGAGTCGGGGTGCAGGGCAAAACGGACCGTGACGCGCTTGGGGAGCGCGTCGCCTGCGGCCAGGACGGCTGTCTGCACCGCAGGCTCTAGCGCGCCGGCGAGGATGAGGAAGTCGTCCACGCCGAAACGGAGCATCTCGCGCATCAGCCAGGCGATGAACGGGCGGCCAGCGACGGTGACCAGGGGGCTTGGCGGTTCGGCGGCGCCGCTTGCCAGGCCACCGGCAAGTATGACGCACTGTCGCAGGGTGGCGAGGCGGCTTTGCATGTGGTTTGTGTGCCTGAATCGGCAGGCGGCGGATATGGGTCAAGGAAGCAAGCAGTCCTTTTTTGAAAAAAAGGATCAAAAAACCTTTGACTCCGCCGTCGCAGCCTTATCCGGCGAGTCCACGACAGCGGAGTCAAAAGTTTTTTGCTTCTTTTTTTCAAAAAAGAAGTCCTTTCTTTTTTGGTCCGAGACACGGAATGACCGAGCAAAACCTGATCTTCCTAAGCCACCGCATTCCCTGGCCGCTGAACAAGGGCGAGAAGATACGCGGCTGGCACCTGATCGAGCACCTGGCGCGCGACTACCGCATCCATCTCGGCTGCGTGGTGGATGATCCCGCCGACATGGCGCATGTGGCGAAGATGAACACCGTGTGCGCGAGTGTGGGCGCGTTCCCGATCGACCGGCGCGTGCAGAAGATGCGCGCTCTGCTGCGCGCACGCCCGGGGCGGCCGCTGATGCCGGATTTCTACTACGCGCCGGCGCTGCAACGCTGGGTGGATGCCACGATGGCGCGCACGAAGATGGATGTCGTGTACATCTACTCGGTGGCGATGGCGCCGTATGCGGTGGCGCTCGATCATCCGCGCAAGATCCTGGACGCCACCGACATAGATTCTGAGAAATGGACGGAGTACGCGTCGGACGCGCGATATCCGATGCGGCTGGTCTGGGCGCGGGAGGGGCGCAATCTCCTGGCCTACGAGCGGGCGTGCGCGGCTGCCTGCGATTGGACATTCTTCGTGTCGCAGCCTGAGGCCGACCGGTTTGCCGAGCTGGCGCCAGAGGTGGCGGGCCGCGTCGTGGCGCTGGAGAACGGCGTGGATCTGCAGCGGTTCTCGCCCGAGGATACTTACGCGTCGCCGTTCAGCGATCCGGCGCCGCGGGTGGTGTTCACCGGAAACATGGATTACTGGCCGAATGCAGATGCGGCGATCTGGTTCGCGCAAGAGGTGGTGCCGCTGCTGCGTGCGCGTGTGCCTGGCGTGACGTTCTGGGCGGTGGGCGCCAACCCGACGGCGGAGGTCCGTGCGTTGGCAACATTTGAGGGCGTATTCGTGACGGGGCGGGTGGAGGACGTGCGGCCATATGTCGCGCATGCGTCGGTGATCGTGTGCCCGTTGCGCATCGCGCGCGGTATCCAGAACAAGGTGCTGGAAGGCATGGCGATGGGCCGGCCGGTGATCGCCTCGCCCGGTGCGTTCGAGGGCATACGGGCCGAGCCGGACAAGGAGTTGCTGGTGGCGGACGGCGCGGAGGCTTTCGTGCGACGCATATGCGAGGTTCTGGGCGGCGCGCATCCGGCTTTGGGTATGGCGGCCCGCGCCGCCATGGAGCGCGGCTACGCCTGGCCGGCGGTGCTTGGAAAGCTGGAACACTACCTGAACACGTAGAGTCGTTTTTTCTGAGCAAGTCCGCGACAGCGGAGTCTAAGGTTTTTTGCTTCTTTCTTTCAAAAAAGAAGACCTTGTTTTCTTCCTGCCAGGCCACGCCCCATGCCAACCCACAGCATAGACCTGCGCCGCGTTCCACTCCGCTCCGATCGCGAAGCTTTGGCGGCAGCACTGGACCTATGGAACGACACGACGATCGGCCGTCAGGAACCAATACGCTCCCTGGCCGTGCTGGTGCGCGACCATACCGGCCAGATCACTGGCGGTTTATGGGCGGACACGTATTGGGATTGGATGTTCGTGGCCATGCTCATCGTGCCGGAGCCGCTGCGGCGGTGTGGCGTAGGGTCCGATCTGCTGGCGCAGGCAGAGGCGGAGGCTGCACGGCGCGGCTGCATCGGCGCCTGGCTGGACACGTTCTCTTTTCAGGCGCGGCCGTTTTATGAGCGGCGTGGGTATGCGGTGCTGGGGGAGATTACGGATTATCCGGCGCCGCATAGTAGGTTTTTCATGGTCAAGCGGTTTTAAGGAAGGAAGAAAGACCTTCTTTTTTGAAAAAAAGAAGCAAAAAACTTTTACTACCTGCTGTTCCGCGGCTTCGAAC
>CAXTJZ010000283.1:0-4263 GCA_964244695.1 uncultured Acetobacteraceae bacterium
GTGAATGTACCGAGCGGGAAGCTGGCGGTGACCTCCTTCAAGTTATGGGCGGTGGCGCCGACCACGGTGAGCAGGCGCTTGCGGTCGTACGGGCGGCGCTTCTCGGGAATGGCGATGCCGCGGCGGCCGGAGAGGTAGTCGCCAGTGAGCGAGGCGGGGTTGGCGGCCACCTCCTCCGGCGTGCCGCTGGCGATGACGTGGCCGCCGTTCATGCCGGCGCGCGGGCCCATGTCGATCAGGTAGTCGGCCTGGCGTATCGCGTCCTCGTCATGCTCGACGACGAGTACGGTGTTGCCGAGCGATTTCAGCCGCTTGAGCGTGCCGAGGAGGCGTTCGTTGTCGCGCTGGTGCAGGCCGATGCTGGGTTCGTCCAGCACGTAGAGCACGCCGGTGAGCCCGCTGCCGATCTGGCTGGCGAGGCGTATGCGCTGGCTCTCGCCGCCGGACAGCGTGGTGGAGCCGCGCGACAGGCTGAGGTAGTTCAGGCCGACATCGACCAGGAACTGCAGGCGCTCGTTTATCTCGCGCAGGATGCGCCGCGCGATCTCGGCGCGCTGCGGAGTGAGCGTGGCTTCCACGGTACGGAACCAGGCCAGCGCGTGCTGTATCGAAAGATCGGAGACCTCGGCGATGGTGCGGCGGTCGATCTTCACCGCGAGCGCCTCCGGCTTGAGGCGGGCGCCGAGGCAGACCGCGCAGGGCTTCTCGGCCTGATAGCGGCTCATCTCCTCGCGCGCCCAGGCGCTGTCCGTCTCGCGCCAGCGGCGGTCCAGGTTCTTCAGGACGCCCTCGAACGGCTTGGTCACCGAATAGGCGCGCGCGCTGTCCTTGTAGGTCATCTCCACGGGCGTGGCGCCGGTGCCGTTCAATATGGCCAGGCGGACATGCTCCGGCAGTTCGGCCCAGGGGGTGCGGGTGGTGACCTTGAAGTGGCGGGCCAGGCTTTGCAGCGTCTGGTCGAAATACGGGCTCATCGCACCGGTCCAGGGCGCGATCGCACCCTCGGCCAGGCTGCGGCGCTCGTCGGGGACCACCATGGCGGGGTCGAAGAAAGTCTCCATGCCAAGGCCGTCGCAGGCGGGGCAGGCGCCGTGCGGGCTGTTGAAGCTGAACAGGCGGGGCTCGATGTCCTCGATGGTGAAGCCGCTGACAGGACAGGCGAAGCGCGAGGAGAACACCGTGCGCGCCTGGGTGTCGGCGTCCTCGGCATAGACGATGCCGTCCGGCACCATGCCCAGGCCGGTCTCGAAACTGTCGGCCAGGCGCTGCTCGGCGCCGGCGCGCACCACGATGCGGTCCACCACGGCTTCCACCGTGTGCTTGGTCTTGCGGTTCAGGGCGGGGACGTCGGCGATGTCATACAGCGTGCCGTCCACCTTGGCGCGGGTGAAGCCGCGGCGCTGCAGTTCGGCCAGCTCCTTGCGGTACTCGCCCTTGCGGTCACGCACTACTGGGGCGAGCAGCAACAGGCGCGTGCCCTCCTTCATCGCCATCGTGCGGTCGACCATCTGGCTGACGGTCTGCGCCTCGATCGGCTCGCCTGTGGCGGGCGAATAGGGGATGCCGGCGCGCGCCCAGAGCAGGCGCATGTAGTCGTGTATTTCGGTGACCGTACCGACCGTGCTGCGCGGGTTGCGGCTGGTGGTCTTCTGCTCGATGGAAATGGCCGGCGAGAGGCCTTCTATGCTGTCCACGTCCGGCTTGCCCATCAGCTCGAGGAACTGGCGGGCGTAGCTGGAGAGCGACTCGACGTAGCGGCGCTGGCCCTCGGCATAGATCGTGTCGAAAGCGAGGGAGCTCTTGCCGCTGCCGGACAGGCCGGTGATGACGGTGAGCTGGTCGCGCGGGATCTCCACGTCGATGTTCTTGAGGTTATGCTCTCTCGCGCCTCGGACGATTATGGATGACACGGGGCTTTGGTCCTGAAGGAAGGGAGGCAAGGAAGGCCTTCTTTTTTGAAAAAAAGAAGCAAAAAACTTTCGACTCCGCTGTCGCGGACCTTGCGGGTTAGCCGCCGACAGGGAGCAAAAGTTTTTGCTTCTTTTTTTCAAAAAAGAAGGCCTTCCTTGCCTAGAAGATAGTGTAGCCCCCATCGATCAGTAAGTCGCCGCCGGTGTGCCAGGACGAGGCGTCGCTGAGCAGGTACACCGCGATGCCGCCGAAATCGGCCGGCTGGCCCCAGCGGCGCATGGGAATCCGGGGTTTCACATTGTTGGCGAAGCGCTCGCTGGCAAAGGCGTCCGCGGTCATCTCCGTCTCCACCCAGCCTGGCAGGATGGAGTGGGCGCGTATGCCATGGCGGGCGTATTCCACGGCGAGCGCGCGTGTCATGGAGAGTATGGCGCCCTTGGAGGCGCCGTAATGCTCGTTGCGGGCAGCGCCCATGATGGCGGCCATGGAAGACGTGGCGACGAGTGCGCCGCCGCCGCCGCGGGCGACCATGTGTCGGGCGGCCTCGCGCAGGGTGAGGAAGACGGCGTCGAGGTTGATGCGCATGACGCGGCGCCATTCGTCCAGCGACATCTCGCCAAAGCTGGGCGTGCCGCGGCCGCCTACGCCGGCGTTGGCGAAGCAGCCGTCGATGCGGCCGAACTCGGCCACGGTCTGGGCGAAGGTGGCGATGACGGCGGCCTCGTCGCCCAAGTCGCACTTGAAGGCGGCGGTCTTGGTGCCGTGCTTGGCGAGCTGGGTCAGCGCGGCCTGGTTCTTGGCCTCGTTGGTGCCCCAGATGGCGATGTTGGCGCCGGCCATGGCGAGGCCCTCCGCCATGCCCAGGCCTATGCCGCCGTTGCCGCCGGTGATGAGCGCGGTCTTGCCGGTCAGGTCGAAGGCAGGATGGGGCATGCGGGTGGGGACTCCGGAGAAAAGGAAGGAAGAAAGGTCTTCTTTTTTGAAAAAAAGAAGCAAAAAACTTTTACTCCGCTGTCGCGCCGCGTTTCAGCAGCCGCCGACAGGGAGCAGAAGTTTTTTGGTTCTTTTTTTCAAAAAAGAACTGCTTGCCTTGCTTTGTCCGGCGCTGCGCTCTGGGGTAATACCGCCGGAACAACACAAGAGGCGGACATGGCAGGCAGCGTGAACAAGGTGATCCTGATCGGCAATCTGGGCCGGGATCCGGAGGCGCGCACCATGCAGAATGGTGGCAAGGTGGTCAGCTTCTCGATCGCCACCAGCGAATCCTGGAACGACAAGAACAGCGGCGAGCGGAAGGACAAGACGCAGTGGCACCGCATCGCCATCTTCAACGAGAAACTGGGTGAGATCGCCGAGAAGTACCTGAAGAAGGGCTCGACGGTGTATGTCGAAGGCACGCTGGAAAGCCGGAAATACACCGACAAGGACGGCCAGGAGCGCGAGATCACAGAAGTGGTGCTGGGCCGGTTTCGGGGCGAGCTTACCTTGCTGGGCGGCCGCAACAGCGAGGGCGGCAGCAACTTCTCGGGCGAGGGCAGCGGTGGTTATACGCCGCGGACGCCGGCGGCCAAGCCTGCCGCGAGCGGGGCGCGCTCCGGCGGCGGCGGCGCGCCGAGCTGGGAGCCGCCCGGTGGAAGCGACCTGGACGACGAGATACCGTTCTGATTCGGAACACGGACGGTTTGTAAAGCAAAACTCGCCAAAGCCTAGCCAGAACAAGGCTTAACGCTTTACAAACCGAAGAACGGGGGCAAAGGCATTCCGCATGAAAGGCGGAATGCCTTTTTCTGTAAGCTAGCCCTTCAACTGAGGCTTTTGCAGATCATTGGCTGATGCCTCCGCTAGAACATTTGCCGAACATTCTTGTGGACAGGCTGCTTCTGTTCGGGTAGAGCGCCGTTCGCTGGATGAATTTGGAGCGACGTAGATGTCAGTAGGCGGGCCGAGGCCGAGCAGGATGGACGGAGGTCCCGGACGGGACAGCTTCGCCCGCCATGCCGGGTTCGATGCCTCAGTCCATTGTGTCTGTGCTCGCCATTCCCTGTCGATCGACGGGAACTGGAGCCTCATAGGCCAGTCCTGACGGGCACTGCCCGACGAGCCGCCGCGCCGCGCGGCTGATCCAAAGCTCCAGGACTGGAATCCAACATGCCGACCTCAAGCATCTCCTCCGCGCTCGCGGGGGACGCTTTCCCGTACGCCCGGCTGCGCCGCGGACCGGACAAGAGCAAGCCGAGGCTCGTTCGGCCTGTTCCGCCGCGCGTCGAATCCTGCGACACTCCATTCTGTCAGGGGAACGGAATGGAAGCCTTGCCGAGGAAGACCGTCGGACAGGCAGCGTTCATGAATCCG
>CAXTJZ010000284.1:0-4233 GCA_964244695.1 uncultured Acetobacteraceae bacterium
GTTCCAGAGAGCTCTGAACTATCAAGCATCGAAGCTTCTACTGCGCTGGGGGAATGGCTTATTGAGTCGCTGCTTTTAGGCAGTTTGATACGGGACTACCATGAGTGGGAGAAAGCTACAAAATATTACTTTAACGCGCAAAGATCTTTAAACAAAGAGGATCGATCTATCTGGCGCGGAAAGTTACCGGGAGTAACGACTGCGTCCCACGTTGATTACGTTCGCGCCCAACTTTTCGAATTCGGGGTCAGTGTATCTGGAGAAACAATAGCCAAAATCGAACAGACCAGAAAATTTGTGAATGAAGCCAAGCACGGTTCCGAAGTCTACGCTGACGAAAGCGTTTATGACAGATCCGCGAGAGCTATTCTCGAGTTCTGGGACGTTCTCTCGACGGCGGAGGATAAGATAAGAACAGGTTCGTAAATAACTGGCTTCACAAAAGGATGCTAGATACGCATGACTGGCGTATGCATGGACAGGATGGCTACGGCCATTAAGTTCCTCACCGAACCGGCCGCAACAACCCAGCCTCCGGCGCCAACACCCCCAATCCCGCCTTCGCCGAAAACCCCAGCGCCTGCTCAAACGCATACCCAAACGCCAACACCCGCGCATCCGACCAGGCCGGCCCTACAATCGACAACCCCACAGGCAACCCGCTCACCAGCCCCTTGGGCACGCTCAAATGCGGATACCCGGCCACCGCCGGCAACGTGCTCGTTTGCCCGCTGGAATGATCCCCATCGATCACATCCACCACCCAAGCCGGCCCCGTCGTCGGCGCCACCAATACATCCAGCTTCCCGTCGCTCAACATCCGATCGATCCCCTCCACCCCCGCCATGCGCAAAGACTTCGCGCGCGCCGCTAAATACGCCGGATCACCCAATCCTTTAGTCGCCTCCGCTTTCTCGAAAAGCTCTTGCCCGAACAACCCAAGTTCCCGATCCGCATGCGCCCGGTTGAATGCGATCAGATCCGCCAGATTACGCGAACCCACCCCAGCCGGCACACCAGCCAGATACACCGCCAGATCCGCCTTCAAATCCGTCAGCAGCACAAGCTGTTCCGCATCCCCAATCGCATCAGCCGCCCCAGCCCCACCAGGCATCGCCTCAATCTCAACCAGCGTGGCCCCCGCCTTCCGCAATACATCCAGCGCATGCGCAAACACCGCATCCGTCTCAGGATGAAACCCCGCCTCGAACCGCATCACGCCAATTCGCTTGCCCACCAGCGCATCGGTCTTCAGCCCCGCCACATAATCCACCTTGTGCGCGTCCGCCGCCGCCGTTGCCGGATCAGCCGGATCGCTCCCCGCAATCACCCCCAAAACCAGCGCCACGTCACGCACCGTCAGCGCCATAGGCCCCGCCGTGTCCTGACTATGCGACAACGGCACGATGTTATGCCGGGACACCAGCCCCAGAGTCGGCTTCAATCCCACGATCCCGTTCACCGAAGCCGGACACGTTACCGACCCATCCGTCTCCGTCCCGATCGCGGCCGCCGCCAGCCCCGCCGCCACCGCCGCCCCACTCCCCGAACTGGACCCGCAAGCCGACCGGTCCAGCGACCACGGATTGCGCGTAAGCCCGCCCACCCCGCTCCACCCGCTCACCGAGCGCGAACCACGCATGTTCGCCCACTCGCTCAAATTCGTCTTGCCCAATATCACCGCGCCCGCCGCCCGCAGCCGTGTCACCAGTGGCGCATCGCGCCCCGTCACGTTCGCCGCCAACGCCAGAGATCCCGCCGTAGTAGGCAACGCCTCCAAACTCTCGATGTTGTCCTTCAACAGAACCGGCAGACCATGCAGCGGACCGCGCACCCCATGCGCCCGCCGCTCCGCATCCAGCGCCCGCGCATCCGCCAGCGCCTGCGGGTTCAACGCCAGCACCGCCTGCAGAGTCGGCCCTGACCGGTCGACAGCCGCAATCCTGTCCAGGTAGTGCTGGACCAACTGTTCGGACGTCACCTTGCCCGCCGCAAGGTCCTCCTGCGGCGTGTTCATGGCGCAAAGCAGAAGGAGCGCGGGAAGGAGACGGCGCATGAAAATCCCTGGAAAAAGGAAAAGAAAGAAAGGCCTTCTTTTTTGAAAAAAAGAAGCAAAAAACTTTTGCGCCCCGCTTGCACCAAGACACGCGCAAGTTCTGCAACCGCACGCTCTGGCAGAACCAGGCGGCATTGCAACGTCAACCGACGGAACAAACGTCTCTTCATTCTGTCTTTCAAAAAAGAACCGCTTGCTTTCTACGCTGCATCGACAAGCATTTCCCGAAAATACCGCACACGATCCGGCCCCCCCTCCTCCGCCGAAAACGCAACCGCATTCGCCCGTATCTGCCGCCCGAACCGTGCCTTTATCGCCGCCTCGCAAGCCGCCACCCCCGGCAGCGACAGCAGCCGCGCCAGCACCGCCGCCTGCCCGCGCGCACACGCCGCTATCCGCGTGTCGGCCACAAGATGTTCCGGCCGCGATAGATCCAGGAAGCTGGACGCGATCTCGTCCAATGACCGCATCCTGTCCGGATGGCCCGCCGGCAAGTCGCCGCGCCCGCGCGACCACTTCCAAAGCGCCTCCTCACCAGACCGCAGCATGTAGTGGTTCACCCAGGCCTGATCCGCCGAAGGTGCTGCGGAAAGTGCCGGAATGCGCCCTGCGACGTAATCATGGTGGTGTACGCTGCCGCCGGCGTCGCGAAACGCGAACGGCGCATCCAGCACGGCGGTCGGGAAATGCGGCTGCGAATACCAGAACTGCCTCGGCCGGATCAGCGACTTCACCAGCGCGTTCACCTCGCGTTGCCGCCGCGGGAAGCGCTGCAACGTGGAAGCCTCCGACCACCGGTCCTCAGGTGAAGCCGCGAACATCGCCCAGCACAACGCGATCGCGTCCACGCGCTGCGTCTCCTGCACCGCCAGGAAATCCGCAACCCCGCCGAATATGCGTGGGTCAAAAGCAAAATACTCGTCCAGGTCGAGCAGCGCCGCCCAGCGGTAATCGAGCACGTCCGGCATCATCGTCAGCGCATGCGTGTAGCCCTTCAACTGCGGCCCCATCACCGCTGTCCGCGCGTTGTGCACCAAGGTGATCACGCCATGCTGCGCCAGCAGCGCCAGCAGCTCATCCGACCCATCCGAATTCTCGTTCGTGTACAGGAACACGTGCTCGAAGCCGACCGACAGATGGTAGGAGAGCCAGTCCAGCAGGTACGGCCCCTCGTTGCGCGCGGACGCCACGATACACGCCACACGCCGCGGCAGGATCTGGCGGCGCGCCAGCGCGTGCAGAGCCAGGCCCGCCGGCACCACCCCTTCGCCGGCGGTCGGCACGATCAACGCCTCGTCGGCTTCCGGCGATTGCGTCACATGCCCCGCCACCTCCGGCCGCTCCTCCTGCCAGGCGGCAAGACGCGGCAGCATCTCGCCCACCCAGCGGTCGCCCTCCATCGCCTGGACAAGCAGCGCCATCTCCACGGGCGCCCCAAGCACCAGCCGGGCCAGCTCCGCCAGCTCCTCCTCCGGCAGAAGCCGCAGCAGCGGCCCGGCCAGCTCCCGCCGCAGCGCGCCTTCCCGCAGCAGCTCCAGCAACCCGGCCGCCCGCAAGCCCCCCACGCAAGCTGTCGCCACTGCATCGGCCACAGCCCGCGCCGGCGCCGCAACCGCGGCGCCATCCATCGCCACCAGCGCGAACACCGCCTCCATGGTGTCGCCGTTGCCGTCCATGCGCAGCCCGCGCATTGCATCCGCCGTCAGGAAGTGCCGCCGCCCGAGCGGATAGAGCAGCCGGATCGCGCGTATCGCGTCCGTGGGCAACACGCGAAAGGACACGGCCGGCGCCCGCATGGGGTCGCCCGCAACCCCCGCCGCCCGCCCGTCCGCCGCCACCAGGAAGCAGACCCGCAGGGCGGTGTCCGGAAAGATTGCGAACGCCGCCTCGTCGGGCGCCGCGCCGACGGCAAACTGCCCAGCGCCCGCCGGCAGGCAGACCCAGCCGCCATTGGCGGCCACCAACCGGAAAGCCCGCCAGGCGGCCGGCGCAGGCACCTCAGGCGCCTGCTCGGCTTGCTTGGGTGCCGGCGCGTTGCGCCTGAAAAGCGCCCGTAGCCGCCCGGTTATGCCGCCGCGTCGTGACTCATCAGCCATGCGGGCAGGCTATCGGCGTGTCTGGGAGGAAGAAAGGCCTTCTTTTTTGAAAAAAAGAAGCAAAAAACTTTTGCTCCCTGT
>CAXTJZ010000285.1:0-4224 GCA_964244695.1 uncultured Acetobacteraceae bacterium
AAGTTAACGCCGTTAGCTTAACACTGGTTTCGAGGTAGAAAGCAAGCAGTCCTTTTTGAAGGGACCGAACAACATTTGGCCCCGTCGCCGGCTATTTCGATAGCCGCCGACCGGGACCAAAAGTCTTTTGCTTCTTTTCTTCAGAAAAGAAGGCCTTCCTTACTCCGCTTCAGACTCCGGCATTTCCTGCCGCGGCCCACTATCCTGACCCTTTGCCGAGGGATCCCGGTCGACCAGCTCGATCACCGCCATGTCGGCTGCATCACCGTAGCGCATGCCGGCCTTCATCACGCGTGTGTAGCCGCCGGAGCGGGTGCGGTAACGGTCGGCCAGGGTGTCGAACAGCTTCTGGACGATCGTGTTGTCGCGAAGCTGGGCGTAGGCCTGGCGGCGGGCGTGCAGGTTGCCGCGCTTGCCAAGCGTGATCAGGCGCTCGGCGACGGGACGGAGCTCCTTGGCCTTCGGCAGCGTGGTGGTGATCTGCTCGTGCTTGATGAGCGCCACCGCCATGTTGCGGAACATCGCGAGGCGGTGGGTGGATGTGACGCCGAGCTTCCGGCCGGCTACCCCGTGACGCATGTTTTACTCCTAGAAAGAAAGCCGTTCTTTTTTGAAAAAAAGAACCAAAAAACTTTTGCTCCCTGTCGGCGAGTCTCCGGAGAGTCCGCGACAGCACGGATAAAAGTCGTTTGCTTCTTTTCTTCAGAAAAGAAGGCCTTCCTTACCTAATCTCAGAAGGGTTCATCCAAACGCTTGGCCAATTCTTCGATGTTCTCCGGTGGCCAACCGGAAACATTCATCCCGAGCGCCAACCCCATATTGGTCAGCACTTCCTTGATCTCGTTGAGAGACTTGCGGCCGAAGTTCGGCGTGCGCAGCATCTCCTGCTCGGTCTTCTGCACAAGATCGCCGATATAGACGATGTTGTCGTTCTTGAGGCAGTTCGCCGAACGGACGGACAGCTCGAGCTCGTCCACCTTGCGCAACAGGTTGCGGTTGAACGGCAGATCGTCGTGTTGCTCCTCGGCGCGGACCTGCTGCGGCTCGTCGAAGTTGATGAACAGCTTGAGCTGGTCCTGCAGGATGCGAGCCGCGAGTGCGACCGCGTCCTCAGGGCCCACGGCGCCGTTCGTCTCGACGGTCAGCAGCAGCTTGTCATAGTCCGTCACCTGGCCCACGCGGGTGGGTTCCACCTTGTAGGAGACGCGGCGCACCGGCGAGTAGATCGCGTCAACCGGGATCAGGCCGATCGGGGCGTCTTCCGGGCGGTTGGCGGCAGCGGCCACGTAGCCGCGGCCGAGCTGCACGGTCAGTTCCATGCCGAGCTTGGCGCCCTCGTCCAGCGTGCAGATCACGAGGTCAGGGTTCATGATGTCAATGTCATGACCGGCCTGTATCTGGCGGGCGCGGACTTCGCCCGGGCCGGTGGCGGTCAGCGTCATGCGCTTGGGGCCTTCGCCGTGCATGCGCAAGGCGAGCTGCTTGATGTTCAGCACGATGTCGGTGACGTCCTCGCGCACGCCGGCGACCGAGCTGAACTCATGCAGCACGCCATCGATCTGCAAGGCCGTGACGGCGGCGCCCTGGAGCGAGCTCAGCAGGATGCGGCGTATCGCGTTGCCGAGCGTCATGCCGAAGCCACGCTCGAGCGGCTCGGCCACCACGGTTGCGATGCGGTGGGGATCGGTGCCGGGCTCGACTTCCAGCTTTTCCGGCTTGATCAGCGACTGCCAGTTTCTCTGGATAACCACTCTTGTACCTCTCAGGTAGCTGTCAGCGTTCAGCCATCAATCATCAGGAAAGCTGCCGTCCGCAGCCCAATCCGACGATCGAAGGCTGGGAGCTGACGGCGGCGCGGCGCTAAACGCGCCGGCGCTTGCGTGGGCGGCAGCCGTTATGCGGGATCGGCGTCATGTCGCGTATGGCGGTGATGCTGAAGCCCACGGCCTGCAGGGCACGCAGCGCGCTCTCGCGGCCGGAGCCGGGGCCGCTCACCTCGATCTCGAGGGTCTCCATGCCGTGCTCGCGCGCCTTCTTGCCGGCGTCTTCCGCGGCCACCTGGGCGGCATAGGGCGTCGATTTCCGGCTACCCTTGAATCCCTGGCTGCCGCTGGACGACCAGGCGATGGCGTTGCCCTGGGCGTCGGTGATGGTGATCATGGTGTTGTTGAAGGACGCCATCACATGGGCCACGCCCGAGATGATGTTCTTGCGTTCCTTGCGCTTGGTGCGCGCGGCTGCCGGCTTTGCCACTTACTTGGTCACCTTCTTCTTGCCGGCGATCGCAACCGCCTTGCCCTTGCGGGTGCGTGCATTGGTGTGCGTGCGCTGGCCACGCACCGGCAGGCCGCGGCGATGGCGCAGGCCGCGGTAACAGCCGAGGTCCATCAGGCGCTTGATGTTCATCGCCAGCTCACGGCGGAGGTCACCCTCTACGCGGTAGTCGCGGTCGATCGTCTCGCGCAGCTTGACGATCTCTTCGTCACTGAGCTGGTTGACGCGGCGGTCATCGGGGATGTTCAGCTTGGTGCAGATGTCCTGCGCCTTCTTGGGGCCAATGCCGAAGATGTAGCGCAAGCTGATAACCACCCGCTTGTTGGTGGGGATGTTCACCCCGGCAATACGCGCCACGCCTAAACTCCTTGCGCGATGCCGGACGGCACCACGCGATAGTAGCCCGCTACGGGCTGGTTAACACACCGGAATGCAGTGATGGCCCGCGTCCTGTGGTGGACCGTGCCGAGCGGCTGGACTTAAAGCCCCCCCGCCTGTGAGTCAACGCGATTAGATCAACTTGTCGTGACGCTCGCCTTCTCCGGCAGGCGCTTCAGGATTGCGCCTATCGCGTCGGCGACCGTGTTCATGTCCGCCATGCCGTCCACGGTCTGCAAGCGGCCCTGGCCGGCGTAGTGCGGCAGGATGGGCGCCGTCTGCGTGTGGTAGGCCTGCAACCGGGCAGAGACGGTCTCCCGGCGATCATCTACCCGGCGAACGAAATCATGGCTGCCGCAAACGTCGCACACGCCGGCGGCGCGCGTCGGGTGGAATTCGTCGTGGTAGCCGGTGCCGCATTTGGCGCAGGTGAAGCGGCCGGCGATCCGCTCGACCAAAGCTGCGTCATCGACCTTCAGCTCGATCACCGCATCAAGGCCGATACCCATCGAGCCCAGCATGTCGTCCAGCGCCTGCGCCTGCGGCACTGTGCGCGGAAAACCGTCCAGGATGAAACCGCGCGCGCAGTCGGGCTGGCGCACGCGGGCGGCCAGCATGGAAATGATCAGCGCGTCCGGCACCAGCGCGCCGGATTCCATGATGGCCTTGGCACGCGCGCCGATTTCGGAGCCAGCGGCCACCTCGGCGCGCAGCATGTCTCCGGTGGAGACCTGGGCAATGCCGTAGGCCACCTCGAGCCGTTTCGCCTGAGTCCCCTTGCCCGCGCCTGGCGGCCCCAACAGGATCAGATTCAACGGCCTCGGCCTTTCACGCGGTTCTTGCGGATAAGGCCTTCATATTGATGGGCGATCAAGTGGGACTGCATCTGCGTGATGGTGTCCATGGTGACGGAGACGATGATCATCAGGCTGGTGCCGCCAAGCGCGAAGGGCAGGCCGTATTTGGTGATCAGCACCTGCGGCAGCAGGCAGACGGCCACCAGGTAGGCCGCGCCGATCGTGGTGAGGCGGACGAGAATGTGGTCGAAGTAGCCCGCCGTGTTGGCGCCGGGCCGGATGCCGGGGATGAAGCCGCCATACTTCTTCAGGTTGTCCGCCGTCTCCTCAGGGTTGAACACGATGGCGGTGTAGAAATACGAGAAGAAGACGATGAGCGCCGCGTAGAGTGCCAGATAGAGCGGCGCGCCGCGCGAGAGCTGGCCGGCAACGCTGCTGAGCGCCCCCGACAGCCACAGGGGGACCCAGGCGGGCGCGGTTACGTTGGTGGCGAAGCCGGCGATGGTGACGGGCACCAGCAGGATGGAGCTTGCGAAGATCGGCGGGATCACGCCGGAGGTGTTCACCTTCAGCGGCATGTGCGTGCTGTCCCCGCCGAACATGCGGCTGCCCACCTGGCGCTTCGGATACTGGATCATGATGCGGCGTTGTGCCCGCTCCATGAACACGATGAACGCGATGACGGCGACGAAGCCGATGAACACGGCGACGATGAAGATGGGCGACAGGGCGCCGGTGCGCCCGAGCTCGAGCAGCTGGCCGAAGCTCTGCGGCA
>CAXTJZ010000286.1:0-4194 GCA_964244695.1 uncultured Acetobacteraceae bacterium
TTCTTTTTTGAAAAAAAGAAGCAAAAAACTTTTGCTCCCTGTCGGCGGCTGTTTCAGCAGCCGCCGACAGGGAGCAAAAGTTTTTTGGTCCTTTTTTTCAAAAAAGGACTGCTTGCCTTTGCTTCCTTCCCCAAACCGGCTCTTCCTCCCTCCATGACCGACGCCGCCACCGAATTGACCCGCCTCCTGACCATCATGGCCCAGCTCAGGGACCCGAAAACCGGCTGCCCCTGGGACCAGGCGCAGGACTTCGCCACCATCGCCCCCTACACCATCGAGGAAGCCTACGAAGTCGCCGACGCCATCGAGCGCAACGACATGGCCGCCCTCCCTGACGAGCTGGGCGACCTCCTCTTCCAGGTCGTCTACCACGCCCGCTTGGGCGAAGAATCCGGCCGCTTCACCTTCGCCGATGTCACCCGCGCCATCGCCGACAAGATGGTCCGCCGCCACCCCCATGTCTTCGGCGACGCAGCCGCCCGCGCGCCCGCCCAGCACAGCGACCTCTGGGAGGCGCAGAAAGCCGCCGAACGCCGCGCCCGCGACGAGCACGGCGCCCTGGCCGGCGTGCCCGTAGGCCTGCCCGCCCTCACCCGCGCCGAGAAACTCACCAAACGCGCCGCCCGCGTAGGCTTCGACTGGCCGGACGCGGAAGCCGTCCTCGACAAGCTGGACGAGGAAGTGGCCGAACTCCGCGCCGAGCTCCCGCAGGCCGACCCCGCCCGCCTCGCCGACGAGCTGGGCGACATGCTCTTCGTCCTGGCCAACCTCGCCCGTAAACTGAACCTGGACCCCGAAACCTGCCTGCGCGCCGCAAACGACAAGTTCGCCCGCCGCTTCGCCGGCGTCGAGCACGCGCTGGCCGCCCAGGGCCGCACCCCCGCCGAAGCCGGCCTGGCCGCCATGGAAGCCGCCTGGCAAGCCTTCAAGGCAAGCGAGCGCACCAACCCATGACCGTTTTTGAAGGCCTGTCCGCCTTCCCCATCACGCCTGCTGACCCGAACGGCCAGGTGGACGTGCACGCTCTGGGCCGCATCCTCGCCCCGCTGATCGAAGCCGCCCCCGCCTCCATCTGCGTCCTGGGCAGCACCGGCACCTACGCCTACCTGGACCGCACGCAGCGCCGCCGCACCGTGGAAGCAGCAATCACCCAGGCCGCCGGCCGCGTCCCCATCCTCGCCGGCATCGGCGCGCTGCGCACCGACCACGCCGTCCAGTTCGCCCAGGACGCGCAGGCCGCCGGCGCCGCAGGCGTGCTCCTGGCGCCGATGTCCTACACCAGGCTCACCGATGACGAAGTCCTCGCGCATTTCACCACGGTCGCCGGCGCTCTGGCCGTTCCCATCTGCATCTACAACAACCCCGGCACCACCGGCTTCGCCTTCATCCCCGCGCTGGTGGCCCGCCTCGCCACCCTGCCAAACGTCACCGCCATCAAGACGCCCGCTCCCGCCGCCAACCTGGCCGCCGAGCACGGAGCCTGGCGCGCCGCCATACCGCCAGGCTTCTCGCTAGGCTACAGCGTGGATTGGCACGCAGCCGAGGCCCTCCTCGCCGGCGGGCAAGCCTGGTACAGCGTCGCCGCCGGCCTGTTCCCCCGCGCCTGTAAATCCCTCGTGCAGGCAGCGCTTTCCGGCGACGCCGCCGCCGCCCGCGCGCAAAGCGCACGCCTGCAACCGCTGTGGGACCTGTTCACCGAACACAGCAGCCTGCGCATCATGTACGCCGCCGCCCAGGTCCTCGGCTTCACCACCTGCAATCCGCCCCGGCCTATCCTGCCTGTCCCGGATGCCGTGCGGGCATGTGTGGCCGGAATCGTCCGCGGCTTGCAGTAGAGGCGAATGCGGCTACACAGCCCGGCGCGGCAGGTCATCCAACACCGCCTGCCGCTCCGCATCGCTCATGCTGCCCCAGGCAGCAATCTCCGCCAGCGTCCGCCCGCAGCCCGCGCATTGCGACACACGCGGGTCCATCTGGCACAGTTTCACGCAAGGTGAGACGATCACCAGAGGCAAGGAAGCAAGCAGTCCTTTTTTGGAAAGGACCAAAAACCTTTTGCTTCCCGTCGGCGGCCAAACGGTGGGATCCGCGACAGCGGAGTCAAAAGTTTTTTGCTTCTTTCTTTCAAAAAAGAAGGCCTTCCTTACTTCAACGGCGCCAGCAGATCGTCCAGCAAAGCCGGCGTCCCCGCCACCCGCTCCAGATGCGGGTAACGCAACCCATCAAAATACGGGATGCGCACCGTGCGAAAATGCAGGTCGTCCTGTACCAGCACCTCGATCGGCATATGGTCCGTATGCGCCAGCTTTGTCGCATCCGAAAGGTCGTTTCCCTCGTCATACGCCAGCCCGTTCAGCGCGAGTATCTTCCCGCCCTTCACCAGCCCGGCCTTGTACGCAGGCGAATCCCAGATCACCCCGGCGATCACGCCGCCCTTGCCCATGACCAGCCCGACCGAGGCGCTGAAATCATGCCCGTCCCGCTTGCTGTCCTCGCTCTTCTCGAAATCCGAAGGCGTGTCGGTATAGACCAGCCTGTAGCCGCCACGCGTGATACCGTCGAGCGGCGCCGTTCCGCCCACCCGGTTCAGGCGCGCATGCAGGAACCCCGCCCAGTCATACGGCATCACCCCGTTCAGCGCAGCCACCACATCCTCGAACTTGTAAGGATGCGTCACGAAACTCCCGTCATCCACGCCAAAGAACGCGTGCGCGAAATCCACCAAGGATTTCTGCCCATGCGTCTGCTGCCGTATCAGCGAATCGGCATCCAGCCAGATCAGCAGCCCCTCGACGTAGTAATCCTCCTGCCGCTCCCAGCTATGCCAGGATTGCGGCCGCCGCTCGTTGATGATCGGATCGTTCGTCGTGTCTTCCAGCGGCCTCCAGGCGCGCCCCACCTCGCGCTGCATGCTCGCCGCATCCAGCGCGATCGCATCCAGCGTCTCCTGCTTGCTCCATAACCCGGCGCGTGCGGCCAGCACCTGCCCCCAGAACTGCGTCTGCCCCTCATAGACCCACAAGAGGCTGTCCCGCTCGGGCACGTTGAAGTTCGGCGCCCACAAATCCGCCGGCCGCCGGAACTTGCCGTTCCACGAATGCGTGTACTCATGCGGCAACAGATCACGGTCCGCCACCGCCTTGTCCCAGTCGGTGAAATAATCCCGGCCCACACCGTCCTCGCTGGACTGGTGATGCTCCAACCCCACGCCGCCCAACTGGTCGCTCAACGCGAACAGAAAATCGTAGTGCCCATAATGCTGCGATGCGTAACGAAGCTTCGCCTGCGCCACCAGCGCGCGGTGCTTGGCCAATTGATCCGGCGTCATCACCAGATCCTGCGGCCTGTCGGCGAACACGTTCAGATGCACCGGCACCGCAGCCCCGGGCGCCAGGTCGATACGCGCAGAATACCGCCCCGCATAGAACGGCGAATCGACCAGCGTGTTGAACGTCGTCGTCTCGAATTGCGCATTCCCGTCGCCGGCCGCCCGCGTATCCAGCGCCGTCGCATAATGCCACCCTTTCGGCAGGATGATGCTGGGGCTGACCGAAACATCACGCGAGAACACGCCCGCCGGATAAAGTGCCAGCTCGTTCCAGGCGAGATCGACCATGTCCGGGGTCATCTCCACCCGCCCCTCTTTCCGCGTCGGCGGTGACAGGTACTGGAAATGCACGTCGATGCTGCCGGCACCCTGCGGCACCTGCACGTGGAACGCATGCACGTTCACCGTATCACGCACCCAGGCCACGCTCTGCCCGCCAACCTTGAAATCCAGCCCCGCCACGGCTGCCAGCGGCCCCGTCGGCCCATGATCGCCAGGCACCCACTCCGGATACAGCAGCACAACATCGCCGCCATGCTGCACCGGTATCACCTCATGCACGCTCACCACATGCCGCGCGAGATCGGTCACATCCACGCTCAACTGTATGGTCCCGGGATACGCCACATCCTGCGGCGCCGGTACCGCCGGCGGATAAGGTAGCGGTTGAGGCTGCGGCTGGTCGGCGAACGCGGGCGTGGCAAGTAGCGTGGTCAGTAATAGGGCGCGTTTCACTCGATGAGAACTCCTAAGGAAGAAAGGCCTGCTTTTTTGAAAAAAAGAAGCAAAAAACTTTTGCTACACCGCTGCGTCAGCGGCCGAGCAATTCCGCATAAGACGGACTCCTGCAAATGCGAGGAGGTAAA
>CAXTJZ010000287.1:0-4183 GCA_964244695.1 uncultured Acetobacteraceae bacterium
AGGGCCGCATGGTGCGGCTGGCGGAATACAGCCGGGACAAGTTGCGTGACCTGCGTACGGTGACCGGTGTCTCGTATGACGACGGGCAGCGCGGCCTGCTGCAGTTGTTCCGCACGCAAAAGCAGGCGGACCATGTTGGTGACGACACCGCGGTGCTGGATCGGCTGAGCGTGCCCTACACGATCCTGGACCGCGCGGGGTGTGTTGCGCAGGAGCCGGCGCTGGCCGGTGTGGAGCGGAAGTTCGTCGGCGGCTTGCGGCTGCCCGGCGACGAGACCGGCGACGCGCACATCTTCACGCAGAGCCTGGCGGCACTGGCCGAAGCAGCCGGCGTGGTGTTCCGCTACGGCGTGGCGATCGAGAAGCTGCTGGTGGAGAGCGGGCGGATTGCCGGCGTGGCGACGAAAGCCGGCGTGCTGACGGCGGACAGCTACGTGGTGGCACTCGGCAGCTACTCGCCGGCGCTGCTGCGCGCGGCCGGGATAAGCCTGCCGGTCTATCCGGTGAAGGGTTACTCGATCACCATGCCGGTGGCGGACGAGGCGGAAGCGCCGGTCAGCACGGTGATGGACGAGACGTTCAAGGTGGCGATCACCCGGCTGGGCGACCGCATACGCGTGGGCGGCACGGCGGAGCTGGCCGGCTTCAGCAACACGCTGCGCGAGCCGCGCCGGCGCACGCTGGTGCACTCGGTGACGGATCTGTTCCCGCATGGCGGCGACGTGAGCCGCGCCAAGTTCTGGACCGGGCTGCGGCCGATGACACCGGACGGCCCGCCGGTGATCGGGCCCACGAAAATCGCGAATCTTTGGCTGAACACGGGGCATGGGACCCTGGGGTGGACGATGTCCTGCGGGTCGGGCGCATTGCTGGCGGACCTTATGAGCGGCAGGCGGCCGAACATCGAATTCGAGGATCTGTCCGTGTCGCGCTATGGATAGGTTGGCTAGCGTGCCTCCGGCACGTCCCGTGCGGTAAACGCCCCGAACGCGGCCGCGCCCCGCCGCACGGCCACAATGCGCGCGCGCCGGCCGATCCTGCGCGAGGCGGCGATGCTCGGCCGCTCCACCGCCCACCAAACCGCCCAGGCAACAGGCAGCACAACCAGCACACCCCAAGGGCCGAGCGCCTTCAGCACGATCCAGTGCGTCAGGTAGAGACTGTAGGAGACGCGGCCGAGCCACTGCGCCCCTGTCCACAGGGTGATGATCAGCGTCTTCTTGCGTCCAGGGCGGAAGACAACTTTAGCATCGGCGCATGTTGCACCTCCGCAGGCTGGCAATCAATACGTTACCGTTTCGGAAGCGCGTTCTGGCGCAACGCCTCACGGGCGCAGATTGAAATGATCCACCCGAACACCGGAATCAGTCAGATCAAGCCCGCTGCGCGAGGCAGGCGAGACCTCCAGCCGCTGCATCAGATCGATTGGCAGGCCGAGCGCGAACGCGAGCACCGACTTCAGGACGTCCGCATGGCTGACCAGGATGAAGCTGCCTCCAGGGCGCCGCGCGTGCAGGCGCACAAGCAGGGCCATGGCGCGCGCCTGGACCTGCAGCATCGTCTCGGTCCCGGGCGGCGGCGCCAGGTTTCGGTGCGTGTTCCACAGAGTCCAATCGGCGCGGCCGTCCAGCGCGCCGAACGCCTGGCCGGTCCAGGGGCCGAAATCGACCTCGTCCAGCGCGGGTTCCGGCTGGACGTGCAGGCCGAGGACCTGACCTACCGCCTGCGCCGTCTGCTGCGTGCGCGCCTGCGGGCTGCTGAATATTGCGTCCACGCCGGCATTAGCGAAGCTGCTGGCCAGACGCGCGGCTTCTGTCTGGCCTTGGCCGTTCAGCGGGATCGGGGTGCGGCCGGACAGGGTGCGGCCGACGGCGTCCGTGCTGGCGTGCCGTATCAGGTGGAAGCGTGTGGTGGGCACTTGGCGAGCTCCCGGAAGCAAGGCCTTCTTTTTTGAAAAAAAGAAGCAAAAAAACTTTTGCTCCCTGTCGGCGGCTCGCCGGATAAATCCGCGACAGCGGTTCCAAAAAAGAACTGCTTGCTTACTTCCCTTCCACAAACGCCTCGGTACGCAACCTAGCTTCATGATCATCGAACTGCTCAGGCGGGGACTTCATGAAATAGCTCGATGGCCCGACGAGCGCGCCGCCGATGCCGCGGTCCATCGCCAGTTTCACGCAGCGTATGGCGTCGATCACCACGCCGGCGGAGTTGGGCGAATCCCACACTTCCAGCTTCAGCTCGCAGTTCAGCGGCGTGTCGCCAAACGTGGTGCCTTCGATTCGTATGTGGCACCATTTGCGGTCTTCCAGCCAGGGCACGTAGTCGCTGGGCCCCACATGGGCGTCGCGGTCCGACAGATGTTCGGCGAGTTGGCTGGTGACGGCGCGGGTCTTCGACAGCTTCTTGGATTCGAGCCTCTCGCGCTCGAGCATGTTCATAAAATCGGTGTTGCCGCCGAAATTGAGCTGGTAGGTGCGGTCGACGCGCACGCCGCGCTCGCGGAACAAATTGGCCAGCACGCGGTGAATGATGGTCGCACCCACCTGGCTTTTTATGTCGTCGCCGAGGATCGGCAGGCCGGCGGCTTCGAAGCGTGCGCGCCAGGCTGGGTCGGACGCGATGAACACGGGCACGCAGTTGACGAAGCCGCAGCCAGCCGCCAGCGCCTGTTCGGCGTAATAGTGCGTGGCCTGTTCGGAGCCTACCGGGAGGTAGGAGACCACGATTTCGGCGCCGGCGGCGCGCAGGCTGGCGGCAACATCGACAGGCTCGGCCGGGCTTTCATGCACCACATCCCGCACGTAATGGCCGAGCCCGTCCAGCGTGGGGCCGCGCTGGACGGTGACACCCGTCCGGGCCACGTCCGCGAAAATGCGTGTGTTGTTCGGCGCGGCACCTATGGCGATGGCCAGGTCCTGGCCGACCTTGACGTCCGAGATGTCGAACGCGGCCACCACTTCGACGTCCGTCACGTGGTACCCGCCCAGCATCACGTTCATCAGGCCGGGCACGCGGTCCGCAGGTTTGGCGCCGGCGTAGAAGGTGACACCCTGGAGCAGGGATGACGCGCAGTTACCTATTCCCACAAGTGCCACGCGTACCTTGGACAATGCTTCAACCCAACCCGATGCTGACCTACCCGACCCTCGGGCGGCTGGTGGAACGATTTCGCAAGGTAAGAAGTTGCTGGCCAACCACGAGACCGCGAGCACAGGAACCGGCCCGGCGGGATTCCTGTTGTGGCCGGATCAATCTGAGTGAGGAGCGACCGTAATGGATGACGCAAAGCCGCATGACGTGCACCTGCCTGAACGGGCCGAGGAAGCGCGCAACCTGGCCAGCGAAGGGCTGGAGGAGCTGCAGCACGGCAACAAGGAAGAGGGCAAGTTCCTGATCGACGAGGCCAAGGCCCTGGACAAGGAAGCGGCTGAGGAAGTTGTGAAGAACAAGTAAGCAAGCAGTTCTTTTTCGAGAAAAAGAACCAAAAAGCTTTTGACTCCGCTGTCGCGCCGTTTTGGAAGTGTCCGCGACAGCCGGATAAAAGCTTTTTGCTTCTTTTTCTCGAGAAAGAAGGCTTTTCGCTCTCTGTCTATCACTGCGAATCTAAGCCGATAAAGCCCCTACAGGGACCCTGGCCTGCAGGCTGAGCAGGCGTTCGAAATATGCTATCGTCCGGCCTAGCCCCGTCTCCAAAACCACGTTCGGCTCCCACCCAAGTGTCGCGCGGGCCAGCTTGATGTCCGGACACCGTTGCAATGGATCGTCCTGTGGAAGCGGCGCGTGCACCAGCTTGGATCGCGCGCCTGTCATGGCGATGACACGCTCGGCCAATTCGCGCACCGTGATCTCGTGCGGGTTGCCCAGGTTGATCGGGCCGGTGACGCTGTCCTGCGTGGCCATCATGCGCACGAAGCCGTCTATCAGGTCGTCCACGTAGCAGAAGGCGCGCGTCTGCAGGCCGTCGCCATACAGCGTGATGTCCTGCCCGGTGAGCGCCTGGATGATGAAGTTGGAGACCACCCGGCCGTCCTGCGGGTGCATGCGCGGGCCATACGTGTTGAAGATGCGCACCACCTTCACCCTTGTGCGGTGCTGGCGGTGGTAGTCGAAGAACAGCGTCTCCGCACAGCGCTTGCCCTCGTCGTAGCAGGCGCGCGGGCCCAGCGGGTTGACGTTGCCGCGG
>CAXTJZ010000288.1:0-3620 GCA_964244695.1 uncultured Acetobacteraceae bacterium
TGTCCTGTGCGAATCGGCGTGGATCCTGACTTACAGAAAGCAAGCAGCCCTTTTTTGAAAAAAAGGACCAAAAAACTTTTGACTCCGCTGTCGCGCGGCTGTGGATACCTCCGCGACAGCTGGGTTGCGGCGCAACGCAAACTTCAAGACGTGAGCGCATGCTGCAGCAGGCGTCAGGGTGGGTGCCTTGGCTTTTTCTTCGGAAAAGACGGCCTTTCTTTCTTGCCTACGCGGCCTCCGATAATACCACACGCCGCTTGGCCGGAGCCCCCACCGGCATCGCCGCATACGTATCCTTCACCGCCTCGGTCAGCGTCACGCCAGCAAAGTCCCAGAACAGCGCACGGCCTATCTTGTCCCAAAACCGCGCCGTCCGCAGCACCCCTCTCAACGCGGAAGGCGGCGTGAACAGGGCCACGTCGCGGCGCTCGGGGCGGAACATGGCGGCGGCGAGAAGGCGGTCGATCTGCCGCTGGCTGTAGGGCTGGCCCTGGCCGAACGGGGTGCGGTCGATATGTGCCCACAGGCCCGTCCGGTTTGGCGCGACCACCACGATGCGGCCGTCATCCTTCAGCACACGCCAGATCTCCCGCAGCAGCTTGCCGTCCTGGTCCACCGGCTCCACGCCGTGGATCACCAGGATCCGGTCGAACACCAGATCCGGGAAAGGCAGTCGGGTGGCGTCGGCCGCGCAGGCGCCCGGCGGCGGCGGCGTATGGCGTGTGGTGGTGGCGTCCACGCAGCGATAGGCGTGGTCCTGCCACAGGCCCAGGAACGGCGCCGGATAGCCGATGCCCAGCACGGACTGGCCGGATAGGTCAGGCCACAGCGTGCGTAGCCGAGCCCGCACCGAGGCTGCCGCCATCTGCCCGGTGGCGCTGGCGTAGAAGGCCGGGGCAGTGTGGCCATCGTGATGGGCCGCGCTTGTCATTGTTGCCCTGAAACTGCGTTGCGTGTGGCTGGAGCCAGACTGGCGTGACAGGCTGGCGTTTCGTTTCGCAGAAGGTGGTGTGTATGACAGTGACCGTCCAGGCCGTGCCGATGTTCTCCGACAACTATGCCTGGCTACTGCGTGATTCCGGCACCGGTGCCGTAGGTATCGTGGACCCGGCCGAGGCCGGCGCGGTGATCGCCGCGATAGACGCGGACGGTGGCAAGCTGGACACCATCTTCCTCACCCACCACCACGATGACCACGTGGCTGGCACGGACGAGGTGCGGCAGCGCTACGGCGCCCGCGTGGTGGGTGCCGCGGCGGACGCGCATCGCTTGCCCAAGCTGGATTTGGCGGTGGCCGAAGGCGACACGGTGCCGTTCGGCGCCGCCTCCGTCCACGTGATCGACACGCCCGGCCACACGCGCGGCCACATCGCGTTCTTCATCCCGGACGGCGAGGTTCTGCTGTGCGGCGACACGCTGTTCTCGCTCGGCTGCGGCCGCCTGCTGGAAGGCACTGCCGAGGAAATGTTCGCCAGCCTGCAAAAGCTGGCCGCCCTGCCGGGTGCAGCGCTCGTGTGCTGCGGCCACGAATACACCCAGAGCAACGCCCGCTTCGCCCTGACGGTGGAGCCGGACAATTTGGCGCTGCAAACCCGGGCGGCGCAGGTGGACCGGCTGCGCGCGCACGGCGACCGCACGGTGCCTTCGCGTCTGCAGGCGGAGCTGGCGGAGAACCCGTTCTTGCGCGCGCATGATGCGGCGAGGCTGGGGGAGATACGGCGGGAGAAGGATCGGTTCTAGGCAAGCAAGGCCTTCTTTTTTTCAAAAAAGAAGGCCTTCCTTGCCTTACCTTGAGAACAACCCCTTAAGCACCGCCCCAGCCACGCCCAACTCCTCCACCTGCTCAACCTGCCCGCCCCCCATATACGGCGCCAGCGCATGCGCCAGGTTCGGCAGCGTCAACGTCTGCAACCACACGCGTCCTGGGCCGGTCAGCTCTGCCAGGAACAGCCCGTCGCCGCCGAAGAACATGTTGCGCACGCCGCGCAACGTGGTGATGCCGAAATTCACCCTGTCCTCGAACATGCCGACATGGCCGGGATGCACCCGCAACTGCTCGCCAGGCGCCAGCAGGCGCTCCACCACTTCGCCGCCCAGCTCAACCCAGGCGGTGCAGGCGCCGGACAGGCGCTGCAGCAGGAAGCCGTTGCCGCCGAACAGGCCGGAGCCGAGCGATTGCTGGAACCCGGTGCCAAGCTGCACGCCCTGCGTGGCGCAGACGAAGCCGTGCTTGTGTATCAGGTAGCTCTGGCCGGGCTGCACGTGCAGTTCCACCATCCGCCCCGGTATCTTGGCCGCGAACGCCACGGTCCCCGCCTGATACGGCGCGGTGTATTCGGTCATGAACAGCCCACCGCCCGACAACGCGCGGCCCACGGCGCCCAGAAAGCCGGTGCTGCCAGCCGTGTTGGTGGTCGTGCGCAGCTCGATGCCGCCGCTCATCCAGCTCAATTGGCCGGTTTCGGCCACCAGGCCCTCGCCTGTGTCGAGTGCCAGTTCCAGCACGGGCAAGGTGTTGCCTATGATGTGCGAGCGCACCGGAGACTCCTGTCGTTTTGCAGGATGGAAGCACGTCCCTCCTGAAAAAAAGAAGCGGAAAACGCCGGCAGTGTCTCAGCTTGCGGTGCCCCCCGGCCAGCCATGGCCCGCCGAGCCTCCTCAAGCAGCCTGTCCGTGTCCACCATTGTCGCACGTCTGGCGCATGGAATCAGGAGCCGATCTGACCTCCCCCCTGAAGCGTCAGACGCTCGCCATGACCTTTGTCCGCCACACACTGAACAGCCGCATATAAAGTTTGCCTGATACGTTCACCCGAAACACGGCCAGGCTTGTTACGCTGGCTGCGGCGAGGGCGCGGCTTGGCCGGAGCGGCAATATCAGGGGGCATGTAGCCCGAGTGTGAGGGTGCGGCAGACGAACCGGGCGAACGGGGCGGAGTTGACGGGGCACCTGAGGGAGCCTCGCCGATGCTGAACCAAAAGATACCCCGCCGGACCGTGCTGGCCACCGCCGCGTCAGCCGTCACCTTGCCGCTCTTGAGGGCGCGCGCCGCCGAGGCGGGCTCGGTCGAGCTGGTGGCGACGTTCACCGAACCACACCAGGTCACCGGCGTGGCCGTGGCGCCGGACGGCCGCATCTTCGTGAACTTCCCGCGCTGGGAACAGGACGTGTCCCTGTCCGTGGCCGAAGTGGGAAAGGGCGGCAAGCTTACCCCATACCCCGACGCGGCGTGGAACAGCTTTCGCGCGGCTGAGCCCGCCGGCGCCGCGCAGCGTTTCGTGTGCGTGCAGAGCGTCACCTGTGACCCGCAGGGAAACCTCTGGGTGCTCGATCCAGCCGCACCCGGTCTGGCGCTGGAAGTCACCGGCGGACCCAAGCTGGTGCGTATCGACCTCGCCACCAACCAGGTCGCCCGCACCTACGCGCTCGGCGACGATGTGGCGCCGCAAGGCGCCTACCTGAACGACATACGCTTCACGCCGGACGGCAAGCAGGCCGTGCTGACCAATTCCGGACAACCTGGCTGCCTCGTGGTGTTCGATGTCGCGTCCGGGAAGGCGCGCCGCGTGCTGGACGGGCATCCCAGCACGCAGTTCGACAAGACCATGGTGGTGACGGTC
>CAXTJZ010000288.1:3630-4170 GCA_964244695.1 uncultured Acetobacteraceae bacterium
ACACAGTTCCAGCCTGGCCTGACGATGACTGTCGAAGACAAGCCGCTCCGCCGCCTGGATGGCCAGACGGCCGAATTCTCCGCCGACGGGATAGCGATCGATACGAAGGGCGAATACGTGTATTGGCAGGCAACAACAAGGACCACGATGTATCGTGCGCCGCTGCACGCCTTGTTCGACGAAAAGCTGACCCCAGCGCAGCAAGGCGCGGCGGTGGAGAAGGTCGCGACCACGTTCATCGCCGACGGCTACTGGATGGCCCGCAACGGTCATCTTTATCTGACGAGCTGTTCGGACAATACCGTCAAGCGCATGAACCCGGACCGCACGTTTTCCGTGGTTGCCAAGGACAGCCGCTTCAACTGGCCGGACAGCATGGCCGAGGGCGCCGACGGCTCGATTTATGTGACCTGCTCGCATATTCCGCAGATGAAGGCGTGGCAGGGCTCGGGCGTGGAACGTAGTCAGCTTTTTCGTTTCAAGGTCTAATACCAGCGAGCCTAACAACTGACCTGTTCCAGGTATGGGTAGGTCGTTAGT
>CAXTJZ010000289.1:0-4156 GCA_964244695.1 uncultured Acetobacteraceae bacterium
CCAACTGGATCCTGGAGATCGAGCGCGGCCGCGGCTACCCGTTCGAGGGCAACTATTCCTCCTGGCTGACCCAGAAGCGGAAGCGGCTGCAGCAGGAGGAGAAGGAGGAGAGCGCACGTTCCCGGGCGCTTGCCGCCGAGCAGGAGTGGATCGGCGCCAGTCCCAAGGCGCGGCAGGCCAAGAACAAGGCCCGCATTCAGAAGTACGAGGAGATGCTGGCGCAGAGTCACGACAAGGCGGGCGGCACCGCCGACATCGTCATCCAGCCGGGACCGCGGCTGGGCGGCACGGTCATCCAGGCCGAGCAGCTGCGCAAGGCGTTCGGCAACCGGCTGCTGATCGACGACCTCGACTTCAAGCTGCCGCCCGGCGGCATCGTCGGCGTGATCGGGCCGAACGGAGCCGGCAAGTCGACGCTGTTCCGGATGATCATCGGCGACGAGACGCCGGACGACGGCTCGCTCAAGGTCGGCGAGACCGTGAAGCTCGGCTACGTCGATCAGTCCCGCAACAGCCTCGACGATGCCAAGTCGGTGTGGGAGGAGATCTCCGGCGGCACCGACGTGCTCTATCTGGGCAAGCGCGCGGTGCCGAGCCGCGCCTACGTGGGCGCCTTCAACTTCAAGGGCTCGGACCAGCAGAAGAAGGTCGGCATCCTGTCGGGCGGCGAGCGCAACCGGGTGCACCTAGCCAAGATGCTGCGCCGGGAGAGCAACGTCATCCTGCTCGACGAGCCAACGAACGACCTCGACGTCGACACGCTGCGGGCGCTGGAGGACGCGCTGTCGGAGTTCGCCGGTTGCGCCGTGATCATCAGCCACGACCGCTGGTTCCTGGACCGGCTGGCGACGCACATCCTGGCGTTCGAGGGCGACAGCCACGTCGAGTGGTTCGAGGGCAACTTCCAGGCCTACGAAGAGGACAAGCGACGCCGGCTTGGCGCCGACGCCACCGAGCCGCATCGGATCAAGTATCGGCCGCTGGCCAGGTAGGAAGGCAAGCAGTCCTTTTTTGAAAAAAAGGACCAAAAAACTTTTGCTCCCTGTCGGCGGCTGGTGGAATGGTCCGCGACAGCGGAGTAAAAGTCTTTTGCTTCTTTTCTTCAGAAAAGAAGGCCTTCCTTCCTGTCTCCCATGCCTCTGATCCAAACAGCCAGGCTAAACCTGGAACCTGTCAGCGGCCAGGACCTGGACGCGCTGGTCGCGCTGAAAGCCGACCCGCTCGTGTACGGCCAGATGCTCGGCGGGGTACGCACCGCCTGGCAGGTGATCGAGGAACTCACCGAAGACCGCGTCTTCTGGTCCGCCCATCGCATCGGCATGTTCTCCATACGCGAGGCCGGCATCTTCCAAGGCACAACCGGCATACATGACCGGCCGGATGGCCGGGGCCTCGCCTTGCGTTTCGCCGTTTGGCCGGAAGCCCGCGGCCGCGGGCTGGCGCGCGAGGCCGCTTCCGCCGCTTTGCGCTACGCCCAGGACCGTATCGGCGTGCCGCGTATCATCGCTGTTGCGCGCGCGGAGAATTTCGGTTCGCGCATGGTGCTTGGCTCGATCGGGATGCGGGAGTGCGACGCCTTCCTGCGGGATGGGCACATGATGCTGGTCTATGAGAGTGTCGTTGGGTAGGAGAAAGAAAGGCCTTCTTTTTCGAGAAAAAGAAGCAAAAAGCTTTTGCGAGCGCTGTCGGGGATTTTTCCACAAAGCCGCGACAGCGGAGTCAAAGTTTTTTGGTTCTTTTCAAAAAAGAACTGCTTGCCTGCTTCCTTCGGATAATCGCGGAAGCAGAAACGCCTTCTTTCCGTCTCTTACAAAAACACCGCCACATTCTGCTGCGCGCTCACCAACGCCCGCCCATCCTCGCCCCAGACCACCATCTGCTGGCTGGAATACCCGTCCAGCACGGTATCCGCCCGCGTGCTTATCAGGTGCCAAGCCTCGCCCGGCCCAGGCCGGCCCACGATGTTCACCGCCCATGTCACCGTGCTGATTGGCGCCCGGCGCGGGAACATGGCGAACGCGGCCGGCGGCGGTGCGTCGGCCAGCGCCAGAAGGGCGACAAACGGATCAACCTCGCCTGGTTCACGGTGACGCACCCACAACAGGAATTCCGGCACGGCCGCCTTGCTCAGCGGCTTGTGTTGCCCGGCCGAAAGCACATCGAAATGCCCGAAGAAATCCGGCCGTGGTCCGCCATCGAACAGAGGCTCACATTCCGAAGCCGCGGCGCAATCCGGCATCGGCAATGACAGGTAGGAAAGCTCGCTCGGCCGCGCCGTGCCGAACGTCAGCACTGCGCGAACCGCCAGCCCCGCCTCGCTCACCACATCCACGCCCACCACGCTCACCGACTTGCCCGGCCGCAACAGGCGCGGCACCACCAGCAAACGCCCGGCGGCCGGCCCGGCAAACGTGAAATGCGCCGTGCGCAGCAGCGGTAGATCCGCGAGCCGCCGCCGTGTCGCTTCCAGGCAGAACCCTGCCGACATGCCGCCATATAAGGTTCGCCCTTGCAGCCAATCCGGGCTGGCTTCGATCGCGTAACCCTCGCCGGACGGCGCCATGGTATCCAGCAACGCGGAAAGTGACGGCATCTCTATTCCTCTGCGCGACGCATGCTGCCGGAAGGGCGCAAACGTGCAAGACTATCCTCCTGCCACAGCCTGCCGTGCCACAGAAGAGGATGCCAGAAAATGCACGCCACACGCCCAGCCTGCGTAGCAGCACTGGCCCTGAGCCTGGCCGCAAACGCGTACGCCCAATCACCGTCGGCCGAGACCGCGGACCGCGCCGCCATCGAACAGGTTCTGCAAACCAGTGCGAAGGACTGGTCGCGGGGCAACCTGCCAGCATTCATGCAAAGCTACGAAAACGCACCCGAAACGTCTTTCGTCACGCCGGGCGGCCTGCTCAAAGGCTACGAAAACCTGCAATCGCATTACGCCGCAAAATACGCCTCGGGCACGAACAAGATGGGCCAGCTCTCATTGACCCTCCTGGATGATCGCCCGCTTCCCCCGGACTACGCCCTCGTCACCGGCCGTTTCGCCCTGTCCCGCCCTGTGGCGGATGGCGGCAACGCCGCGGGAATATTCACTTTGCTTATGCACCGCACGGCTCGGGGCTGGCTTATTGCCTATGATCATACTTCGTAAGAAAGCAAGGCAAGCAGTCCTTTTTTGAAAAAAAGGACCAAAAAACTTTTTCTTCCCCCGCCTGCGCATGAGTCCGGTCTGATTCTGCCAGAATGCAGCTGGCAGAACCGGAAAACGCCACAATGCAATCGTGGTGATAAAAGTCTTTTGCTTCTTTTCTTCAGAAAAGAAGGCCTTCCTTACTTACCCAGCATCATCCAGCTGCCGCTGCAACGCGCTCAACAACTCCGGTATCGAATCCCCATGGCGCGACAGGAAACTCGCGTAGTCGCTGCGCTGGGTCAGCCGCAAGCTTGTCCCCTCCGCCACAACATCCACCACTTTCATCGCGCTACCACTGCCCTCGACAACCCATTGCACGTTCACCGTCGGCTGGTTCGGCCTGGCGATGGACGTGCCCACAAGCGTGTTGTCGCCCTGCGGGCTCTCGCCATGCATCACGTAGCTTACGCCGGCGTACTCGCCCAGATGGCCGGCGATGTTGTTCAGCAGCACGCGGTGGAAGATCGTGGTGTATTGCGCCTGCTGCTCCGGCGTCGCCGTGCTCCAGAACCGTCCCAGGCAGAAGCGCGCGATTCGTGGTACGTCCACGTTCCGGTCTATCACCGGCCCCAGCGCGGCCTTCTTTTTGGCGTAAGGCTGCGAACCGTTCACGATCGACACCAGCTCATCTGCGAAGCTGCGCACGAATCCGGCCGCCTGGCTGCTCTGCGCCCAGGCCGGCACCAGCGCGCTCGTCGCCAGCAGGAAGGCCGCCGCACCTGACAGCATCAGGAAGCTACGTCGTGTTGTCGTCATCGGCATGAGCGGACTCCAAAAAAGAAGGCCTTCGTTAGTCGATATTCGAAGGCCAATCTGAACACCTTGGTTTGAAGCAAAGAAGCAGTTCTCTATCTGAAAAAAAGAACCAAAAACTTTTGTTCCTATCAGGTGCGCGTCATGAAAGCTCTCGCTTCAACGTTCCCGCGACAGCGGAGCAAAAGCTTTTTGCTTCTTTTTCTC
>CAXTJZ010000290.1:0-4045 GCA_964244695.1 uncultured Acetobacteraceae bacterium
CTCGCAGACCAGCCAGGACGCCGAGATCGTCGGCGTGCTGGACAGCGACTATCTTGCGGATCCCGACTGGCTGCGCTGCATGGTGCCGCAATTCGCCAACCCGCGCGTGGGCTTCGTACAGTCGCCGCAGGACTACCATGATAATGACGGCAGCTTCTTTAAGCGGCTGATGTTCTGGGAATATGCCGGCTTCTTCCATCTCGGCATGGTCAACCGCAACGAACGCAACGCCATCATCCAGCACGGCACCATGAGCCTGGTCCGCCGCAGCGCGCTGGAAGAGAGCGGGCGCTGGGCCGAATGGACGATCACCGAGGACGCCGAACTCGGCCTGCGCCTGTTCCGCGCCGGCTGGGAAGCGGTGTATTCGCCACGCAGCTTCGGCCGCGGTGTTATGCCGGACGATTTCGCCGCGTTCCGCAAGCAGCGTTTCCGCTGGGCCTACGGCGCCATGCAGATCGTGCGCGGCCATGCCAGCGCCTTGCTAAACCCGTTCAACCGCGAGCTGACGCTGGGCCAACGCTGGTCCTTCGTCACCGGCTGGCTCCCCTGGGTAGGTGACGCGCTTGGCCTCGCCTTCCTGCTGATGGGTCTCGTATGGTCGGTAGGGCTGATCGTGGCGCCGATGCGCTACGAATTCCCGATCGTCCTCTTCATGGTCCCTTCGATCGGCCTGTTCTTCTTCAAGCTTGCCCAGATCTTCGCGCTTTACGGCGCGAAAGTGCCCTGCGGCTGGCGGGACCGTGCGGGTGCGGCCATCGCCGGCCTGGCGCTCAGCCACACGATAGGCAAGGCGGTGTGGAAAGGCCTGTTCATACGCAGCGCGCCGTTCCTCCGCACGCCGAAGCTGGAGAACGCACCGGCCATCGTCCAGGGGCTCGTAATGGCGCGTGAGGAGCTGGCGCTGCTGGTCCTGGCCTGGACCGCGATGGTGGCGGTGGGCTGGGTGCATCACCTGGCCACCTGGGAGGCGACTCTGTGGTGCGCCGTGCTGCTTACTCAGTCGCTGCCGTATCTGGCCGCAGTGACCGTGGCTGTGGTGGCCGCCTTTCCGGCGGCGCGGGTGGTGGCGGTGCGTCCTCGGGTAATGCAACTTACGCCGCAGCTTGGGAGCGATTAGGAGCAAGGAAGGCCTTCTTTTCTGAAGAAAAGAAGCAAAAGACTTTTGGTCCCTGTCGGCGTTCTTTCCGGTCAGTCGCCGACAGGGAGTAAAGTTTTTTGGTTTTTTTCCAAAAAAGAATGCTTCCTTCCTTCAGGAGCCCCGCCGCGTGCACAAACCTCTCCCGCCGCTCGCCCTAATCCTCGGCATAGCCGGCATAATCCCGTTCGCTCTTTTCGGCATCGCCGCCGTGGGCGGGTCCATCGAGTCGGCGCTTACTGCCACACGTGGCCTAGTCGGCTACGGCGCCGTTATCCTTGCTTTCCTCGGTGGCGTGCACTGGGGCTTCACGCTGGACGAGCCGGAACTTGCCCGCTACGTCCGTGCCCGGCTCGCGCTCGGCGTCATCCCTTCGCTGATCGGCTGGGCGGCCATCCTTGTCAGCTTGGTCAGCGAGCCGGCACTTGGCTTGGCCATCCTAATCGCCGGTTTCATTGCCACGGTTGTGATCGAGTGGCGCGGCCACAAGCTCGGTCTGGTTTCGGGCAGCTACATGCTGATGCGCTGGGCGATCTCCGTCGTCGTCATCGCCCTGCTTACCGCTGTCCTGGTAGTCCGGGTGATCGGCGGACATGTGATTATGTGAAAATTGTCTTTATTTTAAGACTTATTTGTGCTTAACGAGACCTTACCTTCAGTCCGGAAACGCATCCATGCAAGACGCCGTCGTCATTCCCTTTCCCATACAGGACCGCAAGCAGCAGGAGAGAGAGCGGCTCCGCCGCGCATTGACGGATTTGCAAGCCGCAGTGGCCGAGCAGAAGCAGGCGCTTGGTGAGTGGCGCTTCGCCATGGCGGAACTGGGTATCGGCGTGGCCGGCCTTGGCCAGGCACTGATCAGCTACCAGGACAGCTTGGGCGGTGTGCAGACCCAACTTGGCGGACTGAAGCAGGAAGCAGCGAACCTCCAGGCTACAGCAGAGGCTTTATCCGTCAGTCTTTGAAGACGGACATACCGCGACGCAGTCTCGCCCGGCCAAAGATGCACAAAGTATTTCGTGACCGAGCTATAACGTGTGACCCTTGTTTAAGCGTTATGATCCAGGAAGCCTGGATTCGAAACGTGAGGTCAGGGTTCAGTCACGTTAGACACCGGAAGGGCTTTGCCCGTCGTAGAAAGCCGGGGTTTACACGGTCAAAGCTGGCGAGACGCTTACGGGCATCGCACACCGTTTCGGTATCGACTGGCATGCTCTCGCCCGTGCCAAGGGCATATCGGAGCCATCACGGCTCCGAATGCTGCGTACTCCGGCTGATCAAGAGCGTCGTCCTCATACATCGAAGCGCAACGCAACTTCCCTCTACTATGCTTCCCCGCATTTGGATCAGACGCACGCCTCAGGATCCGCCACAGCGCGGCGAAAACGCTTTTTGCTTCAAAAAAGACGGCCTCCCCTTTGACCTAAAGCGCCAGCGTTATTCGTCGGCCTATGATGAACAAGGCAGCCAGGCTGATCAACGATGTGATGGCCAGGTAAATCCCTGGAATACTGAGCAGGCCGGTGGATTGTATCAGCCACTCCATCGTGAGCTGTGCGAAGCCGCCGAACACGACCACGCCCAACGTGTAGCCAAGCGACATGCCGGCCGCCCGCACGGCGACCGGAAACATCTCCGCCATCAGCGCTGCCGAAGGTGCTGTGTAGGCCGCGCGCAGGACACTGACGCCAATGAAGACGCCGGCCATGACAACGCCCGTCGGATAAGCGATCACCAAGAGGATGACAGGGTAGGCGACGACGGCGAGCGCACCCACTGTCCACAGCATCACCGGCAGCCGGCCCGTCCTGTCCGACAGGATGGCGGCAAGCGGCGTCACCACGATCGGCGCAAGCGAGGCGACGAACGCGACCGCGTAACTGCCGGCCAGTGTCGCGTGAAGATGGCGATGCACGTAGGTCGGCAGGTATATGTTAAGGTATGTGCCCGCCGTGCCACCCGCCACGACGCAGGCCGCCAGCAGAATGCGGCCGAAATAGCGTGTGCCCAACAAGCTGAGCGGTGCGGTGTGCTCGTCCAGCGCCCGGAAAGGCGGCGTCTCGTCCACGTGCCGCCGCACATACCAACCGACGGGCCCTATCAGCAGGCCGAGCAGGAACGGCAGGCGGAACCCCCAGGCGGCAACCGCGTCCGGCGGCATGCTTTCCGTCACGGCCCAGGCGACGCCAGAGCCCATAATCGCCGAGACCGCCTGGCTGGTGTACTGGAAACTACCGAAAAACCCTGCCCGGCGCCCGGCATGCTCGATCATGAACGCTGTGGCCCCGCCGAACTCGCCGCCGGCGGAGAACCCCTGGATCAGCCGGGCCATGAGAATGCCGGCCGGCGCCAGCAGCCCGATCTGCCGGTAGCCCGGCATCACCGCCATCAGCCCAGTGCCGATCGTCATCAGCAGGATGGTGAGCGTGAGGGACGCGCGGCGCCCGCTTCTGTCCGCGTAGCCGCCAAGCACGAGCGCGCCGAACGGCCTGGCCAGGAAAGAAACGCCATAGGTGCCGAAGGTCAGCAGCAGGCCGGTGGCTGGGCTGGACGACGGAAAGAACGTGGCCGCGATCTGCTGGGCGAAGTAGCCGAAGACGGTGAAATCGTAGAATTCGAGCGCGTTTCCGGCCGAGGCGGCTAGTATGACACGCGTGAGAGGAGCCTTTGTCGGCGCCTGCTGCACTCAGGCAGTCCAAGGCGAAAAAGCAAGCAAGCAGTCCTTTTTTGAAAAAAAGGACCAAAAAACTTTTATCTCTCCGCCTGCATGTAAGCCCGGCTTGTCTCTGCCAATACGCGTGATGGCGTAATCGGCACGGTCCCAGGGCAGGCGGGAGAGCAAAAGTTTTTTGCTTCTGTTTTTCAAAAAAGAAGGCCTTCCTTACTTACTCAGCCGCATCGACCATA
>CAXTJZ010000291.1:0-3980 GCA_964244695.1 uncultured Acetobacteraceae bacterium
AGCAGTCCTTTTTTGGAAAAAAGGACCAAAAAACTTTTGACTCCGCTGTCGCGCGCACTTCGGAAAGGGCCGCGATAGCGTGGAAGAGTTTTTTGCTTCCTTTAAGAAGGAGGCTTCGCTCTTGTCTTCAGGAGCAACTGAGAACCATTTGCAGCAGTAATCAGCAAACTTGACTGTAGGGGTAGCCGGGTTAGATCAGTTGTCATGCGCGAATTCGCCACGCTTACGGAACGCGAGATACTTGCTCTGGCCATCAGCTCCGAGGAGGAGGACGGCCGTATCTATGCCGACTTTGCCGAGCGGCTGCGCGAGGATTTTCCCGACAGCGCCAGGATATTCCTGGACATGTCGGTGGAAGAGAACGATCACCGCCGCAGCCTGATCGACCTGTATGCCCAGAAGTTCGGCCAGCACATCCCGCTGATACGCCGGGCGGACGTGCGCGGCTTCTCGCCCAGCCGGCAATACTGGCACCTGCCCACGCTGAAGATAGAGACCGTGCGCAAGGCGGCGCGCGAGATGGAGATGCAGGCCAGCCGGTTCTACCGCGCGGCGGCCGGCCGCAGCACGGACGCGGCGATACGCAAGCTGCTGGGCGACCTGGCCGAGGTCGAGGACAACCACGGGCGACAGGCGGGCCACCTGCAGGAGCAGCACCTGTCGGACGGCCGCGGCGACCTGGAAGACGACCACGCCAGGCGGCGCTTCGTGCTGCAGATTGTCCAGCCGGGGCTGGTGGGGCTGATGGACGGGTCCGTCTCCACGCTGGCGCCGGTGTTCGCCGCGGCTTTCGCCACGCATCAGAGCTGGAACGCGTTTCTGGTGGGGTTGGCGGCCAGTCTGGGCGCAGGCATCTCCATGGGTTTTGCCGAGGCGCTGAGCGATGACGGCAAGATTTCCGGCCGCGGCACGCCGGTATTGCGCGGCCTGATCTGTGGCATGATGACCATGCTCGGCGGCATCGGGCACACGTTGCCGTACCTGATCCCGGCGTTCTGGACGGCGACTTATGCCGCGGGCGGGGTGGCGGTCCTGGAGCTGGCGGTGATCTCCTGGATACGCTGGCGCTACATGGACAGCCATTTCGCGACCGCCGCATTCCAGGTGCTGTTTGGCGGCGCGCTTGTGCTGGCCTGCGGCATTCTTATCGGCAGTTCGTAGCAGCAAGCGGACCGTTCCCGGGAGAGTTTTGCTCCCTTGCATGTGCAGCGCCTTGGCTCCGGCCGGCGAGGTGACGCGGCGGACATCGCCGAGACTTCCTTTTCGGAAAAGAAAAGCCCGGCTTCGCTTTTGGTTTACCTGCCGCTGGTAAGTTGTCATGCGAACGGAACGAAGGAGCTTCGCGTGTCTGTCAGACCGGATATGGGCGAAAGACTACGCTTCCTGCGTATAGACGATTCCGCAAGGCGCGCGCTGACGGCATTTACGCCTATCCTGGAATCGTTTCTTCCGGAAATGACGCGAGCGTTTGCCGCGCACCTGCAGGACTGGCCGGAGCTGATGACCATGCTCGCCGGCCCCGGTGTGCTGGACCGGGGCCTGGCCGCACAGCAAGCCCATTGGCGCCGCCTGTTCAGCGGCCGCTTCGATGACGGCTACCTCGCATCGGTGGCACGTATTGGCTCGGTTCACCATCGTATCGGGCTGGAACCGCGCTTCTTCATGGGCGCCTATGCGCTGGTAGGGTCCATGTTGTGCGAGCACGTGCTGGCGGCCAAGGACCGGCGCTGGCAAACCGCAGCACGCCGGCAGCGCACACGCACGCTGCTGCACGCGATCAACGCCACCATCATGCTGGACATCGACCTCGTGGTGGAAGGCTATCTTACAGAGACACGTGCAACGCAGGCCGCGGAGCTCGGCGTCATGGCGCAGGCGTTCCAAGGGCGCGTGGGCCAGCTCGTCGCTGTGCTCGATCAGTCCAGCCGCGCGCTGGAAGGGACTGCGCGGTCCATGTCGGCCACCGCGGACAGCACCACCGGCCAGGCAGCAACCGTCGCTGCCGCGGCCGAGGAAGCGAGCACGAGCGTGCAGACGGTTGCCGTCTCCGCCGACCAGCTCACGTCATCGATCCAGGAAATCAGCCATCAGGTAACGCAAAGCACGCAGATCACCCGCCGCGCGGTGGATGAGGCGCGGCGCACGGACGGCATCGTGCGTGCGCTGGCGGAAGGCGCGGACAAGATAGGCCAAGTGGTGGACCTGATCACCAACATCGCCGGGCAGACGAACCTGCTGGCGCTGAACGCGACCATCGAGGCGGCGCGCGCCGGCGAGGCCGGCCGCGGTTTTGCCGTGGTGGCCAGCGAAGTGAAGAGCCTGGCGCAGCAGACGGCACGCGCCACGGAGGAGATAGGCGCACAGATTGCCCAGGTGCAGGCAGCCACCAGCGACGCGGTTGATGCGATACGCAGCATAACGACAACGATTGAGGAAGTGAGCGGCATTGCCGCCGCGATCGCGGCCGCGGTGGAGGAACAAGGGGCGGCCACGGCTGAGATCGCACGTAACGTGCAGCAGGTGGCGTTGAGCACGCAGGACGTGACCACGAACATCACCGGCGTCAGCCAGGCCGCACAGGATGCGGGTTTGGCCGTAACGCAGGTGCTTGGGAATGCCGGGGAAGTCACTAGCCAGGCCGGGCTGGTTTCGGGTGAAGTGGAACGGTTTGTGGCGCAGCTTCGGGCGGCTTGAGGGAAAGCAAGGCCTTCTTTTTTGAAAAAAAGAAGCAAAAAACTTTTGCTACCTCGCTGCTGAAGCGTCGCGGGGTGTTCTGAAAGCAGCCGGCTGGCGAAAATGCGGAGTCGTAAAAGTTTTTTGCTTCTTTTTTTCAAAAAAGAAGGTCTTGCTTTCTTACTTCGGGTAACGCGCAATCAAACCTTCAGCCACCTGCCGTAAATCTCCGCCAACCACTTGCGGCTGCCCACCCAGACCAAGCACCGCGTTGCCAGGCCGCAGCACCAAGGCGGCGTCCCACTCCGCCGCGCGCGCGCCGATTACGTCCCACGTATGGCAGGCGATCAGGCAGAAGCGGGCGGTATCGCCACCAAGTTCAGCCGATACCGCGCGATACGCTTCCGGCGCCGGCTTATAGCGCCGCGCTGAATCGTCGATGCTGAAATTGCGCTCGAACAACCCGGACAGACCGGCCGCCTGCAACTGCGCCTCGCACGTGGCGCGTGGGTTGTTCGTCAGCGTGAACAGGCGGAAACCGGCCTCGCGCAATTGGCCGAGCGCGGCTTGCACCTCGGGATGCGCCGTCATGGTTGCCACGGCTTTCTTCACGGCCGCCACGTCTTCGTCACTGACCGTGGTGGCGCGGGTGGCGGCCACCATGCGCAGCACAGCGCCGCCCAGTGCGCCGAAATCGGCGTAGTCACCGGCGAGCGTGAGGGCTTCGGAGTAGAGAATGACCTGTGCGAACCACTCGCGCAGCACGGCTTGTGCGCCGAACATGCGGGCGAAGAGCGGCGCCAGCGCATCCAGGTCGAGCAGCGTCTCGTTGACGTCGAAGACGAGAAGCGGAAGGGTTTCGGGCATGGCAGCTCCTGGACGGGACGAGATGCTTCAAGACTATAAAGGCAGTTGCCACTGCGGCCGGGTTTGCTTCGAGGTTACAGGCGATCTGGGCGAAACCCTGGACTGCAACTGCTCGGTATGCACGAAAAAGGGGTTTCTGCACCTGATCGTGACGCAGGACCGCTTTCGCGCGTTGGGCGGTGATGACGCGCTGACGACCTACTGGTTCGGCACGGGCGTGGCTCAGCACATGTTCTGCGCGGTGTGCGGGATCAGCCCTTACTACGTGCCACGTTCGGATCCGGACAAGATCGATGTGAATGTCAGGTGTCTCGACGGGGTGGATTTGAGCTTGGTGCGGGCAAAGCCGTTTGACGGGCGCGATTGGGATAAGGCGCACAAAGTAAGGAAGGAAGGCCTTCTTTTTTGAAAAAAAGAAGCAAAAAACTTTTGCTCCTGCG
>CAXTJZ010000292.1:0-3932 GCA_964244695.1 uncultured Acetobacteraceae bacterium
ATTGGCGCGCTCCGCGTCGGTTCGCGTCCATAGCGAAATTCCCCCAGTCGAAGGCTTGGGGCGATGGAGATAGACCCAGTTGCTGCATCATCGAGAGATCGTCACGCGTCGCAAAGTGGTCGATGATCTTGCCGTCCTTCAGCTTAAACCAATGAATCGACTCAGCCTTGAACTGTTTGTGGGTCGGCGGCACGCCGACCAACATCCCCCCGTTCACCGGAATCTTGCCAACCCCTTCATGAGTGCCGCTTGTCATCTCCCTAACGACCACGGAGTCGCCCACAGCGGTGATGTCGAGGATGTCCACGCGCCAGTCGGGGAAGGTGCCCCAGATGTCTCCAAAGATGCGCGCTAAAACCGCGCGCCCAACAGGCCTGCCGAAGTTCTTTGAATCGGAGGTGTATAGATTTAAAGCTGTCTTCCAGTCCCCCCGGTTCTGCTCCTCAATCTGAGTTTTGATCAATTCGAGGTTCGCCGACGGCGTATTGAACTCCGCCGCCCGCGCAGTTGATAGGGCTGACAGCATGATGGCGATCATGATGGCGACGGTTTTCATCGAAGGCCCCTGACCTGAGTGTCACCGCACCACTCCTCGCCCCTTTTTGGAACAACAATTTGCGCTTGAAGGGCGCAGCTCAGGACGTGCCCATCTTCGTGTCTGCGAGTGCGCTGTTTCGCGTCACGGTGAGTTTCCACCCTTAGCACGGAACTCAGAACATCCGCTTCTGGGAGGAAAGGCTGAGCCATGCCGGAGGGCGAGTTCCTCGAGGTCGGCTCATACGTACTGACGACCCCAAGGTAACTGGCGCCGGTGCCCCACCTATCTTTGACGTTATACGGCTCGGATGATCGCCTCGGAGCAGGCGAGAGGACCGGGTCATGGGCGTTGAGGATGATCATCAGCATGGTGCGCAAGGAGATGGCGAGGGTCGTGCGCACCATCATCAGCATGGTGCGCAAGGCGCGGTCCGCGACGATCGCCTTCGCCGGGTCGAGGTAATCACCGGCTGCGAACGCCGGCGGCGTTGGGCGCCGGAGGAGAAGACGAGGATCACGGCCGAGAGCCTGGAGGCGGGGGCCAACGTGGCTGCGGTGGCGCGGCGCCATGGGGTGAGCATCGGTCTTCTGCACTACTGGCGTCGTTGCGCGCGCGACGGCGTCGGCGCAGGCCAGGTGGAGTTCGTGCCGGTCGTGACCCGGACGGAGCCGACCGTAGGTGACGCGACGGGTCTGATCGAGCTGGAGCTGGCGGGGGCGCGCATCCGGTTGAGCGGCCCGGTGGATGCGGCGAGCCTGCGGGCGGTGCTGACGGCGGTGCGGGCGAGCGGATGATCGCGCTTCGCGCCAAGCTCAAGGTGGTCGTGGCTTCGCAGCCGATCGACTTCCGGCGCGGCGTCAATGGGCTTGCGGCGCTGGTGGTCGAAGCCCTGGCGGCCGACCCCTATTGCGGCGACGTCTTCATCTTCAGATCGAAGCGGAAGGACAGGCTGAAGCTGTTGGCCTGGGACGGGAGCGGCATGGTTCTGACGACCAAATGGCTGGAGGATGGGGGCTTCACCTGGCCTTCGATCACCGCGGGTCGCGTGGAGATCAGCCCTGAGCAGATGGCGTTGCTGGTCGCCGGCCTGGACTGGACGGCGGCGGTTGCAAAGCCGGTCCGACGCCCTACGAAGGTAGGCTGATCTATTGTAATTGCTGGAGTTTAGAGGCTTTGGCGGCTAAGATCAGGCATGCCGCTTCGCCTGGAGGACCTGCCGCGCGATACCGAGGCCTTGCGGGCCCTGGCGCTCTCGCTGGCGGCTGAGAACGAGGCGCTGAAGGCGGCGATCAGGCAGATCAACGCCCAGGCGTTCGGCCCGCGCTCGGAGCGTGGCGCGAACCTTGTCGCCGAAGGGCAGCTCGGACTGGAGCTCGGCGATCTTCCTCAGCCGCCCGAGCCTGAGAGCGAGGGTGAGGCCAAACCGCCGGTCGAGCGCGGCCGGCGCAAGGCGGCCAGGCGCAACATCGGCCGGCTGCCGAGCTGGCTACCGCGGGTGATCGAGGTCCTGGAGCCCGCGAGCACGACCTGCGCATGCTGCAGCGGCGTCCTGCACAGGATCGGCGAGGACGTCGCCGAAGCCCTGGACGTGGTCCCTGCCCGGGTGCGGGTGCTGCGCACCATCCGCCCACGATACGCCTGCCGGGCCTGCGAGGGTGGGGTCGTCCAAGCGCCGGCCAGGCTGCGCCTGTTGGAGGGCGGCATGGCCACCACGGCCCTGATCGCAAGCGTCGCGGTGTGGAAGTACGCCTGGCATCTGCCCTTGAACCGCCAGGTCCACATGCTGGCCGGTCAGGGCGTCAGCCTGGACCGGGCGACCCTGGCCAAGTGGATGAAGAAGGCGGCCTGGTGGCTGAAGGGGCTCTATCAGCGCCAGCTCGAAGCGATCCACGCCCATCCGCGGCTCTTCTGCGACGAGACGCGGCTGCCGGTGCGCAAGACGGGGCGACGACGAACCCACACCGCTCAGCTATGGGCGCATGCGGTCGATGACCGGCCGTGGGGCGGGCCGGCGGCGCCGGCGGTCGTCTACGTCTTCGCCCAGGGGCGCGGGCACAAGGAGATCCGCGCCCAGCTCGCGAGCTACCAGGGCCTGCTGCAGGTGGACGGTTATGCGGGCTACAAGGCCCTGGCCAAGCCCGGCCGGGAGCCCGGACCAATCCAGCTCGCCTTCTGCCTGGCGCATGCGCGGCGCAAGTTCGCCGAGGTCTACAAGACGACCAGATCGGCCTTCGCCGCCGAGGTGATCGGCGTCTTCGCTCGGATCTATCGCATCGAGGGGCAGGTGCGCGGTCGCGCCGCCGAGGACCGCAGGGCGGCGCGCCAGAGCGAGACCGCGCCGATCATGGCTGAGCTGAAGCGGCGGCTGGAGGAGGAACTCGCCGGCCTGTCGTCAAAATCCAGCCTCGCGGGGGCGATCCGCTACACCCTTGGGCACTGGGCAGGCCTGACGCGCTTCTTGAGCGACGGCCGGCTCGAGCCGGACAACAACAGCGTGGAGCGCACGATGCGGCCTATCGCTCTGGGGCGCCGGAATTACCTGTTCGCCGGCGACGATGGCGGCGCGCAGACCTGGGCGATCCTGGCGTCGCTGCTCAACACCGCCAGGCTCAATGACCTCGATCCCTACCTCTGGCTCAACGACGTGCTCGAACAGATCGTCAGCGGACAGGCCAAGGCCAACGACCTGGATCGGTTGCTGGCCTGGAACTGGAAGGCCGATCGCGCCTCCCTGCGGGTAGCCGCCGCGTGACCTCGACCCCGGCGCCCGTCGAACGCGCCATGGGCGACGCGGAGCTGGAACGCTGGCTACGCGCCCGGCGAACGCGGAGCCCCTTGGTCACGAGCCTGCCCATGCTCGACGGCTTCGTCACCGCCATGGCGGCAGGGCCTCTCGGTCAGGATCCGATCCGCCAGATCTGCGCCGCCCTGGCGGTGGAGCACAGCGCGTTCGAAGTAGGCGGAACGCCGGACTTCGCCGCGATCAAGGCCATGGCTGATCGCTTCAACAGGATCAGCCAGGCCATCATGGACGCCGAACCCAAGCCGCTGCACCGGCGCAAGCCCGATGGCGACATCGACGCGTCGCAGTGGTGCGAGGGCTTCATGGCCGCGGTCAACTTCGACCCCAAGGCCTGGAAGGACGTGCTCGACCTCGACAGCCATCTCCACGGGCTGATGCTGCCTATCCTGCTTCACTGCAAGACCAGCGCCGGCCAGCCCATGCTCGGACCGCCGCGCGCGGGGCTTCAAACCCAGCTCTTCCTCAAACAAGCCTATACCGACATCCCCATGTGCGTGCAGGCCATCCGCCAGCACTACCGCTTCACCCGCTACGCGTAGCCGCCCGCCGGGCCTACCGCTTCATCAAGCGTGGGGTTCTGGAGCCAGTTAC
>CAXTJZ010000293.1:0-3915 GCA_964244695.1 uncultured Acetobacteraceae bacterium
TGATCGTGCTGCTCATCGACGAGCGGCCGGAGGAGGTCACCGACATGGCGCGCACCGTGAAGGGCGAGGTGGTTGCCAGCACGTTCGACGAGATGGCTACGCGGCACGTGCAGGTGACCGAGATGGTGCTGGAGAAAGCCAAGCGGCTGGTGGAGCACAAGCGCGACGTGGTGATCCTGCTCGACAGCATCACGCGTCTTGCGCGCGCCTACAACACGGTTGTGCCGTCTTCCGGCAAGGTGCTGACCGGCGGCGTGGATGCCAACGCGCTACAGCGGCCGAAGCGCTTCTTCGGTGCGGCGCGCAACATCGAGGAGGGCGGTTCGCTGACCATCATCGCGACCGCGCTGATCGACACAGGCAGCCGGATGGACGAGGTGATCTTCGAGGAGTTCAAGGGCACCGGCAACTCCGAGATCATCCTGGACCGTAAGCTGTCCGACAAACGCACCTTTCCGGCGATCGACATCACCAAGAGCGGCACGCGCAAGGAAGAGCTGCTGGTGGATAAGGGCACGCTGTCCAAGATGTGGGTGCTGCGGCGTATCCTGAACCCGATGGGTGCGTCCGACGGCATGGACTTCCTGCTGGACAAGCTGAAATACAGCAAATCCAACCAGGATTTCTTTGACGCTATGAATACGTAGGGCGCACGGTAGGGTCTTGGGGCGTTTGTGGGGGCGGGTTGTGGGACGCTTGGGGTTCTGTGGTCCGAGTGAGCAAGGCACGGCCTTCTTTTTTAAAAAAAAGAACCAGAAAACCGTTGCTGCGCTGTCGTGGCCTTTCTGGATGGGTGGAAGCCTTCTGGTGATTGGGTGTTTGCTGAGCGGTTTGGCATTCTGCCAGGCGCCGGCTTCGGCCAAGCGGAAGCCTTCGGCATTCGATGTCATACCTTGGTCCCTGACACCGGTGCCTGGTTCGACCGAGGCGCGTCTTGGCTTGCGGGCGGAACGACAGGATAGCGATCCGGCGCCGGGTGCCGAGACGATTATCGTGTTCGGCAAGCGTATGCGAAAGGCGCCCGTGGAGTCTGACCTGGTGCGGCACGATGCGCCGGGTGCGGAAGCCTGGCAGTCCGATGCGGCGCAGTCCTACGTGCCCGGCATAGGCGACACCTGCACGTATAAATCCGGATGCTTCGACAAGGACCAATCGGGCTTGTTCTCGACCATACCCACGCTGTTCGGGAGCCATTAAAGGGTTCTGCGGCCGACCCGGACGAATTTTCTTGGCACGTCTTTTTTCGGAAAAAGGACCAAAAAACTTTGACTCCGCTGTCGCGCGGCTGCCGATGCGTCCGCGACAGCCGTAGCAAAAGTTTTTTGCTTCTTTTTTTCAAAAAAGAAGGCCTTGCTTACTTCGGGATGGTCAGTCTTTAGGCCGGTTGGTATCAGATCAGGCGGGCCAAGACTTCGAACTCGGCCACAGACAATGTCTCGGCACGACGTTGTGCATCTATACCGGCGCGTTCCAGCAATGCTTCGCCACCGAGGGATTTCAGTGATCCGCGTAGCATCTTGCGACGTTGGCCGAAGGCTGCGGCGGTCAGGCGTTCCATGTTGGCGAATAGCGCGGCGTCTGGCTGGACTGCACGGGGAACGAAGCCTACCACCGCTGAGACCACTTTCGGTGGCGGGGTGAAAGCCTCGCGCGGGATGCGCATCAGGAACTCCGTCTCGCAGACCCACTGCGCGAGCACGGCGAGGCGGCCGTAGGCTTCCGTGTCCGGGGCGGCGGCGATGCGTTCGGCGACTTCGAGCTGGAACATCAGAGTGAGGCGTTCCCAGAGCGCGGCCTGGCGCAGCCAGCCGATCAGCAGGGGTGTGGCTACGTTGTAGGGCAGGTTGGCGACGATCTGCCGTGGGGTGGCTACGAGCGTTGTCAGGTCGGTTGAGAGCGCGTCGGCTTCCACAAGCTCGAGCCGGCCGTCGCTCATGGCTGCCAGTGCACGTATGGCGTCGGCCGCGCGCGGGTCTAGCTCGACGGCGACTACGCGCGCGGCCGGTGTGCCGAGTAGCGCGCGGGTAAGACCGCCCGGTCCCGGGCCTACTTCAATGACGTTCCGATTTGTCAGGTCGCCAGCCTGGCGCGCGATCTTTGCCGTGAGGTTCTCATCGAGGAGGAAGTGCTGTCCCAGCTTGCGCCGTGCATCGAGCCGAAAATCCCCGATAACCTGCCGAAGCGCCGGCCACTCCGTCACGCGGCTGACCCAGAACAAAACGTCGCCGGTAGCAAAAGTTTTCTGGTCTTCTTTTTCAAAAAAGGACTGCTTGCTTCCTTCACAAAATAAACCGGCTGAGATCCCCACGTGCCGCCAGCGGCGCCACCTTCTCCTTCACGTAAGCCGCATCCACCCTTATCGCCTCTCCAGAACGGTCCGACGCAGAAAAGCTGATCTCTTCCAGCAGCTTTTCCAGAACCGTCGCCAGCCGCCGCGCGCCGATGTTCTCCACACGGTCATTGATGTCGGCTGCCAGGTCGGCCAGCGCGTCGATCGCGTCGTCGGCGAACGCCAGCGCCACACCTTCCGTGTGCATAAGCGCCGTGTACTGCAGCAGCAGGTTGTGCTCGGGCTCGGTCAGGATTCGGCGCAGGTCCGCGCGTGTCAGCGGGGAGAGCTCCACGCGTATGGGCAGGCGGCCTTGCAGTTCCGGCAACAGGTCCGCGGGTTTTGCCAGATGGAAAGCGCCCGACGCGATGAACAGGATGTGGTCCGTCTTCACCGGGCCGTATTTGGTGGAGACCGTGGTGCCCTCGATCAGCGGCAGCAGGTCGCGCTGCACGCCTTCGCGTGAGACGTCACCACCGCGGAAGCCCCCTTCGCTGGAGCGCGCGCACACCTTGTCGATCTCGTCGAGGAACACGATGCCGTCGTTTTCCGCGTGCTCGACGGCATCTTTGGTCAGGCGTTCGGCATCGACGAGCTTGTCGGCCTCCTCGCGCTCCAGGAGCGGCCGCGCGTCGGCCACCTTCATGCGCTTCTGCACCTGGCGGCCGCCCATCATGCCGCGCATCATCTCGCCGAGATTGATCATCTGGCCGGCCGGCATGCCGGGGATGTCGATCTGGCCCATGCCGGCGCCGCTGTCGGCGACGCTGATCTCCACGTCCTTGTCTTCCATCTCGCCGTGGCGGAGCATGCGGCGAAACTTGGATTTGGTGTCGCCGCTGGCGGTCGCACCCACCAGTGCATCCACCAGCCTGTCCTCGGCGGCCTGCTCGGCTTTTGCGGCCACTTCGCGGCGGCTCGTCTCGCGCAGCATGTTCAGGCTGACTTCGACCAGGTCACGCACGATGCTGTCCACGTCACGCCCGACATAGCCCACTTCGGTGAACTTGGTAGCCTCCACCTTCAGGAACGGCGCCTGCGCCAGGCGGGCCAGGCGGCGCGCGATCTCCGTCTTGCCGCAGCCTGTCGGGCCGATCATCAGGATGTTCTTCGGCACCACTTCGTCGCGCACGCCATCAGGCAGTTGCGCGCGGCGCCAGCGGTTGCGCAGCGCTATGGCGACGGCGCGTTTGGCGTCGGCCTGGCCTACGATGAAGCGGTCGAGTTCGCCTACGATTTCTCTGGGGGTGAAGTCTGGCATGAAACATCCGGAAGTAAGGAAGCAGTTCTTTTTTTTGCAAAAAAGAACCAAAAAACCTTTGCTCCCTGTCGGGGGCTGACGGAATCTACAGCGTCTCCAGGATTAGCGAGTGGTTGGTGTAGACACAGATGTCGGCTGCTATTCCCATTGCGCGGCGCGCGATATCCTCCGAGCTTAGTCCCTCTATGCCTATTAGCGCGCGGGCGGCGGCCAGGGCGTAGTTGCCGCCCGAGCCTATGGCGATCACGCCGTCTTCGGGTTCCAGCACGTCGCCGTTGCCTGTCAGGGTGTAGCTGTGCGTAGCGTCGGCCACCGCCATCATCGC
>CAXTJZ010000294.1:0-3894 GCA_964244695.1 uncultured Acetobacteraceae bacterium
TCGCAAAAGCTTTTTGCTTCTTTTTCTCGAAAAAGAAGGCCTTCCTTGCTTCCTTTGATGGCCGGCTCACAAGCCGCATCCAATGCTTCGGCCTGTCCTACAAGCGCGCGGCTGGTGCAAATGCGAGGGAGCAAAAGTTTTTGGTTCTTCTTTTCAAGAAGGACCTGCTTCCTTACCGCATGACCCAAATCCTCCAAGCTCTTCTCGTAGCCGCCGGCATGGCCTGGCAAGTCGCCTGGAGCCTGGTGCTGGGCTTCCTCATCTCCGCCATCCTCCAGGCCGTCGTCTCCCAGCAGGCCATGCAGCGCGCCCTGGGCCGCGGCGGCGCCAGGCAGATCATGCTGGCGACGGCGGCCGGCGCCGCCAGCTCGAGCTGCTCCTATGCCTCGGCGTCCATCAGCCGGACGCTGTTTGCCCGCGGCGCGGCGCTGGTGCCGTCGCTGGCCTTCGTGTTCGCCTCCACCAATTTGGTCGCCGAACTCGGGCTGGTGCTCTACCTGCTGCTCGGCTGGCAGTTCATGGCGGGCGAATGGGCGGGCGGTGTCGTTCTCGTCGTGCTGCTGTCCCTCATCGTGCGCCTGACCTATCCGGCGCGGCTGGTGGAGGACGCGCGCCGGCGGGCCGCGGAAGGGCTCGGCCACGCCGAAGACGCAGCCGGGCAACCTGGCAGCGTGTGGCAGAAGCTGGCGCGCCGGCAGACCTGGGTGGTGGTGGCGCAAAGCTTCGTCATGGATTTTTCCATGCTGTGGAAGGATCTGCTGCTCGGCTTCCTGATCGCCGGCGCGCTTGCGGTGTTCGTCCCGCGCGGCGCCTGGCAGACCTTGTTCGTGCAGGGCCACGCAGCCTGGGTGATGGTGCCGGCAAACGCCCTGGTCGGGCCGCTGATCGCCGTGCTGTCGTTCGTGTGTTCCATCGGCAACGTGCCGTTGGCCGCCGTGCTATGGGGCGCCGGCGTCAGTTTCGGTGGCGTGCTGGCGTTCCTCTATGCCGACCTGATCGTGCTGCCGTTGCTCGACGTGTACCGCCGCTATTACGGCTGGCGCATGGCGGCGTATATCGCGGCCGTGTTCTACGCCACCATGGTGGGCGCCGCGATCATCATCGACGTGGTGTTCCGCCTGTTTGGCTGGTTGCCGAAAGCCCGGCCGGACATACGCGGGGAAGTGACGCATTTCGCATTCGACCATACCTTCTGGCTGAATGTGGCCGCCGTCTGCGCCGCCGGGGCGCTGGTGGTGGTTGCGCGCCGCGCGCCCGTCGCGGCCAGCCACTGCGCGCACCATCACGCTTAGCAGGCTGCAAACTTCGTTCAGCGCGAGCTCTGGCCTTTTCCGGCGAGCGGCTTCCCGTTCAGATGTCCACGCGCTTGGGCGCGGGCGCTTTTTGCAGTGATGAGATAAACAACGCGTGACATATGCTTGCCGGCCAGCAATCGCCAGCATAGCGTCGCTACGCATTACCAACGGAAGCCGTGATGCTGCCGAGCCGTTCCGGCGCGGGAGCTGTTCCGGTTTGCGGAACGTGACGCCAAGGCGGCAAAACAAGGGATGAATTCCTGAAGCCGGCACGATCGCGTCATTATCCAACTCTGGAGATTTTTACTCTTGTTTTTTGAAACCAAGAAATTCCTGCTTTCTGCCAGCATGCTGGCCGGGTCCAGCGCAATCGCCATGGCGGCGCCTGTCGTCAGCGCCGCCGTCAGCGACGCCGTGACCGTTGCAGTCAGCGGCGAGCGTTCACCCCTGCTCGCCAGCGCGCACGACAACGGCGCCGTCGACGACGCGCTCGTGATGACACACGCGCAAGTCGTCCTGAAACGCTCCGCCGCGAAGCAGGCGGCGCTCGACAAACTGGTAGATGACCAGTTGAACCGCAACGCGCCAAACTACCACAAATGGCTGACGCCGGCTGATCTGCGGTCCTATGGGCCCGATGCCGCCGACGTCGCCAAAGTCACGGCCTGGCTGCAAAGCCACGGCCTGACGGTGAACAGCGTGTCGCCCAGCGGCATGATGATAGACGTCTCCGGGCCGGCAAGCGGGCTGAAGACGGCGTTCCACGCAAACCTCCACAACGTGACTCTGCCGAACGGCGAGACACACATCGCCAACATGACGGACATCGCGATCCCGGCGGCCCTCGCACCTGTGCTGCGCGGCGCCACGCTGTCCAACTTCTTTCCCAAGCCGAACGCCAGGCGGATCAGCCCGAACTTCACCTTTCCTTTCCGAAACCTGATGCAATACGCAGTAACGCCGCCTGACTTCGCCACGATCTACAACCTCAATCCGCTGTTCTCCGGCAACAACCTCTACGGTGCGCGTGTGGCCGGCGCAGGCGTGCGCGTCGCCGTCGTCGAGCAGACCCTCATACAGGGCAAGGATTTCGTTGCTTTCCGCAACGTGTTCGGCCTGACAGCCGCGGCGGGGAAACTCATCTTCTCCCACCCCGGTGACTGCACGAACCCTGGCTTCACCGGCGATGAAGCCGAAGCCGCAATCGATGCCGAATACGCCAGCAGCTCGGCACCGGATGCCGACATCGTGGAGGCGTCCTGCGCCGGCGGTTCGCTCGGCTTTGGCGTGGAGACCGCGCTGCAGAACCTGGTGGAAGACGGCACCGAAGCCGCCGTGCTCAGCATCAGCTACGGCGGTCCCGAACAGGAGGACGGCCTGACCTTCCTGGCCGGCTGGGAGAACCTCGTCGAGGAGGGGGCCGCGGAAGGGCTTTCCATCTTCGTATCGTCCGGCGATAGCGGCTCCGCCGCAGGCGAAGAGGATCGCACGAACGGCCTGGGCGTGAACGGCCTGTCCACCACCCCCTACAACACCGCTGTGGGCGGCACGGATTTCCTCGACACGTCGCTCGGCCAGAACGCCACCTACTGGAGCAGCAAGAACACCGCCACGCACAGCTCGGCGCTGTCCTACATCCCGGAGACGCCGTGGAACAACGGGTGCTCCAGCTCGGTCGTCTATCGTTACCTCGGCTTCGGTGACGCGATCACGAGCTGCAACAGCTTCAGCGTCGTCAAGGGCCAGGAGGTCTACCCGATCAAGGGTAAGCTGGCGTTCGAACAGCAGAATATCGGCGGCACCGGCGGCCAGAGCCTGATCTACACGAAGCCCGGCTGGCAGAGCGCGCCCGGCGTGCCGAATGACGGCGTGCGTGACCAGCCTGACGTGTCCCTGTTCGCGGCAAACGGAACCTGGGACCATTTCTACGTAATCTGCATGTCGGACGCCAGCGAAGGCGGCTCAGCCTGCAACTACAACAACGTCAACGACATCCTCGGCAACGCCTATGGCGGAACCTCGGTCTCGGCACCTGCCTTCGCCGGCATCGAGGCACTCGTTGTGCAATCCTACGGCGGTGCACGACAGGGCAACGCGGCGCCACGGCTGTACCAGATCGCCACCGCGCAGTTCAATTTCCCGCAGCTGGCGTCCCAGTGCAATTCCAACCTCGGCAACAAAATAGGCAGGGCCTGCGTCTTCAATGACGTGACCACCGGCAACAATGCGAGTTCGTGCATCGCCGGCTCCATCGACTGCTTCACCGACACCCTGTCCACGAAAGGTATCGGCACGATGCGCGCCAGCAGCACCTATTCCAACTCGATAGATGCGTTTCCGACTACGGCCGGTTACGACCTTGCCACCGGGCTTGGGTCCGTCAACGTGACGAACCTCCTGTATAATTACTAAGGGCGACTTCCCCCTCGCGGCGCTTTCGTCGCGGGGGGAAGAAAGCAAGCAGTCCTTTTTTGAAAAAAAGGACCAAAAAACTTTTGTCTCCTTCGCTGTCCGAAACACGCGGCGTTTTCCTGAAATGCCCGGCTGGCGCAGATGCGGGGTGAAAAAAGTTTTGTGGTCCTTTTTTTCAAAAAAGGAC
>CAXTJZ010000295.1:0-3814 GCA_964244695.1 uncultured Acetobacteraceae bacterium
CGCATGTCCGGCGCGCCCATCTGGGCGATGACGCTGCCGTCCTTGTAGCAGACCATGCCGTGGATGATGGATTGCGGGTGGACCAGCACCTCGATCTCGTCTGGGGCGAGGCCGAACAGGCGGGCGGCCTCGATGACTTCCAGGCCCTTGTTGAACAGGGTGGCGGAATCGATGCTGATCTTGGCGCCCATCGACCAGACGGGGTGGCGCAAGGCCGTCTCCGGCGTGGCGCGCGCCATGTCCTCCAGGGTTGCGGTGCGGAACGGTCCGCCGGACGCGGTGAGGATGATACGCTCCAAGCCCGCGCGGTCACTGCCGGCCAGCGACTGGAAGATGGCGTTGTGCTCGGAGTCAACCGGCAGCAGGGTGGCGCCCGCATCGGCCACGGCGCGCAGCATGACGTCACCTGCCGAGACGATGGCTTCCTTGTTTGCCAGTGCCAAGGTGCGGCCGCCTTCCGCCGCGGCGAGGGTGGGGGCGAGGCCGGCCACGCCGGTGATCGCCGCCATGGTCCAGTCGGCACCCATGCGGGCGGCGGCGAGCACGGCGTCCTGCCCGCAGGCCACCCGTATGCCGCTGCCGGCCAGCGCGTCGGTCAGCGTGCGGTGCATCGAGGGGTCGCTGCACACCGCGATTTCGGCGTGCAGCAGGCGCGCCTGTTCGGCGAGCGCTTCGGCGGAGCTGTTGGCCACGAGTGCGAGCACGCGGTAGCGGCCGGGTTCGGCGGCGAGCAGGTCGACCGTGCTTTTGCCTATGCTGCCGGTGCTGCCGAGGATGGTTATCGTTCTCATGGGGGCAAGGAAGGCCTTCTTTCTTGAAAAAAAGAAGCAAAAAACTTTTGCTCCTGCGCCTGCATCAAGGCGGAGCCTGGTTCTGCCAACACATACGCCTGCAGACTCGGGACGGGCCGTGGTGCAGGCGCGTAGATGAAAGTTTTTTGCTTCTTCTTTTTAAAAAAGAAGGCCTTGCTTCCTTCATCTCCAAAGTCCGAACACAAACAGCATTACCGCAAGTGTCGGCGCCGAGGTGAGCACCCCGTCCAGCCTGTCCAGCAGCCCGCCGTGGCCAGGGATCAGCCGGCCGGAATCCTTCACGCCGAAGCGTCGCTTGAGGGCGCTCTCCAGCAGGTCTCCCGCCTGGGCGACCAGGCTGAGCAGCAAGGCAAGTGGAGCCACCAGCGCGATCCGTTCCGGCCAGATGGCGATGCCGCACAGCACGGCGGCCAGGGTGCCGCCGGCGGCGCCGGACCAGGTCTTGCCGGGCGAGATGGAGGGGGCGAGGCGCGGGCCGCCGACGAGGCGGCCGATCAGGTAGGCGCCGACGTCGCCGCCCCAGACCACGGCGGCCAGGAGCAGCACCCACCAGTAGCCGTCCGGCTGGCCGCGCAGCCAGATGAGTGCGGCGACGGCAGGCGCGATGTAGAGGCCGCCGAGCATGAGCAGGTGGCGCGGGCGGCCGGTGCACAGGCCGGCCCACTCGACGGCCATCCCTACGCCGAGAAGGCAGATGGTGACCGCCCAGACAGCACCGCCGATGCGCATGGTCAGCAGGCCGATGAGCGCCAGCACGACACCGGACGCCGTGCGCACGCCGAGGTCTCGCCAGCGCGAGTCTTCTACCGGCACCGGCAGGTCCGCCGCCTCACTCAGGGCGAGCCCCATAGCGGCGGTCCCGGCCGGCGTAATCGGCGAGCGCGCTTTCGAAATGGGCGGCGTTGAAGTCCGGCCAGAGCACTTCGGGGAACAGATATTCGGCGTAGGCGGCCTGCCAGAGCAGGAAGTTGGAGACACGGCGTTCGCCGCTGGTGCGTATGACGAGGTCCGGGTCGGGCATGCCGGCGGTGAAGAGGAAGCTGCCGAAGCTGGCTTCGGTGAGGGCCATGGGATCCAGCAGGCCGGCGGCGGCGGCCTGCGCCACGGCACGGGCGGCGGCGACGATCTCCGATCGGCCGCCATAGGACAGGGCGACGGTGAGGTTCAGGCGGGTGTTGCCGGCGGTGAGCGCTTCGGCTTCGGCCAGCTCGCGGGCGATCTCCGGCCCGAAGCGGGCGCGGTCGCCTATCGCGCGCAGGCGTACGCGTTCGGTGTGCAGTTCGGCGACCTCGTGACGCAGGTAGTGGCGTAGCAGGCCGGTGAGGTCGGTCACCTCGTCTTCCGGGCGCTGCCAGTTCTCGCTGCTGAAGGCGTAGATGGTCAGCCAGGCGATGTTGTTGCGGATGGCGGCTTCTATGGTGCGTCGGACGGCTTGCGCGCCGGCGCGGTGGCCGGCGACGCGGGGCAGGTGGCGCGCGCTGGCCCAGCGGCCGTTGCCATCCATGATGATGGCGACGTGGCGCGGGACGGCTACCGCCTCCGTGGCAGGTGCGACCGTCTGGACGGCAGGCCCGGTCTTCAGCAGGGCCATGATCCCCTCAGACCTGCTTGATTTCGCGTTCTTTGTCGGCGAGCGATTCGTCCACGCGCTTTATGTAGCCGTCGGTGAGTTTCTGCACCTGATCGGACCAGTCCTTCACGTCGTCCTCGCTTATCTCGTGCTTCTTCTCGGCATTCTTCGTCTGGTCCATGCCGTCGCGCCGCACGCCGCGGATGGAGACGCGGCAGGCTTCGGCATATTTGCCTGCGGCACGGGCGAGTTCGACGCGGCGTTCGGCGGTGAGCTGGGGGATGGGGACGCGGACGATCTGGCCGTCGGCACCCGGGTTCAGGCCGAGGCCGGAATCGCGTATGGCGCGCTCCACGGCGCCGACGAGGCTGCGGTCCCACACCTGAACGGTGAGCATGCGCGGCTCGGGCACGCCTATCGTGCCCACCTGGGTGATGGGGACCTCGTTGCCATAGGCCTCGACGCGTACCGGCTCCAGCAGTCCGGGGCTGGCGCGGCCGGCGCGCAGGCCGCCGAAATCGCGGCGCAGCGTCTCCAGCGCGCCGTCCATGCGGCGGCTCAGATCGTCTTTCAGCGCGTTCAGGTCAGCAGGCAATCCAGGTCTCCAGTAGTCAGGTTTCAGTCGTCAGCGTCAGGCGGGTTCGGTGATCTTGGTGAACATGCCTTCGCCTTGCATGACGGCGGCAAAGGCGCCGGGGGCGTGGATGTTGAAGACGTAGATCGGCAGCTTGTTCTCGCGGGCGAGCGAGATGGCGGCGGCGTCCATCACGCCCAGGTCGCGCGAGAGCACTTCGAGGTAGGTGAGTTCGTCGTAACGGCTGGCGTCCGGGTTGCGCCTGGGGTCGGCGGAATACACGCCGTCCACCTGGGTGCCTTTCAGCAGGGCGTCGCAGCCCATTTCGGCCGCGCGCAGGGCGGCGGCGGTGTCCGTGGTGAAGAAGGGGTTGCCGGTGCCTGCGGCGAAGATCACCACGCGGCCTTTCTCCATGTGGCGCTCGGCGCGGCGCCGTATGTAGGGCTCGCACACGCTGGCCATGGGTATGGCGGATTGCACGCGGGTGGCGGTGCCGCGCTTTTCCAGCGCGGTCTGCATGGCGAGCGCGTTCATCACGGTGGCCAGCATGCCCATGTGGTCCGCCTGGGCGCGGTCCATGCCGCTGGCGGCGGCCGATACGCCGCGGAATATGTTGCCGCCGCCGATGACCAGGCAGACTTCCACGCCCATCCGGACGACGTCGCCCACGTCCACGGCGATGCGGCCGACCATCTCGGTGTCCAGGCCGTATTCGCGCTTGCCCATCAGGGCTTCGCCGGAAATCTTCAGCAGGACGCGCTTGTGGGCGGTGGGCATGCGCGAAACCTACGAGGGCGGAAGACAGGAAGAAAGGCCTTCTTTTTTGAAAAAAAGAAGCAAAAAACTTTTACTCCGCTG
>CAXTJZ010000296.1:0-3796 GCA_964244695.1 uncultured Acetobacteraceae bacterium
CAAGCAGTCCTTTTTTGAAAAAAAGGACCAAAAAACTTTTACTCCGCTGTCGCGGGACTCACCGGAAAGATCGGCGACAGTGGAGCAAAAGTTTTTTGCTTCTTTTTTTCAAAAAAGAAGGCCTTGCTTGCTTACTGCTGCGGCCCCGCCTGCAACAACGCCAAGTTCTGCTGCGCCAGGTCTCCCGTAGGCGTGTCCGGCGCCAGGTCGGCCGCGCGTTGCCAGTCGGCGCGGGCGCCGGCCAGGTCGCCGGTGCGCTGGCGGATGATGCCGCGTTCCAGCAGGAGGTCCGCGTTGTCCGGGTCCAGCGCGGCGGCGGCTTCGATGTCCGTGCGCGCGTCGGCGATGCGGCCGAGGTTGCGCCAGGCGGTGGCGCGCAGGATCAGGGCGTCGGCGCGGTTCGGGTCCAGGTCGAGGGCGCGGGTCAGGTCGTCGGCGGCTTCGGCGTAGCGTTGGCGGGCGATGGCAGCGATGGCGTGGCCGATGCGGAGCTCCGGGTCGTCCGGCGAGAGGGTGAGGGCGCGGGTGGCCGAATCGTAGGCCTGGTCGGTCTGGCCGGCCATGCTCCAGGCCTGGCTGGCCTGGCCGAACACCACGGCGCGGGATGCGGGGGGCGCGGTGCTTTTCGCGGCAAGCTGGTCGAGCAGCGCCGCGCCGGCTTCGGTGTTGCCCAGCTCCACTTGGGCCAAGGCGTGGCAGTGCGCGGCGGCTTCTGCGCCGGCGGTGGCGGCCATGGAGGTGGCCATGGCGTCGGCGCCGGACGGGTCGGTGGCCAGCATGTCCAGGCAGGTGTCGTATTGCTTGCCTTCGGCGATGCGCGGCGGCACGGGCGGGATCGGCAGGTTGGCGTTGTCGCCCGGCGCGGCCGGCGCGTTCTCGGCCGCGTCGCCGGGGGGCAGTGCTGCGGGCTGGATTGCGGCCGGCGGCGCGGCCAGCAGACCAGCCGGCAGGACGGTCGTCGCGGCCAACACGGCGGCGACGCCGGCAAGGGCCACGCGTGAGCTCATGGCGCTTATGTAGGTCGCGTAGTCGTGCGCGGAAAGTTGGAGAGAACGCTGCCATGCGTCTGTTGATATTCGGCCTGGGCTTTTGTGGCCGCACCGCCGCACGCGATGCCTGCGCGGCAGGGTGGGACGTGGTGGCGACCAGCCGGTCACCACGGCCGTCAAATGACCCAAATTTGCGTATCGTGGCGTTCGACGCAGCGGGGCCGGAGTTGGCGGCTGCCACCCACCTGTTGGCCACCGCCCCGCCGCGCGAGGGTGGGGACCCCGTGCTCGCCCGTTATCGCGCGGATATCGAAGCCGCACCTGGCCTGGCCTGGATCGGCTACCTGTCCACCACCGGGGTGTATGGCGACCGCGGCGGCGGCTGGGTGGACGAGGCGACTGAGCCCGCACCCTCGTCCGAGCGCAGCCGCAGGCGTCTGGCGGCCGAGTTGGCGTGGTGCGAGGCGGCGCAGGGAAGGTCGTTGGACCTCTTCCGGCTGGCGGGGATCTATGGGCCAGGGCGTTCCGCGTTCGACGATCTGCGCGCCGGCCAGGCGAGACGGGTGGTGCAGCCGGGCCACGCGTTCGGCCGCATACACGTGGACGACATAGCGTCCGGCATCATGGCAGCCGTGGCGCGCCCGCCGGAAGGCGTGCGGGTGCTCAACTTCTCCGATGACGAACCGGCGGAAAGCGCCGTGGTGACGGCGTACGCCGCAACACTGCTCGGCGTGGCGCCGCCTCCGGCGGTGCCGTTCAGCGAGGCAATGGCCGGGATGAGCGAAATGGCGCGTAGCTTCTGGGCGGAGAACCGGCGGGTTAGCAGCGAGGTGACGCAGGAAAGGCTGGGCTATAGCTGGCGATATCCGACGTATCGGGAGGGCTTGCGTGCGGTGCTGGCGGGGGAAGGGTAAGAAAGGCCTTCTTTTCTCAAGAAATGAAGCAAAAGACTTTTGACTCCGCTGTCGCCTGTTTGCGGCAAACTTCCCCCACGTATCTGATAAGTCGCCTGGGTGTGGGAGGAACTCTGCCAGAGCACCAGAGCCACGGCCAAGATTGCGCCGCGATAAACGCCGGGCTGAGGGGCCGAGCAGGATGGTATGCCTGCCTATCTGGAGACCGCCGCCTCGCACAACATCGGATATTTCCAGACGCGTACCTTTCGGGTGACCCACAGTTGGTGCGCGAGAGGTGGCCCGCAGACCTGGTCAATGATCAGGACGTCGGCTGAGCCGAGGTAGCGGATCTGCTTCTGAAGTAGCCGATTTTGCTCCTATCTTGCCTGCTTATCAATAAGCCTATCCGCATAGCTTCACCCGCAAAGGCGGCCGGGGCGTGTACACGGCCCGGCTGATCTGATCGGTGGTAAGCAGGCTTGCATCCCAGACGATGTTAGAAGGTTTGCACAGGTTCTCGTAATGCGAGGACTCGATGTTCAGGTCGCCCGTAATCGCTGTCGGGTCCACGGACCAAGCGAGGCTGCCTGACAACGGGGCGCCGCGCGGCAGCATGCAGACGGTGTCTGAACAGCGCGTATGGCTGAATGTCACATCGTGCTCGCCGCCGCCGTAGATGCCGAAACAGCCATTGCTCTGGTGCACGGCATCCACGCCCTCCACCAGCACGTGGCCGCTCATATTATCCGCGATCACGCCGTCGCCTGACGGCGAGTTGTTGGTATCGACCAGGCCGTTCCTGATTGTCACATATTGGCTCTGATAGACGTTGATGTTGTCCTCCGTCCAGGAGCGGGCAAGCGAGTTCTCATCGGAGAAGTTGGTGAGCGTGCCGTGGTCGGCGTTGTCCCACTGCACCAGCTGGCCGCGCGGGAAGGGGCCGCGCTGGTCGTGGCCTTCAATGAAGGACAGCGTGCTGCCGTTGCACCGGTTAAGGTAGATGCCGGATGATCCGCGCGTGAGGCGGACCCGGCGCACGGTCAGCCTCGGGGATTGCAGGCGGTCGATGTTGTTGTCGCCGGCGGACGGGTTGGCGCCGGCGGCGGGTGCACCGTCGAAGACGATGTCCGTATTCAGGATGGTCAGGGAGGGTGCGGAGACTACGGCGATGCCCGGGCCGCCGTTGTGGTGTATGGTGACGTGGTCGATCACCACGCCGGAGAAGCCGGCCACCGTGATGGCCGGGCCGTTCGTGGACGTGATGTTCAGGGCGCGGATGATCTGGTGGTTGTGGGTGACCGTGACGGGGCCGGATGCGGTGTAGATGGGGCAGAGCGGGGCTGCGCCCGCGGGAAGCGCGGCCGTGCAGGTCAGCAGGAATGCGAGTGCAATAGGACGCATGTCGGCCCTCGGAGATGATCGAGGGCCAGCGTATTCAATTCATAAACAGAATGAAAGCCCTCCGCGCAACGCTGCCTCGCATCGGCCAAGCTTGCGCGCTCCGCCCACCCCGCTAGCCTCCGCGCCCACCACAAGCCCGGCCCAAGTAGCAAAAGTTTTTTGCTTCTTTTTTTCAAAAAAGAAGGCCCTCCTTGCGTCCTTTCTCAAGAGGCCACCCATTGAACGACAAGACCTGGGACAAGTCCCGCCTCCCGTCCCGCCACGTGACCGAAGGCCCCGGCCGTGCCCCGCACCGCAGCTATTACCACGCGATGGGCCTCTCGGAGGCGGAGATCGCCCAGCCTTTCGTGGGCGTGGCCACCTGCTGGAACGAGGCCGCACCGTGCAACATCGCGCTCTCGCGCCAGGCGCAATCGGTCAAGCGCGGCGTGAACGAGAGCGGCGGCACGCCAAGGGAGTTCACCACCATCACGGTGACGGACGGCATCGCCATGGGCCACCAGGGGATGA
>CAXTJZ010000297.1:0-3776 GCA_964244695.1 uncultured Acetobacteraceae bacterium
CGTGGCCCACCAGCTTCTGGGCACGCTCCGCCACGTCGGTCGGCAGCGGCGCGCCGCCGGAGCCCATCATGGTCAGCGAGCTGAAATCCTGCGTCTCCACGCCGGGCGTCGCCAGCAAGGCGATGATCATCGTGGGCACCGCGGGGAAGCTGGTCGCGCGCTTCCTGGTGATGTCCTCCAGCGTTACGGCCGCGTCGAAGCGGGGCCGCAGCAGAATCTCGTTGCCGTCGGCGATGTTGAGCAGCAGCACCACGCCCAGCGCATAGACGTGGAACATCGGCAGCACGCCGATCACCCGCATGGTGCCGGACGCCGGCTCACCATCGTCCCGCCAGCTCAGATAGCTGAAGGTCGCGGCGATCATGTTGGCGTGCGTCAGCATCGCACCCTTGGGCAGGCCCGTGGTGCCGCCGGTGTATTGCAGCAGCGCCAGGTCGCTGGGCTTCACCTCCGGCCAGGCAGCCGGCAACGGCGTGGCCAGCAGATCGGCCAGGTCGTCCACGCCGGCGCCATACGTCACGGCGTCGCCGGTGATGCCGCCCCAGTAGGCATCCTCGCCAACCAGCAGGCGCGGGATGGCGCCCATGGTCACCAGCTTGGAAGCACCAGCGGCCAGGCCGCCCAGGTTCGTTGCGATGACGACGCTGGCGCCGCTGTCGCTGATCTTGTGCATCACCTCGCGCGGCGCATCGAGCGGGCTGAGGTGGGCGAGCTTGGCACCGGCCTTGAGTGCCGCGAAGAAGCACACCGTGTGCCAGGGCGTGTTCGGCAGATAGAGCGCGATGGTGCTGCCCGGCCCGTAGCCGGCGGCGAGGAAGCCGGCCGCCATGCGGTCCACCAGGCCGGCGATGGCCGTGAAGCTAACCTGCCTGTCGCGATACTCGATCAGCGGCCGGTCGCCGTATTTGGCCGCCGCGCGCTCCAGAAGCTGCGGCAGCGTGATCGGCTCGATCGGCTGGCGCCAGCTCACATGGGAGGGGTAGTGCGCCTCCCATGGATGGCGTGTTGCGCCGTCGCCAGACGCCTCAGAATGGTCGAGCGCTTCCAACCCGTGATGGTCCATTCCTCACCCTTTCGTTCGCTGGCCGGCGTTGCGGCGCGTTGTCGGTTTTGCCAGGCAGGTTAGGGTAATCGCCCCAGAGGTCAAATCAGGAAGGAAGGAAGGCCTTCTTTTTTGAAAAAAGAAGCAAAAAACATTACCTTTCTGTCGGCGGATGGCGATACAGCCGCCGACAGGGACCAAAAGTTTTTTGCTTCTTTTTTTCAAAAAAGAAGTGCTTTCTTCCTTTTCATGCCTGAAACCACCCCAATCCCGAACCTTCTTGACCTGACCAGCAAAGTCGCCCTGGTCACCGGCGCCAGCCGCGGGATCGGCGAGGCCACCGCCCGCCTGCTCGCCCGCCACGGCGCCCACGTCCTCGTCAGCGCCAGGCGCGCGCCCGGCTGCGAGGCTGTGGTGGAGACCATACGCGCGGAGGGTGGCCAGGCCGAGGCAATGCCCTGCCACATCGGCGAGCCGGCGCAGATCGAAGCGGCGTTCGCCGCCATCGCACGCACGCATGGCCGGCTGGACATCCTGGTGAACAACGCCGCCACCAACCCCTATTACGGCCCGGTGGAGGAGACCGACCTTGCGGCCTTCCAGAAGACGGTGGACGTGAACATACGCGGCTACTTCCTGGCCAGCGCCGCGGCCGTGAAGCTGATGAAGCCGGCCGGCGCCGGCGCCATCGTCAACATCGCCAGCGTGAACGGGATGGTGCCCGGCCTGCTGCAAGGCATCTACTCGATCACCAAGGCGGCGGTGATCGGGATGACGAAGTCCTTCGCGCGCGAATGTGGGCCGATGGGCATACGGGTGAACGCGCTGCTGCCCGGGCTTACAGACACCAAATTCGCCGGGGCGCTGCTGGAGGGCGACACGTTCGAGGCCTGGCGCGCCAAGATCCCGCTGGGCCGCACGGCGCAACCGAACGAAATGGCCGGCGCCGTGCTCTATCTGGTCTCGCCGGCGTCGTCCTACACCACAGGAGTGGCTTTGAACGTGGATGGCGGTTTCCTGGTGGCGTGAGGGCAGGACGGCAACGCGGCACAGCGCCCATGCGCACCAACCTTCGTCTCCTGGGCCTGTGCACCATCCTGGTGCTCGTTTGGATCGTGACCAGCCCGGCGCACCGTTCCGCCAGGGCGGACCCGACCTGGTGGCAGGGCAGGCTTGGCGACTTCACCGCAGCCTTCGGCGGCGGCACACCCCTGCCCTCCCATCCTGAGCCACACATAGATGACAGCCTGGACCCCGCATCCGAGCGCTTCAACATCCATGTGCCGGCTGGCTACGCAGCAGATGGCACGTATGGCCTGGTCGTCTATATCGACCCGTTCGACGCGCCGTCCGGCCCGCCCGCAGGTTGGGCCGCGGTGCTGGACCGCCGAAAGCTGCTGTTCGTGGAGCCGCTGCTGGCAGGCAACGCCGAGGCCGTCAGCCGGCGGCTCGGGCTGGGCGTTATGGCGGCCCGGGAAATGAGCCGGCGCTACCATCTGGACCCCAGGCGGCTTTACGCGGCCGGTTTCTCCGGCGGCGCACGCATGGCCGGGCGCCTGGGCTTTTACCGGCCGGACCTCTTCCGCGGCACCCTCCAGAGCTGCGGCGCCGATTTCGACAGGCCGGTGCCGCGGGTGTTCGCGACGCAGGAGACGGCCGATCGATACGGCAGCTATGGCGAGCTGGACGCGTCGGCCGCGGAGGATGCGCAGGCCAGGCAAGTGCGATTCGCCCTGATCACCGGGCCCGGCGACTTCCGGCACGGCGACATCCTCGACCTGTATAACGGCGGTTTCGCGGCGTATGGTTTTCAGGCGAAGCTGTTCGACGTGCCGGGGATGACGCACAGCCCGGCTTTGGCAGCGAGCCTGGACGCGGCGCTGGGGTTTGTGGACCGATGAGCAAGAAGGACTGGGGGCGTTGCCCCCAGACCCCCACCAGGGCCAGCGACCCTGGACCGGCATCTTAGTAAACGGGGGTCTGGGGCCTCAAGGCCCCAGCGGGGTCCAGGGGCAGAGCCCCTGGCCTTCCTCAACGCAATCCTTGCACCCCAGCGCACCTCTTTGCATGTTACGCCCGTGAAAACGCCCGCCGCAGAGTCGATGGCCTTTCCCGGCGGACCGGCCACCGTCCAGTGGCGCCGCAGCGCGCGCGCCAGGCGCATCACGCTGCGCATCGACGCCAGGCACGGCCAGGTGGTGGTGACGCTGCCTATGCGCGCGGCCAAATCCGCCGGCGTGGCGCTGCTGCGTCAGAACGCAGACTGGGTCAGCTCGCATCTGGCCGCCCTGCCGGACGTGGCGCCGTTCGCCGACGGTGGCACCGTTACCGTTGACGGCGCGGCTGTGCCCATTTGTCACATGCCCGGCGGCCGTGGCGGCGCCTGGATCGAGGACGGCGCGCTGCACGTGTCCGGCGACCCGGACTTCCTCGCGCGCCGGGTGGGCGATTTCCTGCGGGCCGAGGCGCGCCGGCGGTTCTCTGTGCAGGCAACGGCAAAGGCGGCCAGCGAGGGGCTGACCGTGAGGCGGGTGACGGTGAAGGACACGCGCACGCGCTGGGGCAGCTGTTCGGCGGATGGCGCGCTGATGTTCTGCTGGCGGCTGCTGATGGCGCCGCTCTACGTGCAGGATTACGTGGTGGGGCACGAGGTGGCGCATCTGCGGCACATGAACCACGCGCCGGCGTTCTGGGCGCTGTGCGACGCGCTTTCGCCGCATCGGGTGGCGGCTAC
>CAXTJZ010000298.1:0-3757 GCA_964244695.1 uncultured Acetobacteraceae bacterium
AGGCGGGGAAGTAAAAGTTTTTTGGTCCTTTTTTTCAAAAAAGGACTGCTTGCTTCCTTTCTACCCGTTCAGCACCCGCGCCTCAATCATCGCGGCGCGCACCCGTGTCCGTGCCGCGTCGGAGATGGGCGCCAGCGGCAGGCGGGTGTGTTCGTGGGTGTGGCCTAGGAGGGAGGCGGCGTATTTCACCGGGCCTGGGTTGCTTTCGCAGAACAGGGAGTCGTGCAACGGCAGGAGGGTGTCCTGCAGGGCCATGGCGTCGGCAAGGCGGCCTTCGGACCAGGCCAGGTGGATGTCCGCGCAGTGGCGGGGGGCGATGTTGGCGGTGACCGAGATGCAGCCGTGGCCGCCGGCGGCCAGGAAGGGAAGGACGGTGTGGTCCTCGCCGGAAAGCTGGATGAAGGCGGGGCCGCAGGCGCGGCGGGTGTGCAGGGGGCGGGCGAGGTTCGCGGTGGCGTCTTTGACGCCGACGATGTTGGGGTGGCGGGCGAGGCGGGCCATGGTCTCGACGGTCATGTCGATGACGCTGCGCCCCGGGATGTTGTAGATGATGAGCGGCAGGTCCGCGGCGTCTGCGATGGCGGTGTAGTGCAGGAACAGGCCTTCCTGGCTGGGTTTGTTGTAATACGGGGTGACGACCATGATGGCGTCCGCACCGGCGGCGCGGGCGTGCTGGGCCAGCGAGATGGCTTCGGCGGTGCTGTTCGAGCCGGCGCCGGCGATGACGGGGATGCGGCCGGCGGCGGCGTGGACGGCGATCTCGATGGCGCGCTGGTGTTCGGCGTGCGTGAGGGTGGGGCTTTCACCCGTGGTGCCGACGGGGACGACGCCTTGGGTGCCCTGGGCGATCTGCCACTCGACGAAGGCACCGTAGGCAGCCTCGTCGAGGGTGCCGTCCGCGCGCATCGGGGTGATGAGGGCGACGATCGACCCCTTGAACATTGGTTGACTCCGGGTGTGGGCGAAAGGCCTACCTAAGCAGTTTGAGCCAGCGGGTCTATCCGGTGTGCCGCCGGTCGTGCGGAAGCACGCTGACGCGTGACAGGGAGCAAAAGTTTTTTGGTCCTTTTTTTCAAAAAAGGACTGCTTGCTTTCCTTCTTTGGCGCTGGGCAATACGCGCATGCTTCGTTTTTGCCTGATGCTTCTGTTTGCCACGCCAGCCGTGGCGCAGACGCCTGTTTTGCTGGCGCTGCGGGCGAATAACTGGCCGTTGGCGACGAGTCTGGCGTCGGCTGATCCCGATCCTTTGGCGACTAAGCTCGTGGATTTTATTCGGCTGCTCAATCCTGGGCAAGCGAGTGCGCGCGAGCTGGCTGACTTCATGGCCGCGCATCCGGGATGGCCGGATCAGGCGACACTGGAGAAGCGCTACGGCGAGGCGCTGGTGCTGGAGGCGGATGGGCACGTGGCGGCGGGGCTGTGCCGCGCGCGAGTGCCGGTGGCGGCCCCTGCCCTTTTGCGGTGCGCGGATGCGGTGGCGGGGGATGCGAAAGCGGCTGCGAAGATGGCACGGGCGGCCTGGGTGGCGGGGTTGAACGGGGCGGTGGACGAGGCGGCGCTGCTGGCGCGGTGGTCTGGGGCGTTGAGCCAGGCGGATGAGGTGGCGCGGTTCGATCGGTTGCTGGGGTCCGATCTGGGGGCGGCGCGGCGGGAATTGGGGCGGCTGGATGGGGCGGCGCGGGCGGTGGCGGCGGCCCGGCTGGCGTTCCGGGCGAATGATGCCGGGGCGATGGGGGTGCTGGGGGCGGTGCCGGCGGGTGCGCGTGGGGATGCGGCGCTGATGCTGGCGGAGATGCGATACCTGCGGCGTGGCGGGGAGGATGGGGCGGCGCTGGGGGTGTGGCGCGATGCGGTGATGGGGGCTGAGGCGGCGGCGCCGGCGGGGCGACGGGCCGCGTTCTGGGCGGAGCGGGATGCGCTGGCGCGGCACCTGGTGGGGCGCGATCCGGCGAGCGCGTATGCGCTGGCCGATGACGGGTTGCTGGGGCCGGAGCAGGCGGTGGATGCGCTGTTCCTGGCAGGGTGGATCGCGCTGGAGCGGTTGCATGATCCGGTGCGGGCACGGGGGAAATTCCAGGCACTGGCGGATGTTTCCCGGTCGGCGATCACGCAGGCGCGGGCCTGGTATTGGCTGGGGCGGGCGGCCGTGGATAAGGCGGGTGCGCAGGCGGCTTATGCGAAGGCGGCGGCCTGGCCTTTGACGTTTTATGGGCAGTTGGCGGCTCGGGCTTCGGGGATGAGCGAGGCGGGGTTGCAGGCGGCGATTGCAGGTGAGCGGGATCCGGCGGTGGGGGCGGCGGAGGCGGCTTCGTTTGGGCGGAGCGAGGCGGCGCGGGCGGCGGGGATCCTGGCTGGTTGGCAGGATCCGCGGCGAGGGGCGGCGTTTCTGGTGCAGGCGGTGCAGGCGCCGGCTTCCTTGGGGGTTCGGGCGCTGGCGGCGGGGCTGGCTTTGAAGTTGGGGATGCCGGACGTGGCGGTGGTGGCGGCGCGGCTGGCGGGGCGCGACGGCGGGGTGTTGCCGCAGGATGGCTGGCCGGTGCCGTATCGGCCGCCTGGTGGGGCGGTGCCGGCGGCGCTGGCGCTGGCGGTGATGCGGCAGGAGAGCAGTTTCGATCCGGTGATTGTGAGCCCGGCGGGGGCGCATGGGTTGATGCAGTTGATGGAGCGGACGGCGGTTCAGGTGGCGCGGGCGCAGCATGTGGCGGCGGGGCCGTTGAGCGATCCGGCGGTGAACATGCGGTTGGGGACGGCGTATCTGGCGGAGCTGGTGGATCGGTTTGCCGGGTGCCTGGCTTGTGCGGTGGCGGCGTACAATGCGGGCCCTAACCGGGTTGGGGAGTGGGTGGCGGCCAATGGCGATCCGGCAGGGGCGAGTGAGGCGGTTCTGGTTGACTGGATCGAGATGATTCCGTTCGCGGAGACGCGGAATTATGTGGAGCGGGTGTTGGAGAATGATGCGGTTTATGCTGGGCGGTAGGCGGTGAGATTGGTTTTTGGCGAGGGTGCGAGCAGTCGTTTTTCGAAAAGGTATTTGTAGGTCTGAAGCGTTGGCCTCGATTGCGGTTCACGTATCGTTTCTTTGTTCGGTTTGAGCGCCGTTTCTTCGTCCCGGCCTGCAGTTCCGCACGGCGACGGCAGGTTTTTCCGTCAAGCCTGGCCGAAGGCCACCGCGCTTGCGGCGCGAAGCGGGCTTTACGGAAAAAGCTGCCGGCGCCACGCTTGCGCAGGATGGGCGTGCAGAGGCACCCACGCCAGACGGCGTGGCGCCGGTTTTTAGCGCTTTTCGGGAGAGGCCTGCTTGCGTGCAGTGGGGCATGCGCGCGGCGGGGTGGGATCATTCCAGCTTCGGGTAGCGGTCCGGTGGGGGACGTAGCTGGGATTCGAGGTGCGGTTGGAGGAGGGTGCGGTCTGGGGTGAGGCCGAAGATTTCGCAGATGCGGGCGAAGTTGATGGAGAGGTGGTCGTTGGGGTGGGCGGTCAGGGTTTGCTCGATGGTTTCGAGGAGGTTTTCGGGTATGGCGTTGTGGGCGGGGGAGATGAGGGAGAGGTTTCCTACGGCTTCGTAGAGGTTGCCGGCGTCACCCTGGGAGAAAAGGGGAGATTCATGGTCCTCGAGCGCTTCTTCCAGGTCCAGGTCTGAGTACGTGGGTTCGGACCAGGCGGGGCGGCGGGCGAAGGCGTTGTTGGTTATCTTTTCCCAAAGCTCGACGGACTGGCGGACGCTGCGGGCGTGTCGCGCGAAGGCCAGGTCCGGGT
>CAXTJZ010000299.1:0-3726 GCA_964244695.1 uncultured Acetobacteraceae bacterium
CCCCCCCCCCGACGGTTGCGATCGACGCCGCTGGCGCCACACTGGCCGCCAGCGCCCAGCCGCTGGTTGTAGCCACGTTAGCGCTGAACAGCGCCGCCGAGACAGCCGCCAAAGCCATGCCAGCACCGCCGGCAAAGGCCGCCAACGCGCTGCACGCCGCGGACACGAACAGCCCGCACACCAACGGCGCCTGACGCGCCGCACGCTCGCCAAAGCGTTTGGCCAGCCGGTCCGACAGCCAGCCGCCGCCAACCGCGCCCACGAAGCCGGCGAATTGCGGCACGGCCGACCACAACCCGGCAGCACCCGGCGCCATGTGCCACCGCTGCACCAGGTAGCCGGGCAGCCACGTGACATACAACCAGGTGACATAGACGGTGCCGCCGAAGCCGATCAGCAGCCCCCAGACTGTCGCCTGGCGCAGCAGCCTGCCCCATTGCAGCGGGCCGGCGATGCGCGGCGTGGCCTCCTTCGCCGGCAGATCGCGATAAACGATGCCCCAGGCCAGCGCCACCAGCAGCCCGGCCACGCCCAAGGCCGCGAAACTGGCGCGCCAGCCGGCGTACAGCATGAGCGGGGTGAGCACGAGCGGTGCGATTGCCGGCCCCAGCGAGGCGGACGCGTTCAGCAGCCCCATCGGAAAGGCGCGGTCGGCCGGATCGAAGCGGTCGGCGCACACCCGCGCCCCACCCACGAACATCGGCGCCTCGCCCAGGCCAAGCGCCACCCGCGCGGCGATGAACTGCGAGAGCGAACCGACGAGCCCGGAGGCTGCCTGCACGCAGGACCACACGGCCAGCGCGCCCGCCAGCGCCCGTCTTGCGCCAAGCCGGTCCACCAGGCTGCCGGCTGGCAGCTGCGCCACGGCGTAGCTCCACGCGAAGGCGGAGAGCAGCAGCCCCGCCTCGCCCTCAGACAGATGCAGGTCCGCGCGTATGGCGGGTAGGGCGATGGAGACGGCGGAACGGTCGATGAAGTTGACGCAGCCTGCCAGTACGAGCAGGCCCACGGCCACGTTGCGTATCTGCATCACCCTGCCGCCCAGAGACGCACCAGGGCGTTTTGCCCCGGCACAGGGTCGTGCGCCGGAACCCTGGCCGCTTCCATGTTGCGTCTGGCCATCGCCAGCTCGGCCGGATCACCGCGCAGCGTGTCCACATCGTCGCCGCCAGGATAGGCGCCCACCACCAGCAGGTCTGCGCTCTGGCCGGTGTTGCGGTGTGCCACGCCGGCCGGGATCACCACCACGTCGCCGGCCTGCAACATCACCTCCTGGCCTGAGGGGCCGCCCAGGCAGACGCTTACGCGGCCGGCGGCGATGCCCAGCACCTCGTGAGCCGTGCTGTGGAAGTGATGGAAGGTGTAGATGCCGTTCCGCCAGGCGCCGGCCCAGCCCTGGGCGGCGAATGCTTTTTCCATGGCATCAGGGGCGCCTGGCAGGGCTTGGCGATAGATTAGCGCAGGCAGTGCAGCGTTCGGGAAGCGGTCATCGGCTGCCAGGCGGAGTTGTTCTGGATCGGTCACCTGGCAGCAACGCGCGTTTAGGGAAGCAAGGCCTTCTTTTTTGAAAAAAGAAGCAAAAAACTTTTGCTCCTGGCGCTGCTGATGCATGCGTGGTGTTTCAGGACCAGCGCGGTTATGGACGCAGGCGGGGTAGCAAAAGTTTTTGGTCCTTTTTTCAAAAAAGGACTGCTTGCTTCCTTACCGCCACCACACCTCAGTCACTGTGCCGTCGGGAGAGCCCACCCTCATGCCCAACCGAGTCCAAGCCGCTGTCCGGCGCGTGATGGAGGGCGGCGTGGACCTGGTGGCGACCTTCAACAGGCGGCGCCTGGCCAAGGCCGAAAGCCCGTTCCTGGTCGGCATACACGCGCCAATGCGGTCGGAACTGACCCTGGAGGACCTCGCGGTAACCGGCACCATCCCGCCCGGGCTGTCCGGGCGATACCTCAGGATGGGCGCCAACCCCGTATCCCCCGACCCTGCCGGCCACCACTGGTTTCTGGGCGACGGCATGGTGCACGGCTTTGCCTTACACGACGGCAAAGTGTTGTGGTACCGCAACCGCTGGATACGCTCCAAGCTGGCAGCGGCCGCCCTGGGGCGGACGCCGGCGCCAGGCCCGCGCCGCGGCCGCAACGACACCGTGAACACCAACATCGTCGACATCGGCGGCCGCGCCTTTGCCGTTGTGGAAGCGGGCAGCTTTCCCGTGGAGCTGTCCGAGACCTTGGAGGACCAAAGCTACAACCCGTTCGACGGCACGCTTGCAGGGTCGTTCAGCGGGCACCCGCATCGCGACCCGCTGACCGGCGAGCACCACGCGATCGCCTATGACGGCAACATCTGGGATTCGGTGCGCCACGTGGTGGTGGGCGAGGCGGGCAGGGTGGTGCGCGACGTGGCGGTGGCCGTGCAGCACGGGCCCTGCATACATGATTGCGGCTTCACCGCCCGTTTCGTCGTGGTGTTCGACATGCCCGTTACCTTCTCGATGCGCGCGGTGCTTGGCGGCCACGCCTTTCCGTATCGCTGGAACCCGGCCCATCAGGCCCGCGTGGGGCTGCTGCCGCGCGCGGGCGGTGGTGACAGCGTGATCTGGTGTGACGTAGACCCGTGCTTCGTCTTCCACGTGGCCAACGCGTTCGACCGCGCAGATGGCCAGGTGGTGCTCGACGTGATCGCCTACGACACGATGTTCGCCTCCGCTCTGGGCGGGTTGGACGCGCTTGGCCGCCTCGAGCGCTGGACGGTGGACCCTGTGCGGCGCTCCGTCATCCGCGTGGTGCTAGACGAGACGCCGCAGGAATTCCCCCGCATCGACGACCGCCGCTTCGGCCAGGACTACCGCTACGCGTACACGGTGTCGGTCCCGCCGGACGGCAACACGCAACTCGCCGGGGCCACGCAGATCTACAAGCATGACCTAATGGCGGGCACGCGCGCGGTGCACGACTTTGGGCAGGGTCATGTTCCGGGCGAGTTCATCTTCGTGCCGGCCGGTGCCGATGCCGGGGAGGACGAGGGCTGGCTCGTGGGCCTCGTCATCGACACGCAAGACGAGGCGACCGACTTGGTGATCCTGGACGCGCTCGACCTCGCTGCGTCACCTGTGGCCTCCGTGCGGTTGCCGCATCGCATACCGCCGGGATTTCATGGCAACTGGTTTCCTGACGCAACGGGTGCCGTTGATCAAACAACGGTATGAGAAATCCACGGCCAGCCTTGGGGGTTCGTACCCGCCGAGAAGCCGATCAATGCTGGACTAAGGTTCTTAATCCTTCTTTAGTTGGTCACAGTCGTCGTATTGCCAACGGCTTCATTGATTAGGATAGACATGGCTGCCTGGATGTCAGTCGGGGACGTAGCTTCTATGAGATCGGCAGAAGAAGATGCACAGCTTTGCAACGATGCAAGCACGCTCGGCGAGCTTGAGCTAGTGAGGTAAGGTTGCAGCGCCATGTTGTTCGGAAGGTAAGGCGCCGCAGAACTGTACGGGGTGTAGAGGATGTATATTGTATATCCGGCGGTCTTCATTGCGTTGCAGACCGACGCGTTTATTGGACCCTCAGTACTTGGTATTGATTGTGGGTTGGTATCATCCTCTACGCCATCAGTAACCATTATTAGGGATTTTTTAGGCGAACTTGCCGTATAACCCGTTCCACTTGGACCGGTAATGGCCAGAGTGTCAGCCATTGCCAGGCCTATGTTGGTGTTCGGAGT
>CAXTJZ010000300.1:0-3691 GCA_964244695.1 uncultured Acetobacteraceae bacterium
CGACAGCGGAGCAAAAGCTTTTTGCTTCTTTTTCTCGAAAAAGAAGGCCTTCCTTCCTGTCCTGCCCAACCTCACTGCGCCACCCAGGCCGGCTGCGTCTCCGCCTTGTCATGCCGCGAAGCCTCGATCTGGCTGTCCAGGTTCTGCCGATACAGGCTGCGGAACGTCGCATAAGGGTCGAGCGCCCCCTTCTTGACCGCATCCAGGTCACTCAGGTGCCGGGAGCGCACATCGACCAGCGCCACGCCGTAGCGCGCCCAGTTGAACGTCTTCAGCCCATAGCCGTGCGGCACGTAGCTGAACGGGTCCAGCGCGCTGTCTATCCCGAATCCTGTCGCATCGCGCGGGCTGCTCGGCCCGAGCAGCGGCAGATACAAATAGGGCCCGCTCGGCACGCCCCACAACGCCAGCGTCACCGCGAAGCTCGTCGTGTGCGCCGGGTAGCCCCAGCCGCTCGCCACGTCGAACACGCCCAGTCCGCCAGCCGTCGAGTTGATGAGGAAGCGCATGAAGGTGTCGCCGGCGAACCGCGGGTTGGCCTGGCTCACGTCGTCGGCGAACAGCACCGGGCTGGACAGGTTGGCCAGCACGTTATGCACCCCGGTGCGCACAGGCGCCGGCACCACATACACGTAACCCTGCGCCACCGGCTTGAACGAGTAGCGGTCGATCGCGTCGCTGACCCGGTACGAGAAGCGGTTCGCCGGCTCGTATGGATCGTTCGTCTGGTTGAAATCCGCCGTCGCCTCCGTGTCGCTCGCCGGCGGCTTCGTGGCGCATCCCGACACACCAAGTGCAGCGGTAACCAAAAGAAGCGGCAAACGTTTAGGCATGGAGGATCCTCGACCGGTTAGCCCTGGAAGGGCGTCTGGTGCACGCGGCACAGAAGCCCTTCGGTTCCGGGTATGTAGCATCTGGCGCAGGCGAGGCAACGCATCCTGTATCGGAGGGTTCCGGCACGCACACAGACCCTTGCAGTCTGCCCTGCCAAGGCTTCATGAAACACCCATGGACATGATGCCCGCACAACCGCCGTCGGCCACGCTGGAGCGCTGGCTTACCGGCCCGCGATTCTCCCGCCTGCCGGCCCGCAAGGCGCGCGACGCAGCGCCCGCACTCAGCTTCGAGTTCTTCCCGCCCAAGACGGAAGCGCTGGAGACCCAGCTCTGGGCCTGCGTGCGCCGGCTGGAGCCGCTGCGTCCCCGCTTCGTCTCGGTCACCTACGGCGCCGGCGGCAGCACCCAGGCCCGTACCCACGCCACGGTGGAGCGCATCGTGCGCGAGACCAGCCTCACCCCGGCCGCCCACCTCACCTGCGTCGGCGCCCCGCGCGGCGAGGTGGACGACGTGGCCCGCGCCTACTGGGATGCCGGCGTCCGCCACATCGTGGCCCTGCGCGGCGACGCGCCGAACATGGGCACCTACGAGCCCCATCCAGGCGGCTACGAATACGCGTCCGACCTGGTGGCCGGCCTGCGCCGCGTCGCGGATTTCGAGATCACGGTGGCCGCCTACCCCGAGACCCACCCGACCGCGCTGCACCCGGACTCGGACCTGGACAACCTGAAGCGCAAGCTGGATGCCGGCGCCGTACGCGCCATCACCCAGTATTTCTTCGATGCCGACGTGTTCCTGCGCTTCCTGGACCGCTGCCTGGCCGCCGGCGTCACCGCGCCGATCGTGCCCGCCATCATGCCTGTCAGCAACTTCGCCCAGGCGCAGAAATTCAGCGCCGCCTGTGGTGCCTCCGTGCCGGACTGGATGATCAGCCTGTTCGAAGGCACCGATGACGATCCCGAAACCCGCCGCGTGGTGGCCGCCGTCATCGCCGCCGAGCAAGTGCGCGTGCTGCAGGCCAACGGCGTGGACGAGTTCCACTTTATCACGCTGAACCGGCCTGACCTTACGTACTCGATCGCGCATGTTCTTGGGGTGCGTCCAAGCAAGTAAGCAAGCAGTCCTTTTTTGGAAAAAAGGACCAAAAAACTTTTGCTCCCTGTCGGCGGGTGCTGAAACGTTCGCCGACAGGAAGCAAAAGTTTTTTACTTCTTTTTTTCAAAAAAGAAGGCCTTGCTTCAAGCTTTCGAAAGCAACGACCGTATAAGCTCCGCATCCGCGCTGGTGGCAGGATTATAGACGATCATGCTCAACTCCGGCCGGCCATCGACGGCAAATCCCGAATACTCCAGCGCAATCGACCCAAGCACAGGATGGCGGAGCCGCTTCACGCCCTCGCCGTGAACGGCAACATCCTGGTCCTTCCACAACGCCGCAAATTCCGGGCTGATCGTGCACAGCTCATCCACCAGCTTGCCCACTTCGGACACCGCACCCGCGCGCGCCGCATCCGCCCGGAACGCGCCCACCACGAAACGCGCGACGCTGTCCCAGTCATGTTGCGCAGCCCGCACCGCGGGATTGCCGAACATCATGCGCAGGATGTTGCGCTTGTCCGCCGGCAGCTTGCCGTAATCGGTCAGCACCAGCGCGGCCGCACGGTTCCAGGCGACCACGTCCCAGGTGGCCGTCTTGATCAACGCGGGGCTTGTCTCCAGCGCATCGAGCAGGCGCTGCAAACGTGGCGTGACACCTTGCGCCCCCCGGTAGCGCACCTCCGGGAGCCGCCCGAGGCCGAGCAGGAAGAGGTGCTCGCGCTCCAATTCCGTCAGCATCAGCGCACCGGCGATCCGGTCCAGCACGCCCGCCGAGGGCGCCCCGCCGCGACCCTGCTCCAGCCACGTGTACCAGGTCGGGCTGATGTCCGAACGCTGAGCCACCTCCTCGCGCCGCAGCCCCGGCGTCCGCCGCCGTCCCACGGAAAACCCGAGCGCCGCCGGATCGAGCCGCGTGCGGCGGTCCTTCAGGTAGCTGCCAAGCTGTTTGCCATTCTCCAGCGACATGCCGATCCTATTGCTATCTATACCACGATAACGTCACTACTTTAACAGCATGGAGGCTAGCTGATATCAGCCCCGGACAATACCGGAGACCTTCCCCATGCGCGTATTCGTAACCGGCGCCACCGGCTTCATTGGCTCCCTCGTGGTGGCCGACCTGATCGAAGCCGGCCATCAGGTGATCGGCCTCACCCGCTCGGACGCCGGCGCCAAATCCCTCACCGAAGCCGGCGCCGAGCCACATCGCGGCACCCTGGAGGACCCCGAAACCCTGCGCACCGGCGCCGCCAAGTCGGACGGCGTGATACACACCGCCTTCGACCACGACTTTTCCAATTTCGTGGCAAACTGCGACAAGGACAGGCGCGCCATCGAGGCGCTCAGCGCGGCGCTGCGCGGCTCGGACCGCCCCCTGGTCATCACATCCGGCACCGGCCTGGGCGACACCGGCTCAGGCCAGCCCGCCACCGAGGATGCCTTCAACCCGGACTACCCGAACCCCCGCAAGGCTTCCGAAATAGCCGGCGCGGCCGCTTTGCAAAGCGGCGTCAACGTCTCTGTCATGCGCCTCCCGCAGGTGCACGACCCGGTCAAGCAGGGCCTCATCACCCCCCTGATCGAGCTGGCGCGCGAAAAAGGCGTGTTCGCCTATGTCGGCGACGGCGCCAACTGCTACCCCGCCGTGCACGTCCGCGACGCCGCCCGCCTGTACCGTCTCGCCATCGAGAAGCAGGCGGCAGGCGCGCGCTACAACGCGGTGGCCGAAGAGGGCGTGCCCGTGCGCGAGATCGCCG
>CAXTJZ010000301.1:0-3650 GCA_964244695.1 uncultured Acetobacteraceae bacterium
GCCACTACGGAAATTACCCACAAAATATCCGCGCGATGATTGGGGCAAAGACCTAACACTACCTTGGCCGGTCGATAGAACCCGTTGGAATCGTTGTGGATTCTCGCGCCAGCATAGGCTAGATGATGTAACGGGCTGGGCGGCGATGACGGCGAATTCGCAGTGGCGGAGCGATCTGGAGCGCTGGCTTGAGCCCGTCCTAGCCGGGCTTTCCCATCCGGCGCGGCGCAAGATGTGCCCCCTGTACGTCGCGGGTTTGATCGGGCCCGGAGACCGCAAGAGCGTGCAGCCGATGGCGGTTCGCAGCGGGGAGGTCGGTTAAGGCTAGCCTTATCATTTTGTCTCTGCGGGTGTTTGGGACAGTGCACCGCTGGAGGCCGCGCTGTTGAAGGAAGCTGAGTCGGAAAGGCCGACGCTGGAGTGGTTCTATTCGGAAATCGATGGTCGGTAACCGGCACGAGAACCCCGCGCTGAGCGGTGTTGCCAACCCGCCTGGCGCTTTGCTGTGAGCCGCCTCGGCTTGCAAGGTCCGGCCCTACGCACCGTCATCAGCACGGTGCGCAACACGTAGTTAGCCGTCGTTGGCGGGCGCGTCTGCGTTGAAGCGCATGGGCTTGCAGTAGCGGTAGATGTCTTCCACCGCTTCAGGGATGACGCGCCAGCTCTCGGCGAGGTCTAGGTCCGGCGGCGGGAACAGCTCGTCGGCGAGGGTCTTCAGCTCGGGCTTGGAGCAGTGGAACAGGATGGCCATGGCGGGTCCGCCCGTCTCCTGGCGCTCGAACAGCGGTCGCCAGTCGTCGAGGCGGAGCTGGATGGCGCCGAAGAAGCCGTCGGCCCAGTCCTGCGCCAGCACCTCCTCCTCGTCGGTGCGCATGAGCAGCGGCGAGTAATGGCCTGGGCTGGCGAGCTGGCGGCAGATCAGGTTGTAGTGGTCCACGACCGTGTCGATCACCGCCTGGACCTTGTTGCCGATCACCGCGCGGTCCTCATGGTCGCCGACGACGTGCCACATCCAGTCGTTGGGCGTCAGGAACACAGGACCCGCGGCAAGGCCGGTCAGGAAGCCGTTCAGGGTGGAGACCCCGCCGCAGGGCGGCGGCGGCGTGGCGTGGTCGAACCAATGCTCCAGCGCCTGCAGCGTCATGACCGGCGCGCGTCTAGGCCGCTTCATGCCGCCGCCACGAGCTCGATGGAGGCCTTCGGCGCCCAGCGCCAAGCGAGCAGCTGGTCGAGTTCGCCGGACTTCACCTGACCGGAGACGATGCGCTCCAACGTGTCGTGCAGCCACATGTAGGGATCATGCCCGTTCAGCCGGGCGGTCTGCAGCAGTGAGGCCAGGATCGCCCAGCTCTCCGCGCCGCCGCAGCTGCCGGCGAACAGGCTGTTCTTCCGCCCGAGGCTGATCGGACGCATGCTCCTCTCCACCGTGTTGGAGTCCACCTCGATCCGGCCGTCATCCAGGAAGGCCGTCAGCCCGTCCCAGTGGTCGCGGACGTAGCGGATCGCCTTGGCCAGCGACGACTGGGTCGAGAGCTGGGGCAAGGCCGTGTCCAGCACGCGCTTGAGCTCCTCCATGATGGGCGCAGTTCTGGCCTGTCGCACCGCCTGCCGATGCGGCGCGCTGCTCCCGCGGATGTCCGCCTCCACCGCATAGATCCGGGCGAACCGCTCGATCACGTCATGCGCCAAAGGCGAGGGCGCCGTCTTGTAGGCGTCGGTGAACTTGCGACGAGCGTGCGCCAGACAATAGGCCAGCCGGATCGGTCCGGGCGAGCGGCCGGGTTTGGCCAGCTGCGTGTAGGCGCTGTAGGCGTCCACCTGCACCACGCCCTGGTAGTCGGCGAGCTGGCTCCTGATCTCGCGATGGCTGCGCGTCTTGGCGAAGATGTAGACGACCGCCGGCGGCGCAGGACCGCACCAGGGCCGGTCGTCCACCGCATGAGCCCAGAACTGGTGGATGCGCGCCTTCCTGGACCCGCGTTCCAGGACCGGCATCCGCGTCTCGTCGCAGAAGATCCTGGGATGGCGGTGCATCTCGCGGAGCTGCAGCTCGTAGAGCGGCTTCAGCCACCAGGCGACCCGCTTCACCCACAGCGCCAGGGTTCCGCGGTCGAGCTTGACGCCATGGCCGGCCAGCATCTGCACCTGCCGGTGCAGCGGCATGTGCCAGGCGAACTTCCAGACGATGACGTTGGCGACCAGCGCCGTGGTCGCCATGCCGCCGTCGAGCACCCGCGGGCGCGCCGGCGCCTGCACCACACCGTCCTGGCAGCTGCGGCAGGCGTACTTCGGTCGCACGGTCCGCAGCACCCGGATGTAAGCCGGCACGCCGTCCAGCGCCTCGAACACGTCCTGCCCGATCCGATGCAGACGACCTGCGCAGCAGGGACACTCGCTGCTGGCCGGCTCGATCACCTCCTCCACCCGTGGCAGGTGCTTGGGAAGGTGGCCGATGTTGCGGCTGGCCTTGCGTCGGGGCGGCCGAGAAGCCGGAGCCGCCGCCCCTTGAACATCGTTAGCCGGAGCGGGCGTCGCACCCGTTTCCAGATCGCCTAGGTCGAGCACGCCCTGGCTCGCCAGCACCACGCCGCCGCGCTCGGAGCGCGGGCCATGAATCAGTGCGTTCAGCGTCTTCAGCGAGGTCTTCAGCCGCTCGATTTCGGCGTCGCGCTCGAGCACCATCGCGATGAGCAGATCAGGGTCTCGAGGCAGGTCCTGCGGCCGAAGCGACATGGCGCAAGATACCCCGAACTGGTCATTTTCCCAAGTGGAACAAGGGATTTCAGCCCACCAGCGTAGGCCTTTTCACCTCTGGCTGCGCTACCCTCGACCAGTCCAGACCGTCGAGCAGCAGCGCCATCTTCGCCGCCGACAGCCGCACCGCCCCGTTCTCCACCGGCGGCCAGGTAAAGCGTCCGACCTCCAACCACTTGGTCACCAGGACCATGCCGCTGCCGTCGAAGGTCAGCATCTTCAAACGGTCATTCCGCTTCGAACGGAACACGAAGAGGTGGCCGCAGTAGAGGTCCGCCTTGAGCGTCTCGGCCACGAGCGCCGCCAACCCGTTCACCCCCTTGCGGAAGTCCACCGGTTGGGTCGCCACGAGGATCTTCAGATCCCCATGCAGCGCGATCATGCCTCGCGCACAGCGGAGATCACCACCCGCAGGCTCGCCGCATCCACCGGGCCGCGAACACGCACGCAGGCGCTTCCAAGATCGATCTCGATCAGCGACGCCGTCGCCGATCGTCTGGACGGCGGCGGCTCCTCGACTGGCAGAACCGGTACGAAGCTCGGCGCAGCGTCCTCGGGGCGCTCGCGCGCCAAGCGGCGCCAATGATGCAGCAGGCCAAGGCTCATCCCGTGCCGCCGCGCCACGTCCGACACGTTGGCGCCGGGCGCGAAGCTCTCCGCGGTGATCTGCGCCTTCTCCGCTGCAGCCCAGCGCCGACGTCGTTCCACGCCGCTGATCACCTCTACGCGGCGACCCCTGCGCACCTCGATATGGACCTGCTGGGATTCAGGACGCGCCTCGCCCTCGTCGCCGTCTTGATCCGACATCTCTTTACCGCACCCGCTGCAATCAGTCAGGCGCTCATCATCGGCTCTCGCGCGTGGCCGCGATACGTGGGGCCGTCGTGCCGGTTACC
>CAXTJZ010000302.1:0-1237 GCA_964244695.1 uncultured Acetobacteraceae bacterium
GAAGGAGCAAAAGTTTTTTGCTTCTTTTTTTCAAAAAAGAAGGCCTTGCTTTCTTTTTCCCCGGTTCCGCGCCATTCACCCCCGAATGCAGCGCGTTCTCTCCGGCATCCAGCCCTCCGGCATCCCCACCATCGGCAACTACCTGGGCGCCATACGTCAGTGGGTGGCGCTGCAGGACACCCACGAGTGCCTGTTCTGCGTGGTGGACCTGCACGCCATCACCAGCTTTCAGGACCCGGCCAAGCTGCGCGCGCAGACCCTGGAGATGGCCGCCACCCTGCTGGCCTGCGGCATAGACCCGGCGCGCAGCACGCTGTTCGCGCAATCCGCCGTCCCCGCCCATGTCCGCCTGGGCTGGATCTTCAACTGCGTAGCACGGCTCGGCTGGCTGAACCGGATGACGCAGTTCAAGGACAAGGCCGGCAAGGACCGGGAAGCCGCGTCCGCCGGGCTCTACGTGTATCCAAACCTGATGGCCGCCGACATCGCGGCTTACCGCGCGACCCGCGTGCCGGTGGGCGACGACCAGCGTCAGCACCTCGAGCTCGCAAACGACATCTGCGAGAAATTCAACCACGATTACGGCGTGGATTTCTTCCCGCGCATCGAGCCGCTGATCCTGGGTGAGGCGGCGCGCGTGATGAGCCTGCGCGATGGCACGCGCAAGATGAGCAAGTCCGACCCCAGCGACCAGAGCCGCATCAACCTGACCGACGAGACGGACGCGATCGCGCAGAAAATACGCCGCGCCAAGACTGACCCCGAGCCGTTGCCCAGCGAGCCGGCTGGTCTGGCGGATCGCCCGGAAGCCCGCAACCTGGTGGACATCTACGCCGCAATGGCCGGCACGGACGCCGCCGCGGTGCTGGCGGAGCATGGCGGACGCGGCTTCGGCCCGTTCAAGGACGCGCTGGCCGGCCTGCTGGTGGCGCGCCTGGCGCCGATCACGGCGGAGACCAGGCGCCTGCTCGCGGACGAGGCGCATCTGCGCGGGGTGTTGAGCAAGGGCGCTTCGCGGGCGCGGGCTTTGGCTGAACCGATCGTTTCCGAAGTTGAGCATCTGGTGGGGTTCTTAGGCTAGGAAGAAAGCAAGGCCTTCTTTCTTGAAAGACAGAAGCAAAAACTTTACCACCGCGCCTGCATCAAGCGCGTTCCAGTTTTGCAAGTGCGCGTGTCGGCAGAACCACCACGCACGCTGGTGCAAGCGTCAGCAGCAAAAGTTTTTTGCTTCTTTTTT
>CAXTJZ010000302.1:1247-3560 GCA_964244695.1 uncultured Acetobacteraceae bacterium
TGGAAGAAGTCAAGAACATTCCGGGTGCGATAAGAAAGCAAGGCCTTCTTTTTTTCAAAAAAGAAGGCCTTGCTTTCTTATCGCACCCGGAATGTTCTTGACTTCTTCCACCTTCGTATCGCATCGCTACACGCAATGCGCCGCCTAGCCCTCCTCCTCTGCCTGCTGACAGCGCCCGCCAAGGCCACCGACCTGGCCGGCCGCGCAGCCTATCTCGGCATCGTCCAACGCGAAGCCGCGCTGCGTGGCGTGCCCGCCGCCCTGGCCGATGCAGTGGCCATGGTGGAGACCGGCTACCGCGCGGACGCAATCGGCACCTCCGGCGAGATCGGCATTATGCAGGTGATGCCCGCCACCGCGCGTCAGCTCGGCTTTTCCGGCACGCTGGACGATCTGTTCGCGCCGCCCACCAACATAGCATTGGGCGTGGAGTACCTCGCCCGCGCCTGGCAGGCGAGCGGCGGCAGCATTTGCCGCGCTCTGATGAAGTACCGTGCGGGGCTGGGTGAGGAGGTGATGACGCCGCTCTCCGGCCAGTACTGCACACGGGCGATAGGCTGGCTGGCCAGTTCGGGTGGCGATCTCGGCCCTTCGGCGCCGGTGGTGCAGCCTGCTTCCGATCCTCACGTGATCGCCATGCCAGGCGCTGCCGTGGCGCCGGCGAAAGTGCGCCCTGTCCTGGCGGCCGTGCCTTACCGGCGCAGCATGGCGGACAGGGAAGCCGCCGTTCAGGCGCGGTTCGACAGCCACATCCGGCCGGCTGACACGGTGTCGCGGGTTTCGGCTGCCATTGCTGCGGCGACGACCGAGCCGGAGGAGTAAAGCAAGCAGTCCTTTTTTGAAAAAGGACCAAGAAACTTTTACTTCCCCGCATTGCACCAGTCGGGTGCCGCCTGTTACGCCAGAGTGCTTACACGGCGGAGGAGCAAAAGTTTTTTGCTTCTTTTCTTCAAAAAAGAAGGCCTTCCTTGCCCAAACCAACCATGCTCCTGATCCTGGACGGCTTCGGCTGGCGCGAAGACCCTGCCGACAACGCCGTAGCCCAGGCCCGAACCCCCAATTTCGATTCTTTATGGGAGACCTGCCCGCACGCCTTCCTGCGCACCGATGGCGACGACGTGGGCTTGCCGGACGGCCAGATGGGCAACTCCGAAGTGGGCCACCTGAACATCGGCGCCGGACGTGTCGTCCGCCAGGAGCTGGCCCGCATCGGCGCCGCGATGCGAGACGGTAGCCTGGCCCACGCGCCCGCGCTGGAGAAGCTGGTCGCCGCCGCCCGGCGCACCGGCGGCACGTGCCACCTTGTGGGTTTGGTCTCCAAGGGGGGTGTGCACGCGCACCAGGACCACGCGGTGGCGCTCGCGGGCATCCTTGCGCAGGCTGGCGTGCCTGTAGCGGTGCACGCCATCACGGACGGACGCGACACCGGGCCGCGCACCGGCGCCGGCTTCGTGGCCGCGTTCGAGGCCGCACTTCCCGCCGGCGTGCATGTTGCCACGGTGTGCGGCCGTTACTACGCGATGGACCGCGACAACCGCTGGGAGCGCGTCGCCCGCGCCTGGCGGGCCATGGCGTTGGCCCAGTCGGACGACCGGTTCGCCAGCGCGGCGGACGCCATAGCGGCCGGCTACGCGCAGGACGTGACGGACGAGTTCCTAGATCCCGCCGTGATCGGCCGCTACCAGGGCATGCGTGACGGTGACCTGCTGCTCTGTTTCAATTTCCGTGCAGACCGCGTGCGCGAGTTGCTCGCCGCGATGATCGACGATTCGTTCACCGGCTTCGAACGGCCGGATCGCATCCAGTTCGCGGCCGTCGCCGGCATGACGCAATATAGCGAAGCGCTGGCCGGACAGATGGACGCGCTGTTTCCGCCGGTGACGCTGGACCGCATACTCGGCCAGGTTGTGGCGGATGCCGGCCGCACCCAGCTCCGTCTGGCGGAGACGGAGAAATACCCGCACGTCACCTATTTCCTGAACGGTGGCGAGGAGACGCCCTATGCCGGCGAGGACCGCATCATGGTGCCTTCTCCGAAGGTGGCCACTTACGACCTGCAGCCTGAGATGAGCGCGCCTGAACTTACGCGCCGCGCCGTGGCCGCCATAAAGGGCGGCACCTACGACCTGATCGTGATGAACTACGCCAACCCGGACATGGTGGGCCACACCGGCGTGCTGAAAGCCGCCATACGTGCGGTGGAGACGGTGGATGACGGGCTTGGCCGCATCGCCGACGCGATAACGGAAGCGGGCGGCGCGCTGCTGGTTACGGCGGACCACGGCAATTGCGAGATGATGCGCGATCCGGAGA
>CAXTJZ010000303.1:0-3507 GCA_964244695.1 uncultured Acetobacteraceae bacterium
TCGCAGGATTGAGCCCCTTAGGGCAGGTCTGCGTGCAGTTCATGATCGTGTGGCAGCGGTACAGCTTGAACGGGTCCTCAAGCGCATCGAGCCGCGCGCCGGTGTTCTCGTCCCGGCTGTCAGCGATCCAGCGATACGCGGCAAGTAGCGTGGCGGGGCCAAGGTACTTGTCGCCGTTCCACCAGTAGCTCGGGCAGGCGGTGGTGCAGCAGTAGCAGAGGATGCACTCCCACATGCCGTCGAGCTTGGCGCGTTCCTCGCGCGATTGCAGGCGCTCGCCATCGGGCGGGGCGGGGCTGTCGGCCTGCAGCCAGGGCTGGATGGATTGCAGCTGGGCATAGGCGGTCGAGAGGTCCGGCACCAAATCCTTGATGACCGGCATGTGCGGCAGCGGGTAGATGGTGACTGCAGCCTTCACTTCGGACGTAGGCTTGAGGCAGGCGAGCGTGTTGCCGCCGTCGATGTTCATGGCGCAGGAGCCGCAGATGCCTTCGCGGCAGGATCGGCGGAAGGTGAGCGTGGGGTCGACTTCGTTCTTTATATAGATCAGTGCGTCGAGCACCATGGGGCCCACGCGATCCAGGTCGAGCGTGTAGGTGTCTATGACCGGATTGCGGCCATCGTCCGGATTCCAGCGATAGATGCGGAATTCCTTGGTGCGCGTGGCCCCTTCGGGCTTCGGAAAGGTTCGGCCGCGGCCGACTTTGCTGTTCTTGGGGAGCGTCAGCTCTACCATTTTTGTCTCTCCAAGGAAGGCCGGGGGACATGTGCCATCCCCCCGGACCCCCCGTCATCATTTAGGGCTCTTGTTAGTAAACCCGCTTCTTTGGCGGAAACACCTGGACTTCGTTCGTCATCGTCTGCATGCGCACGGGGCGGTAATCCAGCGCCACTTCGCCGTTGTCGCCGACCCAGCTCAGCGAGTGCTTCATCCAATGAGCGTCGTCGCGGTCGGGGTAGTCGTCATGCGCCTGGGCGCCGCGGCTTTCCTTGCGGGCTTCCGCGCTCACCATCGTGGCGGCCGCGTTACGCACCAAGTTCTGCAGCTCCAAGGCTTCGACCAGGTCCGAATTCCAGATCAGGCTGCGGTCACTGACCGACATGTCCGACAGGCCGCCCCAAAGGTTGGTCATCTTGTGCACGCCTTCGGAGAGGCTCTGGCCGTCGCGGAACACGGCGGCGTGGCGCTGCATCGTGCGTTGCAGGGTCTCACGCAGATGACTGACAGGGGTGGCGCCGGCTGCGTGGCGGGTCCAGTCGAAGCGGTCCAGGCTGGCCTCGCCCGCGCGCGACGGCAGTGGCGCCTGGCTGGCGCCGGGCGTGACGATCTCGGCGGCGCGGTGGCCGGCGGCGCGGCCGAACACCACCAGGTCCAGCAGCGAGTTCGTGCCCAAGCGGTTGGCGCCGTGGACGGACACGCAGGCGGCCTCGCCCACGGCCATCAGGCCAGGGACGGTGGCGTCCGGGTTGTTGCGGGTGGGGTTGATCACCTCGCCGCGGAAGTTCGTGGGTATGCCGCCCATGTTGTAGTGAACGGTGGGCAGGACGGGGATCGGCGCCTTGTTCACGTCCACGCCGGCAAACACGCGGGCAGTTTCTGAAATGCCGGGCAGGCGCTCGTGCAGCAGGTCGGCGCCCAGGTGTTCGAGGTGGAGCAGGATGTGGTCCTTGTTGGGGCCGACGCCCCTGCCCTCGTTTATCTCGATGGTCATCGAGCGGCTGACCACGTCCCGGCTGGCCAGGTCCTTGGCGGTGGGGGCGTAGCGCTCCATGAAGCGCTCGCCTTCGGCGTTGGTCAGGTAGCCGCCCTCGCCGCGCGCGCCCTCAGTGATCAGGCAGCCGGCGGGGAAGATGCCGGTCGGGTGGAACTGCACGAACTCCATGTCCTGCGTGGGCAGGCCGGCGCGCATGGCCATGCCACCACCGTCACCGGTGCAGGTGTGGGCGGAGGTGCAGGAGAGATACGCGCGGCCGTAGCCGCCGGTGGCCAGGATGACGAGCTGGGCGCGGAAACGGTGGATCGTGCCGTCTTCCAGGCACCAGGCGGTCACGCCCCGGCAGACGCCCTCGTCATCCATGATCAGGTCGAGCGCGATGAACTCGATGAAGAACTCCACCTCGTGCTTGAGGCACTGCTGGTAGAGCGTGTGCAGCATGGCGTGGCCGGTGCTGTCGGCGGCGGCGCAGGCGCGCTGGGCCGGTTCCTTGCCGTATTCCTTCATGTGGCCGCCGAAGGGGCGCTGATAGATCTTGCCGTCCTCGGTGCGGCTGAATGGCATGCCGTAATGCTCAAGCTCGTACACCGCGGGTGCGGCCTCGCGGCACATGTATTCGATGGCGTCCTGATCGCCGAGCCAGTCCGATCCCTTAACGGTGTCGTACATGTGCCAGCGCCAGTTGTCCTCGCCCATGTTGCCGAGGGAGGCGCCGATGCCGCCCTGGGCGGCGACCGTGTGCGAGCGTGTGGGGAACACCTTGGTCAGGCACGCCGTCTTCAATCCAGCCGCACCCGTTCCCAGGGTGGCGCGCAGGCCGGACCCGCCGGCGCCCACCACCACCACGTCATAGGTGTGGTCGATCACCGTGTAGGCGCCGTGTGACGGCTTAGAGATGGCGTTCATGGATTCGGGCCGCCTTCAGTGCGCCAGGGTGGCTAGCTTGAGCACCGCCACGACGGCCAACAGGCCGAGCAGCAGGCAAGCGCCTCTCGTGGCGAGGATCGCGGCTTCGCGCCGCGGGATATTATGAATGTAGTCCTCCCAAACCACCTGCAAGCCCAGATGCATGTGGTGGAAGTTCATTACGATCAGCGCGAGCAGCAGGGCGGCATTCAGCGGCTGCCCGGCCCAGGCGGCGATTACCGGCTGGTCTGCCCCGAGATGGCTGAGCACGGCGATGACAAACCAGACAGTGAGCGGCACGAGGGCAATGGCAGTGACGCGCTCGGCCTTCCAATGGTGCGAGCCGGCATGTGCCGAGCCGCTGCCCCGCACGCGGCCGAGCTGGCTGCGCATGATGGTCACCTGCTCGGCCTTCGCCTTGGTGTTCTGCCCTGCGCCCATGATCTCAGGCTCCTACCATGGTGACGTAGCCGGCAATCCACACGCCGGCGGTAGCCAGCGCAGTCAGCGCGAGTATCACCCAGGTCATCGGGTTCAGGCTCGGCTTGGCCAGGCCGCGCCCGGTGTCCCAAACCAGATGCCGTATGCCGCCGAAAAAATGGTAGAACAGCGAGGCCGTCCAGCCGAGCAGCAGCAGCAGCCCGATCGGCGAGGCGATGAACGACTGCACGCGGGCGAAGGATTGCGGGCCGGTGGCGGCGGCAACCAGCCACCACACCAGAAGAAGGGAGCCGACCGAGAGCGCGATGCCGGTGGCACGGTTCAGGATGGACGCGACCATGGTGATGGGCCAGCGGTAGATGCCGATATGCGGCGAGACGGGCCGGCGCACCAGCTTGGCCTCGGTGTTCCTGGCGACCAGTAGCGCATCACGTATGTCGTCCAT
>CAXTJZ010000304.1:0-3499 GCA_964244695.1 uncultured Acetobacteraceae bacterium
CAGCGGAGCAAAAGTTTTTTGGTTCTTTTTTTCAAAAAAGAACTGCTTGCTTTCTTGCTGTTCACAGCAGCAACATTTCCGGTTCCCGTGTGACCGCGTCGGTTTCCAGCATCAGTTCGCGCGCGCCGCAGGCGGTGAGGAATGATGCGATGCCGTCCAGGGTGGCCGGGCGGCGCGTCGGGTCTGCGGCGTCGCCTGCTGGGACGAAGATGACGGTCTCGTAGCGGGCGCGGGTGAGGAGCACGCGGTAGGTGTTTATCTGGTTGGCGATCGCTTCCTCGCCGCGTGGGATCTGCCAGGTGGTGCCGCGGAACTGGCGGACGCGCCAGGCTGTGCGGGCGGGCTCGCGTATCAGGTCGGTGTCCCAGCAGAGGCCGGCGTAGTCGAGCTCCAGGCCTTGGCAGCTGAATTCGGTGGCAACGGTTTCCAGGGCGTTGGAGGCGCGTACGTCGTTCGGGTAGTGGTCGAGGAACCAGTGGGCGACGGCGCCGGCGTCCATGTGGGGGAGTTCGGCGCCCAGGCCTTCGGCGCGCAGGCGTTTGGCGCCGGAGCTGGCGAGCAGGCCGGCGCGGCGCAGGCCGCGGGCCTGGGCGCGAAGGCAGGCGCGCATGTGGGCCAGGCTGCGGGTTAGGTGGAAGGGGATGGCGCCGTCGGATTGGGCGAGGGCGGCGGCCGCGTGGGCGTCGCCGGCGAGGACGTGGTTGACCCATTCGGCGGCGGCGGCGCTGCGGATTTGGCGGATCGAGATGTCCAGATGGAGGGTTGGCAGGGCGGTGAGGCTGGGGAGTTGGCCCAGGCGCTGGCGCGGGTCGGTGGCGGAGAGGATGTCTGGGGCGGCGCGTACGCGCCAGGGTTTTGCGGCTTGGCGCAGGGCCTCGCCCCATTCGGCCAGGCCGCCTTCGCCGTCGTGGATTTCCTGGCCGCCGCCGACGAGGCAGACCATGGCGGCGAAGCCTGGATGGCGGGACATGGCTTCCAGGAGGTGGGCGGGTTCGGAGGCGGTGAGGCGGACCGGTTTGTCGCGGGTTTTGGCGATGGCGTGGGCGCGCGACCAGCAGCGCTGGGCTTCGTCGACGATGACGATCTGTTCGGGCGGGGTGTGGTCCGGGTGGGTGACGTATTCGTTGCGGAAGTCTGGAAGGCGCTGGATGGCGGCTAGCATGCGGCGGTCCGCATCTGTGCGTTTGGCGCCGAAATGGACTGCGTCTCGGGCGAGCGCTTCGCGCAGGACGTGGACCAAAGTGGGGTTGCCGGTGAGGTAGGTGCCACGGGCGGTCTCGGCGGCGCCGAAGACGGTGTTCAGGCCGCAGAGGGTTTTGCCGGCCCCTGGGATGCCGGTGACGAAGAGGATGACGCGTTCGCCGGCGGCGCGGGCTTCGGCGATTTCGGCGAGGATGGCGTCGGTGGTTGCGCGCAGGTTGGCGGCGTCGCTGCGGGCGGCGCGTATGTCGGCGACGTTGTGGCGGGCGTAGAGGAGGCAGGCGGCGTCTATGATGTTGGGGACTGGGTGGTAGGGAGCGGCTAGCCAGGCGGCGGGGTCCAGGTTCGCGGCCATTGCCGGCATTTGGGTGGCGATGCAGCGGAGCAGGTTCGGCAGGGTTGCGGCGCTGGCGTCGATGACCGGTGCGGCGCCGGCGATTGGCATGGGGAGTAGTGCTTCGGTAGCCGGGGCGTGTTCGGCGACGAGGATGGGCAGGATGGGATGGCGGCGGGAGTCGGCGTGGAAATCGTGCAGGTCGACCGCGTAATCCTCGACCTGGCGGCGGTCGGCGTGGGTGAAGGCCTGCGCGCCGGCCTTGAACTCGATGACGAGTATGGCGCGGTCGGTGAGGATTATGGCGTCCGGCCGGCGGCCCAGGCGCAGCATCGGGTATTCCAGCAGGATGTGCCACGCTTCGGCCTGGGGCAGCGGGGCCAGCGCCGCGCGGAGGAGCGCTATGCTGGCTTCCCAGGCGCGGAGCTGCTGGGTTTCGTTGATGCGGAAATGGCGTATTTGGGCCACGGCCAGCGCGCCGGTGATGCTGTCGGACGGGGTATCCAGGAAGACCTGGACTGTTCCGGACCAGAAAGAGCTCACGCCAGGGCGCCTGTGTAACGAATGCGCACCGGAGCATGGTTGGAACCGGGGTGCAACAGGGATGTTTTTGGCTGCTCGGGGGGACAATGAAAACGCAAGGCAAGCGGTTCTTTTTTGAAGAAAAGAACCAAAAAACTTTTGTTCCGTTCGGTGCTGCCGCATGGACGCGCGCGCTTCCGTTCTCCGCGACAGGAGGCGCAAAAGCTTTTTGCTGCTTTTTCTCGAAAAAGAAGGCCTTGCTTCCTGCTGCTGGCCTGGCACTGCTGCCATGAAGCCGATCGAGACTGACATTCCGGCGCGCATGGACCGGCTGCCCTGGAGCCGGTTCCATTTGCTCATCGTCATCGCGCTCGGGATCACATGGGTATTGGACGGGCTGGAGGTGACGATCGTGGGCTCGATCGGACCGATGCTGCAGGACAAGCGGACGCTTGGGCTCTCGCCGCAGGAGATTGGCAGCATGGCCTCGGCTTACGTGGCCGGCGCGGTGGTGGGGGCGATCTTCTTCGGGTGGCTGACGGACCGTTACGGCCGGCGCCTGGTGTTCAACATCACGCTCGGACTCTACGTGGCGGGTGTGCTGGCCTCCGCGTGCTCGTGGAATTTCTGGAGCCTGGCGGCGTTTCGTGTGGTGACGGGACTGGGGATCGGCGGCGAATACGCGGCCATCAATTCGGCCATTGACGAGCTTATACCGGCGCGGGTGCGCGGCCGGGTCGATCTTATCGTCAACGGCAGCTACTGGGGCGGGGCCGCTTTAGGGGCTGCGGCGTCGCTGCTGCTACTCGGCGGCGGCGTGGTGTCGCCGCAGCTCGGCTGGCGTATTGGCTTCGGGGTCGGCGGGATACTTGGGATCGGCGTGCTGTTTTTGCGGCGTTTCGTGCCGGAAAGTCCGCGCTGGCTGGTGACGCACGGGCGCGGCGAAGAGGCCGAGCGCACAGTGGCCGAGGTGGAGCGGCGCGTGCGCGACAGCGGCGGCGGCGAGATCGGGCCCGCCGCCGGCCGCATCACGATCCACCCGCAGAAATCCTTCGGGTTCGGGCTGATCTTCAAGGCGATGTTCGGCGCCTATAAATGGCGCAGCCTGCTGGCGTTCACCCTGATGGCGGCACAGGCTTTCCTGTTCAACGCGGTGTTCTTCACCTACGGCCTGGTGCTGACGCGCGCCTATCACGTGCCGGCGCAGAACGTGGGCACGTACATTTTGCCGCTCGCACTCGGCAACCTGATAGGGCCGCTGCTGCTGGGGCATTTCTTCGACACCATTGGCCGGCGGCGCATGATCGCCGGCACGTATGGCGTATCGGGCGTGCTGATGGCGGCTACGGGCTGGGCGTTCCACGCCGGGATACTGGATGCTTGGACGCCGACGGCCTGCTGGGTGGGCGTGTTCTTCGTGGCCAGTGCGGCGGCGAGTGCGGC
>CAXTJZ010000305.1:0-3465 GCA_964244695.1 uncultured Acetobacteraceae bacterium
CGCCGCCGAACTGCACCGAGATTGAGTCAGAGCCCCTTTTGCGTGCCGATTGACACTGAAGCATTTCCGCCGCGTCGCCACCCGCTACGACAAGCTCGCGGCCAACTTCCTTGCGATGGTAAAGCTCGCCTCAATCCGGCTTTGGCTCCGCGCTTATGAGTCTACGACCTAGCGTTTAGACTGCTAGAGCCTCCTCGGCGCCATCACACCGGAAGGAGTTGTGATCGCTCATCCGGGAGCCGGTGTGCTTTCAAGCGTAACCAGCCGACCGGCTACACGTCATCTTCGGCGATTCCGGTCAGAAGCGGCGGCAGGTCACGCGACATGTGCAGCACACGCAGCATCACGGGCGGACGGCGATCGGCGTTGTAGGCGATCAGGTAGGGGAAGTCGGGAATGCGCCAGAACCGATAGGGCGCCGGCAGGAGCTCGGGGCGGACCCTCCTCAGCAGTGGCCGCTCGACGACACGCCGCGCCGCGGAGACCGTCGCCAGGGCCATGCGGCGCGCGATCGCCGGGCCACCATTGTCGGCGAGCCAGTCGACCGCGTCCTCTACGTCGCGGATGGCGCCCGGCGCGAACTCCTCGGGCCAGGTCACTCGGCGGCGTCGGTTCTCTGCGCCAGTCGCGCCTCCACGCGCGCCAGGAGGTCGTCTCCGGTCAGCGATCCTTCGCGGTCGGCCTCTTCCTCGGCGGCGACGACCGAGGCGAGCAGCTCGGCGCGCGCGAAGTCTTGCCGGCGCAGAAGATCGATCCCCGCTGCGACCACCTCGCTCACGTCCCGAAACCGGCCCGCGGCGACGGCCTCAGCCGCGAACTGCTCCAGCTCTGGGGAAAGGGTCACGCCGTCCATGACCGGATCATAGGGCAGGTGAGGGCGACCGGAAAGAACTACGGACAGTCGCCGGAGACCGCGCGGAATGGCTGATACAAGCCATACTCCAGGCCTTGGAGACATCCTGCCGCCGGCCGCCCCAGAAAAGGACGAGCGTCCCGCGGCAGCCACGCCGGACACCGGCCGGGCCCTGGCCGTCGTGTCGCGCCTGGCACGGGCGCACCCGATCTCGGACGAGCTGCGTGGCTTGCTGGAAGGCAAGCTCGGCGAGGCCGTCTCCGCCGCCGCGGACTTCGCCGGCGACGCGATCGCCCCCGCTACGCGCGCGGCCTACATCCGCGACTGGGACGTCTTCGCGACGTGGTGCCGCGAGCAAGGGGCCGACTCGAATGACCTGCCGACCCACCCCGTGCTGGTAGCCGCCTACATCGCAAGCCTCGCCGGCACGATCGGCAGGAGCGCGCTGCGCGGCCGGCTGGCCGCCATCGGCTACCACCATCGCCGCCGCGGCCTGACTTGGTCGGGCGCCCACCCGGCGATCCGCGAGACGCTCGCCGGCATCGCCCGCGCACACGGCAAGCCGGTGCGTCCGTCGGCGGCGCTGACCTCGGTCGAGGTCAAGCGGCTGATCGCCTGCTGCGCCCGCGACCTCGCCGGCCTGCGGGACCGGGCGCTGTTCCTCGTCGGCTTCGCCGGCGCCTTCCGCCGCTCCGAGCTCGTCGGCATAGACGTTCACCACCTGCGTTTAGAGGCGGACTGCGTGGTGATCCACCCGCCGCGCAGCAACGGTGACCAGGCAGGCAAGGGCGCCGACGTCACCCTGCCACGCATGCGCAACGCGCAAAGGGCGGAGAGCGACACCTGCCCGGTGCGCGCCATGGAGGCCTGGCTCCGACTTGCGAAGATCCGGCGTGGGGCAGTGTTCCGCAGCGTCAGGGCGCACGGGACCTTGGAGGAGCGGCTGACCGGGGCTGGCGTGCGCCACATCCTGCTGAGCCGGGCCAAGCTGGCCAAGCTCACGGTGCACGCGAGCGAGCGCCTGTCCCCGCACGGGCTGCGCGCCGGCCTGATCACCGAGGCCTACCTGGCCGGCGCACCGGACGAGCAGGTGGCGGCGCACACGCGGCACGGCGACTTGTCGACCATGCGGGGCTACCGCAAGCGGGCGCGCATCACCGGGGACAACCCGGCCCGACTGCTCGACCTCTGAGCGCCATGGCCAGGCCTCCACGCAGGACGGAGGGCGTTCGGGAGGGGCAGAAGCCTCCCGGCGCAGTCATCCGTGCCAATCGCGACGCGCTTACGGGCATCGACTGGCTGCTGAACCTGCTGACCGTGAGTGGACCTGCTGGCGAGGTGGCGCGCTTCCGAGAGGCGGCCCGCGGCACTGGCGGCGTGCCGTGGCACCTCGACCTCGACCACGAGGAAGCACGGCTGTTCGCTCCCATGGCATCGGCCGGTCCCGAGGTGTGGATGCTGGCGCGCCAGCTGCGTGAAGTCATCGCCACCCGGCACGAACGACTGCTTGCACGCTGGCACGAGCCCGGTGTCTGTTTCCTTGATCTGCACCGGCTGGTGCCGATCCCAGACGGGATCCTGCAGCTGGGTGAGGGTAATCCGACCGCCCGGGGCTGGCTTTGGGCGCATTGGGGCACGACCAGCTCCGGGCGGTCCGCATCCGGGAGGAGGGCGCTGACCGCCGGCTCCGCCGAAAAGCGGAGATCGTCTACGAGTTCCGCTCGGCTGATTGGACGCCGTGGCAGGCAATCCGCCGGATGCGGCGAGACTGGCCGAAGCTGGTGCTGACCGTGCGGCCCACCTACGACGATGGCTGAACGGGGCGGCGCGCTGCTGGCCGACGCACCGCCGGACGCCCTCTGGGACGACTGGGACAGCCCGCTTCGTGTGCCCGACGCACCCGAGCTGCACCTCGACGGCTTCGACGGGTCGCTCGACCTGCTGCTCGACCTGGCCGAGCGCGAGCGCATCGACCTGAGCCGGCTGTCGATCGTCGACATGGCCGACCAGTTCCTCGCTGCCATGGCGCGCTATGAACGCCACGTTCGGCTTGAGCGGCGGGCGGACTGGCTGGTGCTGGCGGCGCGCTTCGTCCTGTTGCGGTCCAGGCTGCTGCTGCCGAGCACGCCCGAGGCGGCGGGTGCGGCGCAGGCCGAGGCCGAACGTGAGCTCTCCCGTTTGCAAAACCTACGCTTCGTGCGGGCCGCTGCCGGGTGGCTGGAAGCGCGGCCTCAGCTTGGGCGGGACGTATTCACCGTGCCTCGACGCGAACTTAGCCCAAGGGTCGCGTCCTACATGCGGCTGATGGAGGCCTGCCTGGCGGTTCTCGAGCACGAGGAAGCGCGGCAGCAGGCATTGGGCGAAGGTGTCGAGGAGGTGTACCGGCCGATGATCCCGACGCTGTTCCGCATTTCCAGCGCGCTGGCACGCATGCGGCGGCAGCTGGCTGGCCTCGCGGAGCCCACACTGCTGACGAGCTTCCTTCCAAGGCTCCCAGACCAAGTGCCGGATCGCGACCTCGTCGCCCGCTCGGCGGTCAGCAGCACGTTCGTGGCCACTGAGCTGCTGCCGGTTTGGTGGACACCGAGTTAAGGTTTTCCACCTGATCGGAG
>CAXTJZ010000306.1:0-3449 GCA_964244695.1 uncultured Acetobacteraceae bacterium
CAGTCCTTTTTTGAAAAAAAGGACCAAAAAACTTTTGCTCCCTGTCGGCGGCTGTATCAGCACCCGCGAACAGGGACCAAAAGTTTTTTGCTTCTTTTTTTCAAAAAAGAAGGCCTTGCCTTGCCTTCAATCGACCGTCCGGGCCTCGTCCGGCAGCATGATCGGTATCCCGTCCCGTATCGGATACGCCAGCCCGGCGCCGCGGCTGATCAGCTCGCCGGCGGCTCGGTCATATTCCAGCGGCCCCTTCGTGACCGGGCAGACGAGTATCTCCAACAGGCGCGGGTCCAGCGGTGCGGCGTCCAAAACGGCTCTCCTGTCAGCTCGGCCGGGATCCCGGGTCACCCTCATGCACGGACATGCGCAGCAGCGCCAGCAGGTCGGCCGCGCGGTCGGGGTCGGTCGGCGCCTCCAGCAGCGCCTGCTTCTCCGCATCCTCGAACGGGCAGAGCATGGCGAGCGTGGTGACCAGCGTGGCTTCCGGCATGCGCTCGATCGCGTCCCAGTTCGCATCTATGCCGTGCAAGGTGAAGAACGGCCGCAGGGCGCCCAGAAGCTCGCCGCGCTGCATGCCCATGGCGTTGCCGGCCGGCGCCAGGTCCGGCTGGAAATGGGCGAAGTCGGCGGTGACGCGGCGGTAGCCGTGGCGTATCGGCAGCTCCTCGATCACCCGGAAACGGCTGACGCCGGTGAGCGTGACGAGATAGCGGCCGTCCTCCGTCTCGGCGAATTGCGAGAGCCGGCCGAGGCAGCCAATCTGGTAGAGGCTGGGCCCGTTCGGCGCGCGCGGCGCGTGCACGTTCGGCTGGATCATACCGAACATGCGGCTTTGCGACAGCGTGTCGTCGACCAGGGCCATGTAGCGCGGCTCGAAGATGTTCAGCGGCAATCGGCCGTGCGGCAGGAGCAGTGCCCCGGGGAGGGGGAAGATCGGGAATTCCGACGGCAGGTCAGCCTGGGTCGGACGGAGCAAGCTCATCATCGCCTTAGGCGAACAGGAGGGCGGACAATTTTCGCCGTGCCGCCATGGTGGCGGGGTCGGCGAAACCCCAGGCCTCGAAGAACTTGAGCAACTGCTGGCGGGCTGCGTCCTCCCGCCAGGTCCTGTCTCTTCTGACGATCTCCAGCAGCGCTTCGGCCGCTTCCATCCGGTTGCCCGCGGCGTTCAGCGCGGACGCCAGCTCGTAGCGCGCCTCGTGGTCGGCAGGGTCCGCGGCGACCCGGCTTGTGAGGCCGCCTACCTGGCCGGCGGCCTGGCGGCCTTCGGCGGCCAAAGCGAGGGCGGAGCGGGCGCCGGCGATCTCTGCATGCTCGGCGAGCTTTGGCGGCACCTGGGCCAAAGCTTCGGCGGCCTGGTCCTCGTCACCAAGGGCGAGGAGGGCGCGTATCAGGCCGCCCCAGGCGTCGGCGTTTTCCGGATCCTCGTTCAGCAGGGTGGAGAAGCCGTCCGCCGCGGCGTCTGGCTGGCCCGCTTCCAGGGCAGCGCGCGCTTCGGCCAGGATGTCGGCCTGCGGCATGCTGCCGCCGGCGAGCTTGAGCAGGGCTTCGGCGAAACGCTTTATCTCGGATTCCGGCAGGGCGCCCTGGAAGATGTCGGCGATCTGGCCCTGCCAGAAGGCGGCCACCGTGGGGACGGATTGCAGCGGCAGGCCGAGCTGGCTGAGCTGGGCGACCAGCGCCTTGTTCTTGTCGATGTCTATCTTGACGAGCTTGAGGCGGCCGCCGGCGGCGAGCGTGACGCGCTCCAGCGCGGGGGTGAGCTGCTTGCAGGGGCCGCACCAGGTGGCCCAGAAATCCACCAGGACCGGGGTTGTGCGGGAGGCCTCGATGACGTCGGCCATGAAGGTTCGCTGGTCGCCATCCACGATCATGGCGGCGGCGGGGGCCGCGGCCCCGGGCTGGGCGGCGGCGGGCTGTGGCAGGCCGGCAGGCTGGGCAGGCGCTCGGGTAGGGCGCACCGCGGCAGCCGGCTTTTGGCCGATTATGTAGTCCATGGAGTGGTCCGTCCCTGCAATTGGCGGCGAGGCCTGCAGCCTAACATGTTGTGTGCCAGGCTTGCTGCAACCCGTTTTGCCCATTGTGCAGGTGCTGCGGGGCCTTGCAATCCTGCTTGCCCAGGATTAAGCACCGCATCCTCCGCAGGAGCGCGGGCGTAGCTCAGGGGTAGAGCACAACCTTGCCAAGGTTGGGGTCGAGGGTTCGAATCCCTTCGCCCGCTCCAGCGGTTTCATCATCTTAGCGGGCTTTATTAGTGGTTCCGCAAGGAACGCCTCAGGCCGCGGAACCAGGGCGGCACCAGAAGAGATTATTTTTCCGCCGGTGCTATAAGCTTGCCGCCACGAAAGGCCGGCGCCTTGTGCGACCTGTATTCGATGACGACCAACCAGCAGGCGATCCGCGACTTGGCCAAGGCGATGCGGGATGTCGCCGGCAACCTGCCGTCGTTGCCCGGCATCTTCCCCGACCAGCTCGCGCCGGTAGTGCGCACCGGAACAGAGGGACCGAGGTTCACCTCCTTGAGCGAGAGCTCGCGCAGGCCGGACGGCAAGTCCGAGCCGGTCTGGTTCGCCCTGGACGAGAGCCATTCGTTGGCGTTCTTCGCCGGCCTCTGAACGGGTGGACCTGCACCCGAAAGGTGACAGAGGGAGGAGGTGACCTGCGACCTGTTCGCCTTCCTGACGACCGAGCCGAACCTGGAGGTCGCTAGTGTCCATACCAAGGCGATGCCTGTCATCCTCACGACCAGTGAAGAAGCCAACACGTGGTTAGCGGCGCCCTGGACGGACGCACGCCGGCTGCAAAGGCCGTTGCCGAACGGCGTATTTCGGATCGTAGCGCGCGGCGAGAAGGAGGACCGCCGGCCAGCGCGTGGCTTCTTGCCTAAGCTCTACCCGTGCACACTGGACAGCCGCTATTCCGTCTTCCGCGGGCGGCTGTGGCGCCTAGCCGACCTGGCGTTCCCGCCGGAACGCCACGATACGCTCATGCGCGAGCTGATGGCAGCGCGGCGGGCGGTGCCCGCGGCTCGGCACCCACCCCGGCGGCTTCGTGCTCACGCGCGACCGGCTGGACGAGCTGGTGCCGGTCGAGCCCGCGGCGATAGCCGGGCGGCAGGTGATTGAATGGGACAAGGACGACATCGACGCCCTCCGCTTCATGAAGGTCGACGTGCTCGGCCTGGGAATGCTGGGCTGCATGCGCCGGGCCTTCGAGCTGCTGGAGGAGCACCGCGGCATCGGCATGGACATCGCCACCATCCCGCCGGAGGACCCGGCCACCTACGCGATGATCCGCAAGGCGGACACGCTGGGCACGTTCCAGATCGAGAGCCGGGCGCAGATGGCCATGCTGCCGCGGCTCAAGCCCACCACGTTCTACGACTTGGTGGTGCAGGTGGCGATCGTCAGACCCGGGCCGATCCAGGGCGACATGGTGCATCCCTACCTGCG
>CAXTJZ010000307.1:0-3358 GCA_964244695.1 uncultured Acetobacteraceae bacterium
TGCCGCCGCGTCGGGGAAGCCCTTAGGACTCGATTTGATCGGATTTCGCTCTAGACCAGCAGCGCCTGCTCCAGCATCCCCAACCCTTCCTCCAGCACCGTATCCTGGACGGTAAGTGGCACCAGTATCCGGATCACGTTGGAAAACACGCCGCAGGACAGCAGCACCAGGCCGTGTTCCAGCGCCCGCGCCGTCACCCGTTTGGTAGCCTCCGCATCCGGCTCCGTGCCGCCGCGCTCCTTGAAGATCTCGAACCCCACCATCGCACCCGGGCCACGTATCGCGCCTATAGGCAACGTGTCGTTACGCTGCGCCATCTCGCTTACCCGCGCCTTTATGCGCGCGCCGATCACCTCCGCCCGCGCCAGCAGCCCCTCATCGCGGATTACGTCCAAGACAGCCAAAGCGGCGGCACAGGCGATGGGATTGCCAGCGTAGGTGCCCCCCAGTCCGCCGGGCTCGGCCGCCTGCATCACCGCGTCGCGCCCGATCACGCCGGACAACGGAAAGCCGCCGGCCAGCGACTTCGCCACTGTGACAAGATCCGGCTGCACGCCGGAATGCTCGATGCCGAACATCTTGCCCGTGCGCGCGAACCCGCTCTGCACCTCATCGGCAATCAGCAATATCCCATGCTGGTCGCAGATCTTGCGCAGCGCGTGCAGCAACTCGGGTGGCGCCTCATAGAAACCGCCTTCGCCCTGCACCGGCTCGATGATGATCGCCGCCACCCGCCCCGGCTCGATGTCCGCGCGAAACAGGAATTCGAGCGCTTTGAGCGAATCCGCCACCGAGGTGCCGTGGTGTGCCACCGGAAACGGCACATGGTATATCTCGGCCGGAAACGGCCCGAACCCGCGCTTGTAGGGTGTCGTCTTGCCGGTCATCGCACTCGTCATGATCGTGCGGCCGTGGAAGCTGCCGGAGAACGCGATGATCCCGCTGCGCCCGGTCGCTACGCGGGCGATCTTCACCGCGTTCTCTACCGCCTCCGCACCGGTAGTGAAGAAGATTGTCCGCGCCGGCCCGGCGAACGGCGCCAGCGCATTCAACCGCTCCGCCAGTTCCACATAAGGCTCATAGGCCAGCACCTGCACGCAGGTATGCGTGAACCGGCTCATCTGCTCGGTGGCCGCCTCTATCACCCGCGGATGACAGTGCCCGGTGTTGAGCACGGCGATACCGCCGGCAAAATCAACGTAGCGCCTGCCTTCGACGTCCCAGATCTCGCTGTTCTTCGCATGGTGCGCGTAGACCGACGTCGCGTGGCCTAGGGCCCGGGGTATCGCTGCGTTGCGCCGCGCCAGTAGATTGGTGTTTCCCACGCGGACGAGCTCCAAAGGAAGGAAGCAGTTCTTCTTTGGAAAAAAGAACCAAGAAATTTTGCCGCCGCTGTCGCTGACTTTCCCGGTGAGGCCGCGACAGCGGAGTAAAAGTCTTTTGCTTCTTTTCTGCAGAAAAGAAGGCCTTGCTTACCTTGCCTGCTGTATCGCCGACAACACCCACCGCCCGCCAGGCGCGCGCAGGAACGTCCACATCTCCGTCACCGTCACCCGCTCCGTGAGGCTGCCGTCCACTACGTGCCCCGCGCCATCCTTCGTCACGTCCAGCATGGAAAACCGCATGGACACGGTGGCGTATTCCCGCGAACCCTCCGACCATGCCTCGGAGAGGTCACCCTGCAGCAGCCGCACGTCGGCGGTGTAGTTTCGCACGCCGCGGCTGGTCTGCTCGGCCATCTGCTCGGCGAAGAAGCTGGTCATCTCCGGCGTGGTCATTGTGCCTAGAGCGGCCAGGTCATGCTTGGACCAGGCGCCCTGTATGTTGTGCAGGATCTGGTCGAACACCTGGTAGTCGCCAGGCAGCAACGTGATCGGCCGCGTGGCCCGTGCCCCGCCGCCGAAGAATCCGGCCGGCTGTGCGCCTTGCCGGCCCAGCCCCTGGCTCATGCGGCCAAGCACCCCGCCACCCGCCACTGCCAGGTTGCCGGCAAAGAACCGCCGGTAGATCCAGCTCCCTAGCAAATAGAGCAGGAACAGCTGCAGCAGCAGGCCGAGGAAGCCGCCGCCGCCATGCAGGCCGCCGAAGAACCCGCCGCCGAACAGCATGCCGCCGATACCCGCGCCCAACAGGCCGCCCAGCAGCCCGCTGGTCAATGCGGAGCGCGGCCGCATGCCATACCCGCCGCCATACCCCGGGTTGCCGTAACCGGACCCGTAGCTGGACCCGCCATTCGGCGTGTAGCTCCGCTGTATGGGAGCAGCGCCGAACGGCGACGAGTTCGTGCTGGGGGCGGACGAGTACGTCCGGCTCCCGCGGCTGCCGAGCGATAGCCCCTGGCCTGGCCGTGCGCCGGCGAAGGCCGGTGCGAGCGCGATCAGCAGAGCAAACAGCAGAGGGACAGAGCGGCGCATGAGACGACCTATTTTCATGAGGCGGATATAGGCACGAAGCAGGACGAAAGTGAGGCCGGCCGCTAGACCTGTTCCGGCAGAACGGCCCAGCCCGGCACACGAAGCTGGATCACCTGTCCATCCGCCGCCAGAGCGCCACGCAGCGCGTCCAGCCGCAACACCGCAAGCCCCGCTCCACCGTTGCTGGAGCGCATCAGGCCCACTTCCCGGTCATGGCTCATCACCGGCGTTCCCGGCGCGGGCAGGGGGCCAGGCGCGAAGACCGGCAGTAGCCGCCGCTTCACCAGCCCCCGATAGCGCGTACGCGCCGTCAGCTCCTGTCCCATGTAGCAGCCCTTCGTCCAGGAGATGCCGTGCAACTCGTCGAAGCCTGCCTCCAGAAGCACGGTCTTCTCCGCCTCCATGTCGCGCGAGCCGTCCGGCAGTCCGAGCGACAGGCGGTGCCTGTCCCAATCCTGCGCGTCTGCGGTTACCGCCAGACCATCGGCCAGCACACGCCACCCGGCCTCCTGCAGCCGCGGGTCGGGCGCTGCCACGCCGCCCGGCGCAGTGCCGTCCCAGGCGGCATACACGCGCAGTTCCGTGGGTGAAATCACCACGTCCGCCCGCAGCCGGTAGCGCCCGAGCCGCTGTATCAGCATCGCCGCTTGCGACGCCTCGCAATCCAGCAGCAGACGCCCGCCCTCGGCGAAGATGAAGAAGTCCGCCAGCCACTTGCCCTGTGCGGTCAGCAACGCGGCCCAGACGGCGCGGCCGGGTTTGGCGTCCGCCACGTCGTTGGAGACCAGGCCGTTCAGAAAGGCCACGCGGTCTGCGCCTGTGACGGAGAGCACGGCGCGGTCGGGGAGGTGGGCGGTGGGCATGGGTGTCAGATGGACTGGCGCGCGTAAGGAAGAAAGGCCTTCTTTTTTGAAAAAAAGAAGCAAAAAACTTTTACTCCGCTG
>CAXTJZ010000308.1:0-3324 GCA_964244695.1 uncultured Acetobacteraceae bacterium
CCGCGAAGATATGGGCAAACACGCCTAAGCGGCTCCAGCGGATGAAACGGTTGTACAGCGTCTTATGCGGGCCGTAGCCCCGCGGCGCGTCCTTCCATTGCAGGCCGTGACGGATGACGTAGACGATTCCCGCTCATGACCAGGCGATCGTCCACACGTGGCAGCCCACGAGAGCGCGGGAAGAACGGCTCGATACGACGCATCTGGCTACGCGAGAGCAGGAACAGGTCGGCCATGAAACACCTCCGACCTGCTGAGAATCACATCTCGTCGGGCCGGGTAGAGGGTCCTGAGCCTAGCAAAGCTTTTTGCTTCTTTTCCTCGAAAAAGAAGGTCTTCCTTACCTTCCCCAATCATCGCCGCCGCCCACGCGCCGCCACATACAGCCCCGATCCAACGATCAAAACCGCCCCGGCAAGCAGCTTGCGGCTAGGCACCTCGTGCCAGATCACCCAGGCGACAGCCCCGCCCGAAACCAGTTGCGAGTAATGATACTGCGAGACGGTTGCCGCGCCGATGCTGCGCAGGGCGCGATAGGAGAAGTAGTTGCCCAGCCCCGCTGCAAGCCCGACCGCAGACACCAGGACACAAAGGCGCAGGCTCAGCGCCTCGGCATGCCAGAGCATCGCCACGAGACCCCCTGCGGCTGAAACCGAAGCGGAAAAGAACGTGAGGCTGTCCAGTCGTTCCGTCTGCGTCATCCTGCGCAGCCACAGGATGCTTGCGGAAAAGCACAGTACCGAGACGGCGCAGGCGGCGTAGCCGATCCAGTCCCCCGTGCCGGATCGGGCAAAAGGGCCCACGGCAACCACGACGCCGGCGAAGCCGACCAGGATGGCAAGTGCTTCCTGCCAGTGCAAAGGCTCCTTCAGGAACAGCCAAGCGCCGGTGGCTATCACCATCGGCGCCGTGAACACCACGATGTAGAACACGGTCAGGGGCAGGTGCCGCAAAGCCACCGCCACGCCAAGCACGTTGCCGAGGTCCAGGCAGCCGCGAAGGAATTGCCGGCCGGGCCGTACGGGCCAGAGCGATCTCACATCCCGCCGCATCGCACGGTAGGCCAGCAGCACGCTGGCCAGAACCAGGCCTTCGAACGCCACGATCTCGTAAGCGGGCAGGGCGGATTCGCCAGCCAGCTTGATTGCGGCATCGGCCACAACCCAAAGGGTGAAACCGCTTACGGCAAATCCGATGCCTTGAAGGCGGGAAAGGGCGGGCGCAGCCATGCGCCTACAAGGACGGTCGAACCCGCTGGTTCATCGTTGGGCGCGCGCAGGATGCTACGGTGCTTGGGTCGGGGTCGGGGTCGGCGTTGGCCAGAAAAGTAAGGCCTTCTTTTTTGAAAAAAAGAAGCAAAAAACTTTTGTCCCTAACGCCGTCTTCAGTGTCTTGGCCTGCTTCAAGGCACCTCGTTGTTTCGATGTGGGAGGCAAACGTTTGTTGGTCGGCGGAGTCAAGTCTGGCGCGAGCACCTTGTTTGACTTTCTTCGATGTTGGCCCCTCGGTCGGCAACGATCCTCATCGCGGAGAAAGCCTTCCGCCGATCCTCCGCCCGATACCAGACGGTAATGCAAAGGGGCGAGGTTCATCTAGGCGGCCGATGCCTGTCCCCGGCAAACCAAGCGTCGGAAGCCGCATCTTGCCGCAACACAGCGGCTCGGCGCCGGATGCGCCACACTCATCCGGCTTCATCTAGGCGCCGTTTGGCATCCTCAGCGTGAAGCAAGTCTGCGCGGGTGTCGATGTTGCCGTCATCGTGCCGCCGTGCCCGCGTGCGATCTCGGCGGCAATGTACAGCCCCAGGCCGAGACCCTGTTGGCCGGATTTGGCGGTTCCGCGAACGAACGGCTGGAAGAGGGTCGCCAGCGTCGCGGCCGGAATCGGCTCGCCGGCATTGGCCACGGAGAGCTCGAACAGGCCTTCGCGCGCAGAGGCGCGCACGTGAATCGGCGTGGCGCACGCGCCGTGCGTCAGCGCGTTGCCAAGCAGGTTCGACAGGACCTGGCCAATCCTCGCATGGTCGCAGGTGACCGGCTCTTCCAGCAGGAGTTCGGCCTCTATGGAACGGTCGGGATGGGCGCTCTGCGCTTCCTGGATCACCTGGAGCAAAACGGGTGCCATCGGACTGCTTCGGTGCGTGTCAAGCGTCAGGCCGCCCCCCAGCCGGCCCTTGGCAAAGTCCATGACGTTGTCGATCAGGCCCGCCATGCGGGCTATGCTGCGCTGTATGTGTCCGGCGATCTCCGCCGCCCGCTCCGGATGCTTGACCAGCATCCTGGTGCCGGCAGCCACGGCGGCCAAGGGATTGCGCAGGTCATGCCCGAGCACGGCGATGAACTGCTCGCGCAATTCGGAGGTGGCCTTCTCGCCGCTCAACGCCGCCTCCGATCTGGACAGGCGCGCATGCGCATCGAGATGGAACGCGATCAAATCAGCGAACAGTTTGAACGAGCCTACGATCTCCGGAGTGTCGATGTCGCGCGGCGCCGGATCGATGGCGCACAGGGTGCCGAAGAAGGTTCCGTCAGGCAGCAGGATGGGCATCGAGATGTAGCTCTGGAAGCCATACATCGCCGGCGTCGCGTGGTCCCGGTAGGCCGCGTTTTCGGCGACGTTGGAGATGACGACTGGGCGCTGATGCTCGCGGACCTCGCGGCAGATGGTAGTGTCCACATCCATCTCCCCCCCGGGCTGAAGACCGAACTGTATGCTGTCCAGGACGCTGCAGGCGATCCACTGGCCTTCGGTCACCCGTGCGACGGCCGCAAAACCCATGCCTGTGATCCGGCAGACGACGTCGAGGAGACTGGGCAACACCGGTATCGCCAGGACGGCATCGACTCCTACGTCCGTCTTCGAATTATACAGGGTTTCCATCGAATGACCATTCCGGGCAAAACCGAACGCTGAGACGTACGCTTCAACAAACCATACGCGAAGGAGACAAAGGTTCTTTGGTTCTTTTTTCAAAAAAGAACCGCTTTCTTGCTTCCTGAAATACTCACTCCAGTCCTAAAACCATATAGCCAACCGAAATACGGCCAGGACCGGTCAGCACACGCCGCAAGGTGCCTCGGGGAACAAAAGGCGCACGGTAGTTCCGGCGCCTTTCACCGTCTCGATCAGCATCCTGCCGCCGGATTGCTGCACGAAGCCGGTCACCATCGAAAGGCCAAGGCCTGTGCCTTTGCCGTGCTCCTTCGTGGTGAAAAACGGTTCGGCCGCCTTGGCGGCGATTTCCGGCGGCATCCCGCTCCCCTCGTCGGTGACGGCAACGCACAGTTCCGGGCGGCCGCCGGCATCTGTCCGGCTCGTCGCCAC
>CAXTJZ010000309.1:0-3295 GCA_964244695.1 uncultured Acetobacteraceae bacterium
CAAGGCCTTCTTTTTTGAAAAAAAGAAGCAAAAAACTTTGACTCCGCTGTCGCGGACCTCGCCGGCTAAGTCCGCGACAGCGGAGTCAAAAGTTTTTTTGGTTCTTTTTCAAAAAAGAATTGCTTGCTTTCCTTCAGGCCGCAGCCGCCCGCACCACCTCACCAAGCGCCAGACAAGACGTAAGGCCGGGGCTCTCGATGCCGAACAAATTCACCAGCCCCGCCACGCCATGCACCGCAGCGTCCTGGATGACGAAATCCTGCGTCTGCGTAGGCGGCACGATCTTCGGCCGCACGCCGGCATAGGCAGGCACCAGACGCTCCGCCGGCAGCCCCGGCCAGTAGCGGCGTATGGCGGCGGCGAAGACGGGCGCGCGTGCCGGGTCCACCGTGTAGTCCGGCGCGTCCACCGCCTCCACGTCCGGGCCGAAGCGCGCCTGGCCAGCCATATCCAGCGTCAGGTGTATGCCGGCGCCGCCGGGGATCGGCACCGGGTAGATCAGCCGGGTGAACGGCACGCGGCCGGACAGCGCGAAGTAGCTGCCCTTGGCCAGGTAGGCTTGCGGCACGTGCTTGGGGTCCAAGCCGACGATCCGGCGCGCCAGCGCGCAGGCCCCGTGCCCTGCGGCGTTCACCAGCACGCGGCAGCGCAGACGCAGCGTCTCGGCGCCGCCGGCCAGCACATCGAACCCGCCCGGCACCGCTTCGGCCTGCTGCAACGGCGCGTTTAGCGCAAGCGAAGCGCCATGGTCCTGCACCTCGCCCAGTAGGGACAGCATTAGCGCGTGGCTATCGACGATCCCCGTCATCGGCGAGTGCAAGGCGGCGGTGCAGGCGAGCGCCGGCTCCAGCGTGCGCGCCTGTGCTTCCGTCAGCCTAACCAGACCCTCCACCCCGTTACGTTCGCCGTTGGCCTGTATCTCGTCGAGCTGTATGCGGTCTGCGGCGTCGGCCGCCACGATCAACTTGCCGCAGGCGCGCGCGGGCACGCCGTGGGAGGCGCAGTAGGCGTAGAGCGCCCGCCGGCCAGGGGCGCACAGCTTTGCCCGCCAGGTGCCCGGTACGTAGTAGAAGCCGGCGTGGATGACTTCGCTACTGCGCGCGGAGGTGCCAGTACCTATCGCGGCGGCTGCCTCCAGGATGAGCACGCTGTGGCCGGCCCGGGCCAGGGCGCGGGCTATTGCGAGGCCTACTACGCCGGCCCCGGCAACCACGCAGTCGATATCAGGCAAGGGAAGGAAGGCCTTCTTTTTTGAAAAAAAGAAGCAAAAAACTTTTGACTCCGCTGTCGCGGACTTCCTTTGAGCAGGCCTGACGGTTGACTGTAAGAACACGCGCGCCAGCGAAAGTCCGCGACAGCGCAGTCAAAAGTTTTTTGCTTCTTTTTTTCAAAAAAGAAGGCCTTTCTTTCCTAATTACTGCGAGAACACTCATAGCCAGGCCCGTTCGGCAAACACCGAAGCGGCGTAAAGCTGGTATCAGCCGGCGGCACCGCGGAGATCACGCCAAGCGGGTGCTCTTTTGGCAGGTTGCCACGATCGCTGATGTCCCGGCTGCGCAATGCAGGATCAGGCGTGGCGCTACAGGCGGCGAGGCTGGCGAGCAGGGCCGCGGAAGCAAGGAGGCTTCGCATGTTCGATCCTTTCGGGTGCGCTATGAGGCGTTACACAGGTTTACACATACGCGCTGGCCGGCCTGGTCTGGACGGCCCAGGGTGACATCACTAATGCCCCAGATGATTAGACCAGCGCGGCACGCCCACAAGGGGCTGCCTTGTGCACGATCCCTGCAAGCCGGAATACGCATCCATGGATGACCTGCAGACCATACCGACACCGCGGACCCAGCCGATCGTCCACCAGCCAGGGCACCCGGCCGGCCGGCCGGCGCAGCGGCGCAGCTTCTGGCCCTGGCTGATCCTGCTTCTGATCCTGGGCGGCGTGGTGTTCCTCGTCTCCCGGCTGGGCGGCGGCGCGGGCAAGCACGCGCAGGTGGTGCCGCCGCAGGCCGTGGGCGTGGCCAAGGCGAGTACGGCGGACATGTCCGTGGTCGATGCCGGGCTGGGCACCGTGACCTCGCTGGCGAGCGTGACGGTGCAGACGCAGATCGCCGGCACGTTGCAGACGATCGGCTTCCGCGAAGGCCAGATCGTGCACAAGGGTGATTTCCTGGCGCAGATAGATCCGCGGCCGTATGAGGCGCTGCTGGCGCAGGCGCGCGGCACGCTGGCGCACGACCAAGGATTGCTGCACCAGGCGCAGATGGACGCCAAGCGTTACGCGCTGCTGCAGAAGCAGGACAGCATCGGGCGCCAGCAAGCCGAAGACCAGCAATACGTGGTCGAGCAGTATATCGGTTCGGTGGCGGCGGACCAGGGCACGGTGCAGACGCAGCTGGTGAACCTGGCGTTTTGCCATATCACCTCGCCGGTGGACGGCCGTGTGGGCCTGCGGCAGGTGGACGCCGGCAACTACATCACGCCCACCTCGCTGACCAACGGCCTTGTGGTGGTAACGCAGCTTGATCCCATCAGCGCGATCTTCACCTTGCCCGAAGACGACGTGCCGGCGATCCAGGCGCAATTGCACGCTGGCGCCAAGCTTGTCGTGCAGGCCTATGACCGCAGCAACACGGTGCACCTGTCCGACGGCACGCTGGAGACGATCGACAACCAGATCGACGTGACAACCGGCACGGTAAAACTGCGCGCATTGTTCAACAATCCGAGTTTCTCGCTGTTCCCCAACCAGTTCGTGAACCTGCGGCTGATCGTGAGTACCGTGCATGACGCGGTGGTGGTGCCGAACGCAGCGCTGCAGACCGGCGCGCCTGGCAGTTTCGTCTATATGGTGCAGCCGCCTGGCACGGCGGCGAAGCCGGCGGACGAGGCGAAACCGGAGGCCAAGGAGGCGGATGCCAAGACTGCTGATGCCAGCGGCGCCGGTGGGCAGCATCCGCATGCGCCGGCCGACACGGTAGCCGTGCGCGCCGTGAAGCTGGGCGTGGCCGATTCGGAAAAGACGCAGATCGTGAGCGGGCTTGCCGTGGGTGACACGGTGGTGGTCGATGGTTCGGACCGGCTGCGGGATGGGGCGAAGGTGGTGCTGCCTGGGTCCCGGCCGCAGGGTGGGGATGGGTCGGCGCCGCATAAGCACCGGCATGCGGCAGCGGAGTGATGGAAGGAAGCAAGGACTTCTTTTTTGAAAAAAAGAAGCAAAAAGCTTTCGCTACCTCGCCTGCACAAAGGCCCGGCCCGGTTCTGGCAAAGCGCGCATCTGGAGGAGTTGGCGCGAGCA
>CAXTJZ010000310.1:0-3276 GCA_964244695.1 uncultured Acetobacteraceae bacterium
CCACCACCGCCAGCACGATCAGGTGCGCTCCGGCATGGCGCGCCAGAATGGACATGAGGGTGGAGTTGCCAACGCCGGAGCCGGCGAACAGGCCGAGGCGCTGGCCGGTGCGGCAGGTGGTGAAGCAGTTGAGCACCTGCACGCCCAAATCGATCGGCGGGCCGAGCCGGGCCCGGCTTATCGCCGGCGGCGGCGCCGCGCGCACCGGCCGCGCGACCGGCCCGGGCGGCAGCGCCCCGCCGCCATCGGCCGGCTGTCCCAGCGGATCGATCACCCGCCCGAGCCACCCGTCACACGGCGAAAGGCTGGCCCCCTGGCCACACCCGGCTTGCGGCAGCGCAGCGGCGTGCACGCGCGCACCGGCGCCCAGGCCAAGCGTCTCCCCAAACGGCGCTGCCGTCAGGCTCTGCGCCGTGGCCGAGACGATCTCCGCCAGCGTGCGCCGTCCCTGGCTTCCCTCGACCCAAACCCTGTCGCCCACCGAAAGGTGGCGCGAAAGGCCGGCTATCTCCACGCCCAGCGGTCCCACCGCGCGCGCCGACCCGCTCAACTGGTAAGGCTGGATGCCGGCAAGCCCGGCACGGACCGCGGAGTGTTTACGTTCCTGAGACGAAACGGACATTAACTAAGCCCATCCAAAATAAAACACAGCCCGAAACATCTTCCTGCTTCGTTCAACGCACGATCTCCTTCTGTTCCCAAATTTATTTCGATATCGCGAAAAAGTTCTGGCGCGGCACACGCACCGGTGGTAAACATACCGTATCGAAACACGGGAGATGGCAATGCGGGTCCTGCTGGTAGAAGACGATGTGAACGCTGCACGCGCAGTGGTGATGATGCTCCGGAATAATGGAGCAATCGTTGATCAGACTGACACGGGAGAGGAGGCACTCGAGCTGGTGCGTCATTACGATTACGATATAGTGGTGCTCGACCTCATCCTGCCTGACATGGAAGGCTACGAGGTCGTGCGCCGGATGCGCGCCGGCCGTGTGGAAACACCGGTGCTGATCCTGTCCGGCCTGAACCGCGCCGGCGCCAAGGTGCGCGGCTTCGGCATGGGTGCGGACGATTACATCAGCAAGCCCTATGACAAGGACGAGCTGATCGCCCGCATCCAGGCGATCATCCGGCGCAGCAAAGGATACAGCCAGCCGGTCCTGCGCATCGGCAACCTGCAGCTCAACCTCGATAGCCGCGAAGTCCAGGCGGACGGCCAGACCGTGCACCTCACCGGCAAGGAATACGCGATACTGGAGCTGCTGGTCCTGCGCCGCGGCATGGTGCTCACGAAGGAGGCGTTCCTCAACCACCTCTACGGCGGCATGGACGAGCCGGAGATGAAGATCATCGACGTGTTCATCTGCAAGCTGCGCAAGAAGCTGGCGCAGGCCGGCGCCGGCAACCTCATCGGCACCGTCTGGGGACGCGGCTACATGATGCGGGACCCGAACAGCATGGCCGCCCTGTCGGCAACCGGCATGCCGTCCGAAAGCCTGGTCGCCGCCTGAGCGGGCCCGCTTCGCCATCATCCGCAAGCGCCCGGTCCGGCGCTTGCGGACCCCGGCGGCGCAAGGCACTAGCCGGCTGATCCCGGCTACCGCACAGGAGAACCCCCGCCATGACCGGCCAGGAGACGCGTCCGCCCGTCCCGCCCTTCACGCCCGAGACCGCGGTGGAAAAAGTACGCAAGGCCGAAGATGCCTGGAACACGCGCGACCCGGACGCCGTGTCGCTCGCCTACACGCCGGACAGCCAATGGCGCAACCGCATCGAATTCATGACTGGGCGTAACGAGATACGCGCGTTCCTCACCCGCAAATGGCACCGCGAGCTGGACTACCGGCTGATCAAGGAGCTGTGGGGCTTCCGCGAGAACCGCATGGCCGTGCGCTTCGCCTATGAATGGCACGACGAGCTCGGCGCCTGGTTCCGCTCCTACGGCAACGAACTATGGGAGTTCGACGCGCACGGACTCATGCGCCGGCGCGTCGCCAGCATAAACGACCTCGCCATCACCGAGGCGGACCGGCTGTTTCGCTGGCCGTCCGGACGCCGGCCTGACGGGCATCCGGGGCTGAGCGAGTTGGGACTTTAGAAAGCAAGCAAGGCCTTCTTTTTTGAAAAAAGAAGCAAAAAACTTTTACTCCGCTGTCGCGCACCTGTCCGTCAGCAGCCGACAGGGAGCACAAGTCTTTTTGTCCTCTTTCACAAAAGAGGACTGCTTGCTTTCTCCGCCAAAGGTTCCGCATGCTAAGCTTTGCGCAACAATTACAGAGTCATACTCCCGGTGTTGACCCTTCATCGGTCAGGAGACCCGGGCTTGCACCTCATCCGATCCACGCTCCTGATGATCGCAGTTGTCGCGGTGAGCCTGGCAGCGCGCGGCCAGGATTTTACGCCGCCTGACAACCTTGCCGCGCTTCAGGCGCAGTTCAGGCGGCCCTCCACCATACCGTTCACGGCGGACAACCCCTACACGCCGGAAGCCGCGCTGCTAGGCCGTACCCTCTTCTTCGACGCCCGTCTGTCTGGCTCGGGATCGCTCGCCTGCGCCACCTGCCACAACCCCTCCTTCGGCTGGGAGGACGGCCTTGCACTTGGGCACGGCGAGGGGCTGCGCGATCTCGGGCGCCACACCCCGTCCATCCTGAACGCCGCCTGGGGCACGCTGTTTTTCTGGGACGGCCGCGCCGCATCCCTGGAGGCGCAGGCGACCGGCCCGCTCGGCAACCCGCGCGAGATGAACCAGGACCTGACGAAGCTGGCCGGCAAGCTGCGCGCCATCTCCGGCTACGCCCCGCTGTTCGAACGCGCCTACCCGGGCCAGGGCATCACCCTCGGCACGGCCGTGAAAGCGCTGGCCGTGTTCGAGCGCACCGTGGCAAGTGCGCCGGCCCCTTTCGATGCCTGGCTCGATGGCAATGAGGCCGCGATTTCCGAGTCCGCAAAGCGCGGCTTCGTCTTCTTCACCGGCGCCGGCCGTTGCGCCGCCTGCCATACCGGCCCGGCTTTCACCGACGGCAGGTTCCACGACATCGGCCTCCCCGACGCGGATCGTGGCCGCGCCATGATAAAAGCCGACGAGCCGGCAGCCGAACACGCTTTCAAGACGCCCACGTTGCGCAACGTGGCCCGGCGCGCGCCCTACATGCACGACGGATCGATGCGCGATCTGCCGGCCGTGATGGTGCACTACGTCACCGCCGGCGTGGCGCGCCCATCCCGCGCGATCGCGCCGGTGGCAGCGGCACGGGCGCAGATTTCCGACTT
>CAXTJZ010000311.1:0-345 GCA_964244695.1 uncultured Acetobacteraceae bacterium
CGGACGGTGATCAAACGGTTCGATGGGCTCTGGTGGCGCCCCATGCTGAGAGACGGATCACAATTTTCGGAACGCATTCTGTCTAGCACGACCAACCGGCAACACGCCGGCTGTCAGCTTCTCCGGCGCTGAGGCAGCCCAGCCTCGTTCCGGCCTGCTCGGGCCGCCATGCAAGCGCCCTTCATTGCCTGTGGCATGAATTCCGGACTTGCTCATGCAAGCTAGACGGTCACAACACGTTCGTGTCCTGCCCTCGCAATGGAAGCATTCGGCAGCCTGCAGCTTCTTCATTTAAAGATTGCGAGATATCCCCCTTGCTTCGGTAATTTAAGACTCCGGAGCGGA
>CAXTJZ010000311.1:355-1050 GCA_964244695.1 uncultured Acetobacteraceae bacterium
GTGTAGATGTCGGCGCTCCGACGATCCTCAATACGAAGCGAGACGCAACAGGGCTGGCGGTGAGTGGCAGAGCAATCGAGTGAACGGGTTGAGGGTTTATAGTTGACATTGTTCGGAGTTGAAGGGTGCTCCACGTCAGGGGTGCTTGATGTCCGACCCGGTCCCACCCTCGTTTTTGCCGCAGTTCGCCGCGTTGCGCGACCCGCGCCAGGCGGCCAAGGTGTAGTATCACTTGCCCGAGGTGTCGCTGCTGGAAGGCACCATCGCGGGCGCCGACGACTTCGTCGAGCTGGCCCTATGGAGCGGTGGACACCTGGCCTTCTTGCGCCGCATCCCGCCCTATACGCGTAGCGTGCCCTCACATCACACCCTGTGCGAGGTAGTGGCTGCCCTCGACCCTGAGCTGTTCAAGGCCTGCTTTGCCAACCTGGTCGAGCGGCTGCGCAGCCCGGCGCCAGGGACGCCTGGGGTAGGCGCGCATCGCCGCAAGGTGATCGCCATCGACGGCAAGACCTCGCGCCGCAACTACGCCCGGTCCAAGTGCCACGGCCGGCTGCACACGGTCGCGGCCTCGCCGAAACGCGCAGCGTTTGTGGCTGGGGCTATCGGCCGGCGGCTGGTGCCGGGCCAGGAGGCGGTGTTGGACAAGTCCAACGAGATCACCGCGATCCCCTTGTTGCTGCAGCGCCTAGAGT
>CAXTJZ010000311.1:1060-3243 GCA_964244695.1 uncultured Acetobacteraceae bacterium
CCTGATCACCACCCATGCGATGAGCACGCAGACTGCCTTCCCCCAGGCCATCCTGGACCGCGGCGGCGGCGGCCTGTTGGCGCTGAAGGGGAACCGGCCTGAAACCTTTGCCAGCGTCGAGGAGCTGTTCGCATCCCTGCTGCCCAGACTTGCCATCGAGGCGCACGAAGCCGTGGACGGCGGGCACAGCCGGGTCGAACGAAGGCGCTTCGGAGCGTGTCAACGACTTTGATACAGCCGGGGTTGGAATTTAGGCTTGGCAATGTCGCGTCGGTTGGGCGGCATTAGGCTGAGCCAGGCGTCCGGTCTTTTGGTGTGATCCTGGCGGGCAACGATCGGATGACCGGCCGACTGGGTTCTTTACGTGCCGTGACGCCATGCAGGGGGAGCGAACTGGCGAGACGTGGCGAGACGACGATGGCTGGTGACAAGCCAGAGGGCAGCCGGGGAAGGGCACGAAGCGCATCAACGGCTGCTTTGGTGCCAGGGACGGCATTCAGGCGCGGCGGTTCGGCGTGGGCGGGTTGATCCAGGCGGCGGTTGGTTTGTCGGGCGGCGTGGGCGGCTTGTTGACGAAGCGCTCCGGGTTGGCCCGGAACGCCTGGTCGAGGGTATGCTGGCGGGCGGCGTGGACGGCATCGGCCTGGCCGTAGTGCACTTGGTCCGGGGTCATGAGGCCGATGCCGGCGTGGTGGTGGTCCTGGTTATACCAATCGAAGAACAGGCGGCAGAAGCTCTTGGCGTCCTCGATGCAGCCGAAGCGCTGGGGAAAGCGCGGCTGATACTTCAGGGTCTTGAAGTGGCTTTCGGAGAAGGGATTGTCGTTGGAGGTGTGCGGGCGGTTATGCGAGCGCGTCACCCCAAGGTCGGCGAGCAGCAGGGCGGTGGCGCGGGCCTTCATCGGGCCGCCGCGGTCGGCGTGCAGCGTGAGCTGGCCGGGCGGCACGTTGTGCTTGGCGACGGCATCGTCGAGCAGCGGCCGGAACAGCGCGGCGCTCCCCGCGTCGGCGACACACCAGCCGACCACCCGGCGGCTGAAGATGTCGAGGATCACGTAGAGGTAGAAGTAGCTCCATTTGGCGGGCCCCATCAGCTTGGTGATGTCCCAGGACCAGACCTCGTTTGGGCGCTCGGCCAGGAGTTCGGGCTTCTGGTAGGCGGGGTGGCGGAGTTGCGCGCGACGTTCACGGACCTCGCCGTTCTGGCCAAGCAGCCGATACATGGTGCGGCCGGGTGCAAGGGCACCCAGCGGGACCGAGCAGTGATAGACGCCCTCGTCGAGCAGGCTGGCGTAGATCTCGGCCGGCGCCTGGTCGGCAAAGCGCGGTGCGTGCAGCAGGTCCAGCACCGCCTGCTGTTGCGCCACGCTCAGCGCCCGTGCCGGCCGCGGTCGCGGGCGCAGGACCACCGGCGGCGCAGCCAGGCGGGCGCGCCGGCGTTGCACGCTGGCGCGCGAGACCCCGAGTGCTGCGCAGGCTGCCGCCATCAAGCCGCCGGCCGGCGCCAGGCCAGCGACCGCGTCAGTCAAGGCTCGCCGTCGTTGGACGCCAGCGGGATGCCCAGCAGCTCCGCAGCTTTTTTTTGGACGCCGATGATGGCCTCGGCACGCGCCAGTCGCAGCGTCAAACGCGCGTTGTCTTTCTGAAGAGCCGCCACTTCGGTGGTGAGCGGGTGGGGTTCGGCCACCTTTGGGCCGCGCTTGGCCGGCTTCACTGCGCCGAGGGCGCCCGCGTCGCGTTGCCGGCGCCAGTCGGTCAGCGCCGAGGAGTAGAGGCCCTCGCTGCGCAGGATGGCGGCGATGCCGCCGGTGTCAGCCGCGCGGTCCGTTTCGGCGAGAATGCGCAGCTTGTCCTGGGCGGTGAAGATCCGGCGGTGCAGGCGGGCGGCGAGTTCGGGCGACGCCGAGGCGGGTGCCGCCACTGTCGGCCTCCGGCCTCCGTTCGTGGCGGCACCCGCCTCGGCGTCGATCGGGGTCTGTGTCATGGGCATGAGCAAGATCATCCTGCAGCACCCTCAAGGCTAAACTCCCACAGGGACAATGTCTCACTGTCATTGGCACGGAGGGTCGCTCACGCCTTCCTGGCACGGGCAGGCCAGCAAGCGACGGACCCGCACCGGCACGTCGCCAAACAGGGAGCGGAACCGCACGGGGCTGTATCCCTTGCTCGCCAGCCTGCGCCCGC
>CAXTJZ010000312.1:0-3185 GCA_964244695.1 uncultured Acetobacteraceae bacterium
GCGCCCACCGTGCTCGCTTACGTGGAAGCAGGCCTGGGCCCAGGCGACGACCCATATCGCGGCCGCGCCCTGCTGGAACAGGTCGGCCTGACAGGCGACGAGGCGCCGGCCCGTCTTTCCGGCGGCGAGAGCCGGCGCGCCGCCCTGGTGCGCGCGCTGGCGCCCAGCCCGGACCTTCTCCTCTTAGACGAGCCCACCAACCACCTCGACCTCCCCGCCATCGAGTGGCTGGAGGCCGAACTCGCCTCCTTGCGCGCCGGCATCGTGCTGATCAGCCATGACCGCCGGTTGCTGGAGAGCGTCTCGCGCAGCATCGTCTGGCTCGACCGCGGCCGCACCCGCCGCGTGGACCGCGGCTTCGCCAACTTCGAATCCTGGCGGGACGAAGTGCTGGAGCAGGAGGAGCGCGACCAGCACAAGCTCGGCCGCCAGATCGCCCGCGAGGAGGACTGGATGCGCTACGGCGTGACCGCAAGGCGCAAGCGCAACGTGCGCCGCGTGGCCGAACTGGCGGGCTTGCGCGCCCAGAAGCGCGAACACGTGCGCCCGACAGGCGGCGTGCGCATGGCGGCCAGCGAGGCCGAGGGCAGCGGCAAGCTGGTGGCGGTGGCCAAGGACGTGAGCAAATCCTACCCGGCGCCGGACGGCGGCACGCAATCCGTGGTGCGCGACTTCTCCGCCCGCATCATACGCGGCGACCGCGTGGGCATCGTGGGCCCGAACGGCGCCGGCAAATCCACCCTGCTGAAGCTGTTGACAGGCGTGGAGCAGCCGGATGGCGGCCAGATCAAGCTCGGCACCAACCTCTCCGCCGTCACGCTGGACCAGACGCGCGACAGCCTGAACCCGGACGCCACGCTGTCCGAGACGCTGACAGGCGGCGCCGGCGACCAGGTCGAGGTCAACGGCCAGAAACGCCACGTCATCGGCTACATGAAGGATTTCCTGTTCCGCCCCGAACAGGCGCGCACGCCGGTGGGCGTGCTGTCCGGCGGCGAGCGCGGCCGGCTGATGCTGGCCGTGGCGCTGGCCCGGCCGAGCAACCTGATGATCCTGGACGAGCCGACGAACGATTTGGACCTGGAGACGCTGGACCTGCTGCAGGAGATGCTGGCGGACTACCAGGGCACCGTGCTGCTGGTCAGCCATGACCGCGACTTCCTGGACCGCGTGGTGACCTCGACGGTGACCGCGGAAGGCGCGGGCCGCTGGCAGGAATACGCCGGCGGCTACTCGGACATGCTGGTGCAGCGTGGCACACCCAGCTCGGTAAAGGCGGAAGCGCGCAAGCGCGCGGCGGTGGCGGACGCGCCGAAGCCGGCCGGGCCGAAGAAGATGTCCTTCAAGCAGCAGCACGAACTTGCGCAGTTGCCGGACGCGATCGCCAAGCTGCAAGCCGACATCGTGCGTTACCAGCGTGTGCTGACGGATGCCAATTTGTACACGCGCGACAGGAAGAAGTTTGACACTACCACGTCCGCGCTGGCGCAGGCGGAGACGGAGCTTGCGCGGTCCGAGGAACGGTGGTTGGAACTGGAGATGTTGCGAAGCAAGTAAGCAAGCAGTTCTTTTTTGAAAAAAAGAACCAAAAAACTTTTACTCCCTGTCGGCGGCTCACCGGATAGGTCCGCGACAGCGGAGTCAAAAGTCTTTTGCTTCTTTTCTTCAGAAAAGAAGGACTTGCCTTCCTTCCCATAACAAAAAGGAAACTCCAAAATGCCAGAACAGAACCGCCAATGGCAGCTCACCACCCGCCCGCAAGGCCTGCCCAAGCGCAGCGACTTCACCTTCGCCACCCTGCCCATCCCCGAACCGGCCGAAGGCGAAGTACTCGTACGCACGCACTACATCTCGCTTGATCCCGCCATGCGCGGCTGGATGAATGACGTGCGGTCCTACATACCGCCGGTGAAGCTCGGCGAGGTGATGCGCGCCGGCGCCGTGGGTGAGGTGACCGCGTCGAAGCACCCGGGCTTCAAGCCGGGCGAGCACGTGGCCGGCACGTTCGGCCTGCAGGACTATGCGGTGGCGAAGGGCGAGGCGCTGCAGAAAGTCGATGCGTCCGCGGCGCCGTTGCCGCTCGATCTCAGTGCGCTCGGCATGCCTCGAGTGACCCCGTATTCCGGCCTGCTGGACGTGGGCGCACCGCAAGCTGGACAGACGGTCGTGGTCTCGGCGGCCTCCGGCGCGGTAGGTGCCCTGGTCGGCCAGATCGCGCGCGTAAAAGGCTGCCGCGTGGTCGGGCTGGCCGGCGGCGCGGAGAAATGCGCCTACGTGAAGGACGAACTCGGTTTCGATGCCTGCACAGACTACAAGAATGAGGATGTCGGCCGTGCGCTGGGTGCGCATTGTCCAAAGGGAATAGACGTGTATTTCGACAATGTCGGCGGTGACATTCTCGATGCCGTGCTCGTCCGCCTGGCCCGCCACGCGCGTGTCGTCATCTGCGGCGCCATCTCGCAATACAACACCACCGAGGTCGCCGGCCCGAAGAACTACATGATGCTGCTGGTGCAGCACGCGCGCATGGAGGGTTTCGTGGTGTTCGATTACGCCAAGCGTTACGGCGAAGGAATGTCGGCGATGGCGGGCTGGCTGAAGGACGGCTCGCTGAAGTCGAAGGAAGACATCGTGGACGGGCTGGAGACGTTTCCGGAGACGTTGCTGAAACTGTTCAACGGGGAGAATTTCGGCAAGCTGGCGATCAAGTCGGTGTAGGGAAACCGTTCGTTCTGAATGGACGACCACATTGCCCGTCTCTTCTGCTCGCGGAAGCAGACGGGCTCACCGGTGTAGAGCGTGGGATCGCCTACGGCACTCCTGCTCTTCGCGTCCGCGGCAAGTTCCTGGCAAGAATGAAGGATGCCACCACGCTGGTCATTAGCTGTCCGCTCTGGGAGAAGGCGATGCTGATGGAAACGGAACCGGAATTCTATTTCGAGACCGATCACTACACCGGATACGCCGCCATGCTGGTGCATTTGCACGTCATCGACGATGCCCGCCTGGCCGCCCGGCTAGAAGCCGCATGGAAGATGCAGGCCGGCAGCCGTATGATCGCTGCGCGGCAGGCCTCACTGAAAGCGCGCGAACTCGCTTCTGGATGAACGCGGCATCGCCCGAACCGCGCGACAGCGGAGTAAAAGTTGTTTGGTTCTTTTTTCAAAAAAGAACTGCTTGCTTCC
>CAXTJZ010000313.1:0-3109 GCA_964244695.1 uncultured Acetobacteraceae bacterium
AGCTGGGCGTGGGCTTCCGCGCCACCTCCGGCCCGGTCATCCAGCGCGCCGGCGACCTGGCCGCGATCCTGACCAACCTGCAGGCGCGCGACGTCCTGTTCATCGACGAGATTCACCGCCTGCAGCCGGCCATCGAGGAGATCCTCTATCCGGCGATGGAGGACTTCCAGCTCGACCTGATCATCGGCGAAGGACCCGCCGCGCGTTCCGTGCGCATCGACCTGCAGCCCTTCACCCTTGTGGGTGCGACCACCCGCGCCGGCCTGCTGGCCACGCCGCTGCGCGACCGCTTCGGCATTCCGCTGCGCCTTATCTTCTACACGCCCGAGGAGCTGACGCTGATCGTTGAGCGCGGCGCGGAAAAGCTCGGCTTCGCGCTGACGCAGGACGGGGCGCGCGAGATCGCACGCCGGTCCCGCGGGACGCCGCGAATCGCCGGCCGCCTGCTGCGCCGGGTGCGCGATTTCGCGCTGGTGGAAGGGCAGCCGAGCGTGGACCGCGCCACGGCCGACAAGGCGCTGATACGCCTGGAAGTGGACGCGCTGGGGCTGGACGCGATGGACCGCCGCTATCTGCGCCGCATGGCCGAGCACCATGGCGGCGGGCCGGTGGGTGTGGAGACGCTGGCGGCCGCGCTGGCCGAGGCGCGCGATACGCTGGAGGATGTGGTGGAGCCTTATCTGATCCAGGAGGGGTTGATGCTGCGCACCAGCCGCGGGCGTATGCTAGGAGAGCCGGGGTGGCGGCATCTGGGGCTGAAGCCGCCGGCCGGGCCGCAGGATCTGCTGTTGTGACGCATGAAGACAGGCCTTCTTTTCTGCAAAAAAGACGCAAAAAACTTTTGCCCCTGCGCCTGCACCACGGCGCGTCCAGGTGCTGCCAGCACGGACGCTGGCAGAACCTGGACGCGGCTTGGTGCAGGCGGGAAAGCAAAAGTTTTTTGGTCCTTTTTTTTAAAAAAGGACTGCTTGCTTCCTCATGAGCGACCGCTTCCACACGTACACGACCCGCGTCTACTACGCGGACACCGACGCCGGCGGGGTAGTCTATCACGCCAACTACCTCGCCCTGGCCGAACGCGCGCGGACCGAATCGATGTACGACAACGGTACTCCGCATGCCGAGATGCTGACGCAACATGACCGTCAATTCATGGTGCGGCGCGCAAATATCGCGTATCTGCGCCCGGCCCGGCTGGACGACATGCTGACAATCACCACGCGCGCTGTGTCTGAGACCGCGGCGACCCTGACACTTCGACAGGATTTCACGCTTCCCGGCGGCGTGCCCGTGGCGGTGCTCGAGGTGGAGCTCGTCTGCGTACACCCTGCCACTGGCCGTCCCACCCGTATCCCGCCGCGTTGGCGGGGCTATTCTGCCTGATAGGAGACAACTTGGACCGCACGGTCGATGCCGCAAACCTTGCGGTTCCAAACGGTGACCTCTCGCTGATCACGCTGTTCCTGCAGGCGGACATCGTGGTGAAGCTGGTGATGGTCCTGCTGCTGATGGCCAGCATCTGGGTCTGGGCCGTCATATTCGAGAAGATCACGGCATTACGCCGTATCAACCGTGCGGCCACCGCTTTCGAGGACAGGTTCTGGTCAGGTGGCAGCCTGGAGGATCTCTATGAGCAGGAGGGCGTGCGGCCGGTCCATCCGATGGCGGCGGTGTTCGGCGCGGCCATGGGCGAGTGGCGCCGCAGCAGCCGCGTGGCCGGTGCCGACATGGCGCGCGGCAGCGTGCGCGACAGGATAGACCGCGCGATGAACGTGACGGTTGTGCGCGAGATGGAGCGGCTGGAGCGCTGGATGGTGTTCCTGGCTTCGGTCGGCTCGATCGGGCCGTTCATCGGCCTTTTCGGCACCGTCTGGGGCATCATGCACAGCTTCTCGGCCATTGCCGCCATGCACAACACCAATCTCTCGGTGGTTGCCCCCGGCATCGCCGAGGCGCTGTTCGCCACCGCCATCGGCCTGGTGGCCGCCATCCCGGCCGTGCTGGCCTACAACCAGATCAGCACGGCGCTGGGGCGGTTTGCTTCGCGGCTGGAAGGGTTCGGCGTGGAGTTTGGCGCCATTCTCAGCCGGCAGAGCGAGGAGCGCGTCTGATGCTAGCAAGCAAGGCCTTCTTTTTTGAAAAAAAGAAGCAAAAAACTTTCGTCTGGCTGACGCGGACCTTTCCGCAGACGCGCGACAGCGGAGTCAAAAGTTTTTTGCTTCTTTTTTTCAAAAAAGAAGGCCTTGCTTCCTTTGAGGGGTCCGTCTGATGGCAGGCGGCCTGATCGGCGGCGGACGCGGCAGCGGGCGCGGGCGGTATCGCGCGATGTCCGAGATCAATGTCACACCGCTGGTGGACGTGATGCTCGTGCTGCTGATCGTCTTCATGGTGACCGCACCCATGTTGACCTCCGGCGTGAACGTGGACCTGCCGAAGACCACCGCGCAGCAGATCAACGTGGATTCCAAGCCGCTTACGGTGACCATCACGGCGGACGGCCACACGCATCTAGGCGATGACGACGTGGAGTTGGGCGACCTGGTGGCGCGGTTGACGGCGGCGTCCGACAGCGATCTGACGCGCCGCATCCTGGTGCGTGGGGACAAGGGCATTGCCTACGGCCAGGTGCTGCAGGTGATGGGCACGATCCAGCAGGCGGGCTTCACCAAGGTGGCCTTGCTGGCCGAGCCGCCGTCGAAATAGCGCGCTTATGCGCCAGGGCATGTCACGCGCGGCGACGGTCTCGGGGGCGATACACCTCGTGATCCTGCTCGCGCTGCTCATCGTGATTCCCGCGCCGTTGCCGCCGCCCCCGCCGCCGGACGACGCGATGGAGGTGGAGTTCGAGGGTACGGCCGCGTCCGCGCAGAAATCGGACGCGCATGGCCAGGTCGCCGCCCCTGCGGAGGCGGACACGCCGGCCACGGAGAACCCGGCCATAGCGCCGCCGAAGCCGCAGCCGATCGAGACGGCGCCTCCGCCGCCACCACCGCCGCCTCCGCCTCCGACAGCGGCCAGTTCGGTGGTGAAGACGCTCGACACCGCGAAGCTGCCACTGCCGCCGCCCGACCGCGAGGCGATTGCGCTGAAGCCGCCGCCGCCGATGAAG
>CAXTJZ010000314.1:0-3064 GCA_964244695.1 uncultured Acetobacteraceae bacterium
ACTATTGGACGCTGTTTACCCCTGGAATCTGGAAACTTTTGCACGCTGTTTTACAGCTTACGCGCGCAATCCAGGGCGCACTGGAGCTCGAGGGTGACCCAACTCGCCTCTTCGCTAAGGCTGGCAACCACGCCATCGGAAAGAACCAGTAGAAAAACCGGAGTCGCTCGAATAAGGGCATAAACGCTCATGCCAAGCTCGGAAGCGGGGTCGTCAACCAAATCGCAGAACGTGGCAACACCGTGTTCATTCAGGTAACGGTGAATTGCCATCGACAGAGCTGCTGCGTCATTCCGACGATGGCAGATGAAGACCTCGTAAGTCTTGGAGGCTGGTTTCATCCTTTTCTGGCCGCCCTTAGTTACTTCGATGCCGCATTGTCGGGGATGCCTCGCCAGGAAACAAGCCAAGTGGTTGCTCCAAGTATAATGGCGACCTAAATTGCCGGCTCTGTGACGGCCAAGGCGCGTTTGGAGTGGTCCCATTTCGACTGGACATCTGGTGCAAACCTGAGGACCTAGGCTTGCCTCGGGCGCAGACTGGCAACCAGGCCTCTACCAAGACGAGGCGGTCTTTGGCGGAGGGATACTCACAGGCGTCTAGTTCCGAGACATTCCGCTCGCCAACAGCTCGATTCAGTCGCCGCCACGCGAGCACGCGGCCTTCGCCGGCCGGCATTGCCTCAATGGCGCACACGTCGGCAGGATCAGTAAGGGTCCAAGGATCGCCACTTGAGGGCCCATTCTATGGAGCGCTGACAACAGCACGCCTTTGTAAAAGTGCCGGCGGGATACCGCGAAGCCGGGCGGGCGGGCGAGATAAAATATCATCGGCCATCGGCCTTTGGGACGTGCTCGGCAGGCATGCCCCAGCGCCGGTCAGTAGTCGAGGAATGTTCTTTGCCTTTTCAGCTCGCGCTCGGAGGCAGGCGTCCCGGACGACTATCCAGGCGGGAAGGCGCTCAGCCGCGTATCGGCCCAGACTGCCAAACCACCGGACCTATGATCCTGAATGGCCTCTCCCCGGTCGGCGAAATGATCTGAGGATCGTATCGGGGGTTGTCGGTCCTGACGACCAAAGCACCATCAACACGCTGCTCCAGCCGCCTCGCCACCAAGCCACGATCGATCTCTATGGCATACACTGCGGGCGCGATGACGGCCCTCTCCAGCCGGCGTGCCACCAGCAGGTCACCGTCGCGGATGACGGGCGCCATCGCGTCGCCGACGGCATCGAACGCAACGAGCTCGCCAGCCGTGATCCCAAGCCGCAGCGAAAGCCAGGCTAGATCGATAGGGGTGCGGCCAGACCCCGGTCCTTCGCCAGTAGCCGAAGGACTGATGGCCTTTGTATCTGCCTCGGTTCCATGGGCGATCCAGTCGATCGTGACCCCGCAGGCTCGAGCAAGGGCCGCGACGATTGACAGCTTCATGTCGCCGCCCGCCATGTAGTCGCGCAGCGTGGTGTAAGGGACGCCAGCGTCCTTGGCCAAACGCATGATCCCGATTGCGCCGGCGGCGTCCCGCAGGCGCTCTCCGCGCCGGCGTAGGGCATCCTCCTTGTGCACGACCCCCTCTTCCAACGCGAACCCCAACTCTCAGGCAGGACGATTCGAGGAAGGGAAAGCCGCCGCAAGGCCGCTGAAGCAGGAAACAAGTTTAAAGAACCCAGTTGCAGTTACGGTTTTTCGCCTATAACATGCCTTTTAGGCGGATTCTCGCCTATCCTTATAGGCTTTAACCATGATGCCCTGACTGTCCTACCCGCTCCCTAACCCTTACCGAAACAACTTCGACCGGCGCGACGCGCGGCACGGTCATTGTGCGTGCACGTAAAGGCCAGCGCCAGAGCGGCGGCGGATATTCATGCCTGTAACCCTGGCGCGGACGAGTCCCGCCTTGCCAACGGAGGCTCCATGCCCACGACAAACCCGAGAACGCACTATGACGCAGGCACAAGGGCGAACACTCGTAATCAGGGTATGACGCGGCGATTCAAGCTGGCAGGCTCCTTCCTCGCTCTCTGCGCACTCGCCTCGTGTGCGCAAGGGATCGTGCCGACCGTGCAGGTCCTGCCGCCGGCCGGCAAGCCGTTCGCCGCCTTCCAGGCCGACCAGCACGATTGCTCCATCCTCGCCGGCAACCAGGTCCGCCCCTTGATGGACAGGGCGGCTTACGCCGGACTCGGCACCGCCGTCATCGGCACCGCGCTGGGCGCCGGCTTGGGTGCCGCGATCGGCGGCGGGCGCGGCGCGGGCATCGGCGCGGCAGCGGGCGCCATCGGTGGGACCGGGGTCGCGGCCGACCAGGGCGCGACGAGCGACGCCCGCATCCAGGCCCTCCTGGACTCGACCTACGCCGCCTGCATGTCCTCGCGTGGGGACATCGTGCAGGGGCCGCAGACGGTCGTGGTCACCGCGCCGGTGATCGTCCAGCCGGCCCCCTACGTCGTCCAGCCAAGCCCCTACGTAGTCCAGCCGGCCCCGTACGCCGTCGCGCCGGCGAACCCGCCGCCAGCGCAGTGAGCATGGCGCCCGTCCGCCTCGGGACAGGGAAAGTGGGCAGGCCGACAGCCAGGCGCCATGCGCGATCCGCCAAGCGGACATGGGCGACGGCGCTGGTGCTGGCACTGTCCGGATGCGGCCGTTCGGAGGAGGCGAAGATCCTCGCAGCCCTGCAGGCCAAGTTCCCGGACGGCCAGCGTCAGTGCTTCGGGCTGTCGGGCGACACGGTCGGCATCCACATGAGCCTGCCGTTCGGGGCAACGCTGTTCTACCCCAGCACGGGCCCGACCGCGCCGACGCACCACCTGTTCGTGTTCTACGCCGCCCCCGCCGCCGATCCAGTGCCGGAGCTAATTGGGATGCTCACCGAGCAGGGCGTGCTCAAGAAGGAGCAGGCCGAGGCAACCATCGACGTGGAGACGCCTGGCCTCGGACCGCAGACGATCTCCAAGGCAGGCTGGTACACGCACAAGAACTGGTTCCGCCACACGGTAACCAGGTTCCCTGTCGACATCTACGTCACAAACGGCATCGACCCGCGGTTCAGCTACGACGTCCACA
>CAXTJZ010000315.1:0-3046 GCA_964244695.1 uncultured Acetobacteraceae bacterium
GGGCGAAGGACGTGGCGGGCGCCGGGTCGGTGAGGTCGTCGGCGGGCACGTAGATGGCCTGCACCGAGGTGATGGAGCCCTTCTTGGTGGAGGTGATGCGCTCCTGCAGGGCGCCCATGTCGGTGGCCAGCGTCGGCTGGTAGCCCACCGCGGACGGGATGCGGCCCAGCAGGGCGGACACTTCGGCGCCGGCCTGGGTGAAGCGGAAGATGTTGTCCACGAAGAACAGCACGTCCTGGCCCTCCTCGTCGCGGAAGTACTCCGCCAGCGATAGGCCGGACAGCGCGACGCGGGCGCGCGCACCCGGCGGCTCGTTCATCTGGCCGTAGACCAGCGCCACCTTGGAGCCCTCGGTGGTGCCCTCGCCCAGCTTGATGACGCCGGCGTCGATCATCTCGTGATAGAGGTCGTTGCCCTCGCGGGTGCGCTCGCCGACGCCGGCGAACACGGACACGCCGCCGTGGCCCTTGGCGATGTTGTTGATCAGCTCCTGGATGAGCACCGTCTTGCCCACGCCGGCGCCGCCGAACAGTCCGATCTTGCCGCCCTTGAGGTAGGGGGCGAGCAGGTCGACCACCTTGATGCCGGTGACGAGCACTTCGGCCGACGTCGCCTGGTCCTCGAAGGAGGGGGCGGCGCGGTGGATCGGGTAAGTCATCTTGGCGTTGACCGGGCCGCGGTCATCGATCGGCTCGCCGATGACGTTGAGAATGCGGCCGAGCGTCTCCGGGCCGACGGGGACGCTGATGGGGGCGCCGGTGTCCAGCACCTCCTGACCGCGGACGAGGCCGTCGGTGCTGTCCATGGCGATGCAGCGGACGGTGCGCTCGCCGAGCTCCTGGGCCACTTCGAGCACGAGCTGCTCGCCGTTGGCGCGCTTGGTGGTCAGCGCGTTCTGGATGAACGGGAGATCGCCCTCGAACTGGACGTCGAGGACGGCGCCTAGGATCTGGGTTACTCGGCCTACGTTGTTGTTCGCCATGGGTTATCCCTTCAAGTAAGGCCAGGCGCTTTGCCCCTGGACCCCACCAGAGGACGGTCGTCCTCTGGACACCTGGGTCCAGGGCAGAGCCCTGGGTCTACAGCGCTTCCGCGCCCGAAATGATCTCGATCAGCTCACGCGTGATATTGGCCTGCCGCGTGCGGTTATAGTTCAACGTCAGCTTGTTGATGGCCTCGCCCGCGTTGCGCGTCGCGTTGTCCATCGCCGTCATGCGCGCACCCTGCTCGCCGGCGCCGCTCTCGAGCTGGGCGCGGTAGAGCTGGATCGCCAGGTTGCGCGGCAGCAGCTTGGCGAGGATCGTCTCCTCGTCCGGCTCGAACTCGTATTGCGCCTGCGCCGTGGTCTGCTCGGCCGGTCCCGTCTCGGTCATCAGCGGGGGAATGATCTGCAGCTCGGCGGGGGTCTGCGTGATGACGGAGACGAAGCGGTTGTAGACCACGGTGGCCACGTCGAACTCGTCGCGGCCCAGCATGTCCACGGCCTGGATGCCGATGGCCTGCACGTCGGCGAACTCGATGCGCTTCTTGCCGGCGAAGGAGATGTCACCCACGATGTTCTCCGCCATCTCGCGGCGCAGATAGTCGCGGCCCTTGCGGCCGACGGTGATGATCTTGACCGTCTTGCCTTCCGACATCAGCCGCCGCGCCAGGTTGCGCGCGGCGCGGCCGACGTTGGAGTTGAACGCGCCGGCCAGGCCACGGTCCGCGGTGATGACGATCAGCAGGTGGATTTTGTCGCGGCCCGTGCCGGCCAGCATCTGCGGCGCGGTCGGGCTGCCCTGCACGCTCGCGGCCAAGGCGGCGAGCATGCGCTCCATACGCTCGGCGTAGGGCCGGGCAGCCTCGGCCTGCTGCTGGGCGCGGCGCAGCTTGCTGGCGGCCACCATCTTCATGGCGGAGGTGATCTTGCGCGTGGACTTCACGCTGTTGATGCGCGCGCGGAGAGCTTTGAGCGAGGCCATGCTGCGTTAAGCCGCGAACGACTTGCTGAAGTTGTCCAGGAACGCGCGCAGCTTGGCTTCGGTGTCCGGCTTGATGTCCAGGTCGGCGCGGATCGTGTCCATGATCCCCGGCTCACGCGCGCGCATCTCGCTGACCATCTGGCGCTCGAAGCTGCCGATGCGGCCCACGTCCACGTTGTCGAGGTAGCCGCGCACGCCGGCGAACAGCACCACGGCCTGCTCCTCCACCGGAAGCGGGTGGAATTGCGGCTGCTTCAGCAACTCCGTCAGGCGGGCGCCGCGGGCCAGCAGCTTCTGGGTGGAGGCGTCCAGGTCCGAGGAGAACTGCGCGAACGCAGCCATCTCGCGGTACTGGGCCAGTTCCAGCTTGATCGACCCGGCGACCTTCTTCATCGCCTTGGTCTGCGCCGCGGAGCCCACGCGCGACACGCTCAGGCCCACGTTCACCGCCGGGCGGATGCCGCGGAAGAACAGCTCGGATTCCAGGAAGATCTGGCCGTCGGTGATGGAGATCACGTTGGTCGGGATGTAGGCCGACACGTCACCGGCCTGGGTCTCGATCACCGGCAGCGCGGTCAGCGAGCCGGCGCCGTTCGCGTCGCTCATCTTGGCGGCACGCTCCAGCAGGCGGGAGTGCAGGTAGAACACGTCGCCCGGGTAGGCTTCGCGGCCCGGCGGGCGGCGCAGCAGCAAGGACATCTGGCGGTAGGCGACGGCCTGCTTGGACAGGTCGTCGTACGCGATCATGGCGTGCATGCCGTTGTCGCGGAAGAACTCGCCCATGGTGGCGCCGGTGTAGGGGGCCAGGAACTGCAGCGGGGCCGGGTCCGAGGCGGTGGCGGCGACGACGATGGAATATTCCATCGCGCCCTGCTCCTCGAGCGTGCGCACGATCTGGGCGACCGTCGAGCGCTTCTGGCCGATGGCGACGTAGACGCAGTAGAGCTTCTTCTTCTCGTCGGTGCCGGAGTTGACGTGCTTCTGGTTGATGATGGTGTCGAGGATCACCGCCGTCTTGCCGATCTGGCGGTCGCCGATGATCAGCTCGCGCTGGCCGCGGCCGACCGGGATCAGCGCGTCGA
>CAXTJZ010000316.1:0-3031 GCA_964244695.1 uncultured Acetobacteraceae bacterium
GGATCGGGCTGGATGCGACGTCCGGGTTGTTGACGGGCGAGGGACATATTCCGCTGGCGGCGAGCCCCGATCCGTTGTCGGCGGCGCCGATCAGCGGCGGCGTCGAGATGGCGGAGGTGGCGTTCGGCTACGAGATGAAGGTGACCCGGGTGGCCGAAAGCCCGCGGGTGACGAAGCCGTATAGCGAGGCGCAGTGGGCGGCGATCCTGGCGGCGGGCGCGCGGGTGGATCGGGCGCTGGAGGCGGGTGCGGTTCGGTTGACGATGGGCGGGGAGCCTACGTTCGTCAGTGCGGACGACATCGAGGGGGCGGAGTGGACGACGGACGCGTTGGGGCCGACCAAGCGGTTGTACGCGGGCAAGTTGTTGCGGCGGTTGTTGCCGTTGTGGGCGCCTGGGGCGGCGATCACGCAGGCGCTGGGCAAGCATTATCCTGGTGAGCAGTTGCCGCGTTGGGCGCTGGGGGCGCATTGGCGGCGGGATGGGGAGCCGGTTTGGCGGGATCTGGCGCTGCTGGCTGGGGATCATGATACGGGTGACGCCACGCCGGCGGACGCGCAGCGGTTCTGCGAGGCGCTGGCGGAGCGGTTGCAGGTGCCGCCTGGGCTGATCAATCCGGCGTTCGAGGACATCCACTGGTTTCTCTGGAAGGAAAACCGGCTGCCGGCGAACGTGCTTGCGGAGGGGAGCCATCTGAAGGATCCGCAGACGCGGGACCGGCTGGCGCGGGTGTTCGGACAAGGGTTGGCGAGCCAGGTGGGCTCCGTGCTGCCGTTGCGGCGGGTGGGCACGAACGGGCAGCGGCGGTGGCAGTCGGGGAAATGGTTTTTCCGGAGTAGCCAGATGTTTCTGGTGCCTGGGGATGCTCCGGTGGGGTTCCGGCTACCGCTGGACAGCCTGCCTTGGGCTGATCCGGCGCGGGTGGAGTTCGAGCAGCCGGCCGATCCGTTTGCGGCGCTCGGCGCGTTGCCGGGGCGCCAGGGGTTTCGGCGGGTTGAAGGCGCGCCGCCTTGGGGCGGGGTGGAGGCAAGCCGCGCGGCGGACGGCTATGCGGGCGTCATGCCGCAGCGTCTTCCGGAGGTCGGCCGCGAGGAGCCGGAACTCGTGCGAACCGCGCTGGCGGTAGAGGCGCGCGGCGGGCGGCTGCACGTGTTCTTCCCGCCTCTGTATCAAGTGGAAGACTGGCTGGACCTGGCGGCGCGCGTGGAGGACACGGCAGAGGAGCTGGGGGTTCAGGTGGTGCTGGAGGGGTATGCGCCACCGCGTGATGCCAGGATGAACCAGTTCAGCGTGACGCCCGATCCTGGGGTGATCGAGGTGAACATCCATCCGGCCGAGCATTGGGCGGAGATGGTTGAGCGCACGACGCAGCTATACCGGGTGGCGCGCGAGGAAGGCCTGGCGACGCAGAAATTCATGCTGGACGGGCGGCATGTGGGGACGGGCGGCGGCAACCATGTGGTGATGGGGGCGGCGACGCCCGCGGACTCGCCGTTCCTGCGGCGGCCGGATCTGCTGAAGAGTTTGCTAGGGTTCTGGCACAATCATCCGAGTTTGTCTTACGCGTTCAGCGGGCTGTTCATCGGGCCGACCAGCCAGCATCCGCGTATCGACGAGGCGCGGATGGATTCGGTGGGCGAGCTGGAGATTGCGTTCTCGCAGATCTCGCCGAAGACGGAGACCCCGCCTTGGCTGACCGACCGGCTGTTCCGCAACATTCTGGCGGACATCACGGGGAACACGCACCGGACCGAGTTCTCCATCGACAAGATGTATGCGCCGGAAGGACCGACCGGGCGGCTGGGGCTGGTGGAATTCCGCGCTCTGGAGATGCCGCCGGACGGGCGGATGTCCTTGGCGCAAATGCTGTTGATGCGGGCGGCGGTGGCGGCGTTTTGGCAGACGCCTTATGAGCGCACGCTGGTGCGGTGGGGGACGCGACTGCATGACGAATTCATGCTGCCGCATTTCGTGCGGGCGGATTTCGCCAGCGTGCTCGAGGAGTTGGCGCAGCTTGGGTTCCCGCTCGATGAGTCCTGGTTTGCGCCGCACATGGAGTTCCGGTTTCCCAAGATCGGCGATGTGACGGTTGACGGGGTGGGGCTGGAGATACGCCACGCCCTGGAGCCTTGGCATGTGCTGGGCGAGGAGCCGGCTTCGGGCGGGACGGTGCGGTATGTGGATAGCAGCGCGGAGCGGGTGCAGGCGCTGGTGACCGGCTGGGTAGACGAGCGGTTCGTGCTGGCGTGCAACGGGCGGGCGGTGCCGTTGGCGCCGACTCAGACGGTGGGGGAATACGTGGCCGGGGTGCGGTTTAAGGCCTGGGCGCCGCCTTCGGCTTTGCATCCGACTATCGGGGCGCAGGGACCTTTGGTGTTCGATATTTACGATCGGTGGAACGGGCGGAGTTTGGGGGGTGTGACGCATTACGTGTCGCATCCCGGGGGGCGGAATTACGATACGTTTCCGGTTAATGCGAACGAGGCGGAGGCGCGGCGGCGGGCGCGGTTCTTTCCGTTCGGGCATAGTGCGGGGGGGATGGCGGAGCCTGTGCTGGTGGTTGGGAAGGAGCATCCCCGGACGTTGGATCTGCGCCGGTGAGGGCGGCAGCGAAGGCGTTGAACCACCAAGGACACGAAGAAGTAAGCAAAGCTGTCGATCAGGTTGGGCGGGCGGCTGTCGATGCGGGTTTGTGTGTGCATCGGGCGCTGGGGCCGGGGCTACTTGAGCCGACCTGCGCGCATTGTCTGGCGTTCGAGTGGGCTTCACGGGAGTTGAAGGATGAATGGCAGGTTTCGCTGCCGATCGTTTGTCGGGATGTGTGGCTGGAGGCGGGCTACCGGCTCGATCTCCTGGTGGAGAACGTTGTCATCATCGCGTTGAAACGCGTGGATGCCGTGATGCATGAGGCGCAGGTGCTGCCGTATCTGCGGCTGTCAGGTCGTCGTTTGGCATCCTTGTTCAACCTCGACGTCCTTTTCAAGAACGGCGTGCGTCGCTTTGTCGTCTGACACCGCCGTCTTGGTGCTCTT
>CAXTJZ010000317.1:0-3009 GCA_964244695.1 uncultured Acetobacteraceae bacterium
CGCTGTCGCGCGTTAGGTGCAGCGCCGGGACCGGGACGACATGCGCGGACTGCCGGTGCAGGCGGGGCGCAAAAGTTTTTTGCTTCTTTTTTTCAAAAAAGAAGGCCTTTCTTCCTTCTCCTCCTTCTCTTCACCACTTCAGCCCAAGCCGCCGACCATTTCAGCGTCGTGCTGGACTGGTTCATAAACCCCAACCACGCACCCATTCTCGTCGCCCAGCAGATCGGCGCCTACGCGGCCGAGGGGCTGGATGTGGATCTCGTGCAACCGGCCGATCCGAACATCGGCCCGAAGCTGGTGGCAGCCGCCCAGGCGGATGTCGCGCTGATGTCCGAACCGCAATTCATCGCACAGGTGGCCGGCGGCTTGAAGCTCGTGCGGCTCGGCGTGCTGATAGACCGGACGCTTTCCTCGCTGGTGGCACTGCAAGGTACGGGCATTGGCAAACTTGCTGATTTGCGCGGCAAGCGCATCGGCATCGGCTCCGGTGCGGTGGAGAGCGTAATGGTCGGCGTAATGCTGCGCCACGCCGGCGTGGCGCCCGAGGATGTGCACATGGTGCAGATCGGCGAGCAGCTCACCGTCGCACTTCTTTCGCGTCAGGTCGACGCGGTGAGCGTCTACCGCAATTTCGAGCCGCTTGAACTCGTGCGGCAGGGTGCCGGTGTCGTGCAGTTCGACTACGAGCGGAACGGCGTGCCGCCCTTTGAAGACCTGATGTTCGCCTCTCGCCCGGTGCCGGCGAATGACACGCGTTACGCCCGCTTCCTGCGCGCGACGACGCGCGGCCTGGCTTATTTGCACGCGCATCCTGAGCAAAGCTGGGAGATGGTGCGCAGGACGCATCCTGATCTGGATGATCCGCTGAACCATGATTCCTGGAAGGCTACGCTGCCATATTTTGCGGAGAATGCCGGGGAGGCAGGGGATTACCCGGCATTCGCGGAGTTTCTGCGAAGTGTCGGGCTTAAGTGAGAAAGCAAGCAGTCCTTTTTTGAAAAAAAGGACCAAAAAACTTTTACTTTCCCGCCTGCATCAAGGTGCGGCCTGGTTCTGCCGGCACGCGCATCTGCAGAACCTCGCCGCACCTGAGTCCCAGTGTGGAAGATAAATATCTTCTTCTTTTTTCAAAGAAGAACGCCTTCCTTTCTCACTTCTCTCCAGCCAAGACCTTCAAAATCGCATTCCCATATCGCTCCAGTTTCGAAGCTCCCACCCCGCGTATTTCCCCCAGCCCATCCAGCTCCCCCGGTCGCACCGCGGCGATGTCACGCAACACCGTATCGTGGAAGATCACGTAAGGCGGCACCGCTTGTGCCTTGGCCGCCTCCGCGCGCCAGGCACGCAGCTTTTCGAACAGGGTGTCATTCGCCGGGTCAGAAGCTGCGGAAGCTGCACGCGCAGCGGCGCGCGGGGCGCGCACGGGTGGGCCGTCCTCACGCAGCATCACCGTCGTCTCGCCGCGCAGGATCGGGCGAGCGTGGTCCTGGACCAGCTCCAATCCGGGAAATTCGCCATCGCCCGTGCGCAGCGCGCCGCGCGCGACAAGCTGACGCAGTACGCCGCGCCAGAACGTATCGCCACGGTCCCGTCCTATGCCGAACAGGGCCAGTTTGGTGTGCGCGTTGCGTTCCGTGCGTTCGTTGCGTTCACCCCGCAGCACGTCGACTACGTATTGCGCGCCAAACATCTGCCCGGTCCGGTACACCGCGCTGAGCGCCTGCTGTGCGGCTTTCGTGCCGTCGAACACAGCAAACGGCGCGCGGCACGCGTCGCAATGGCCACAATCCTGCACAAGGGTTTCGCCGAAACAGGCGAGCAGCGTGCGGGTGCGGCAGGATGTGGCCTCGGCCAGCCCTATCATTGCTTCCAGCCGCTGCTTCATCACGGCCTTCTGCGCTTCCGGCGCAGTGGATTGGCCCAGCCAGTGGCGCGCGCGGGCCATGTCCTCGCCACCATAAAGCAGAAGCAGGTCGGCCCGATCTCCGTCGCGCCCCGCGCGGCCGATCTGTTGGTAGTAGCCTTCAGGGCTGTCGGGCATGTCCAGATGCACCACGAAACGCACGTCCGGCCGGTCGATGCCCATGCCGAACGCGATCGTGGCCACCATTACGATCGGCTCGCCGCTCCGGAAGCGCGCAAGGGCCGCGCGTTTCTCTATCGGGCTCAGCCCGGCATGGAACGCCACGGCGGGAACGTCCTTCTCGCGCAATTTCATCGTGGTGCGCTCGGTCTTTGCCCGGCTGCCGCAATAGACGATACCGGCCTGGCCGGCGTGGCGCTTGAGGAAATCCTGCAGCTGCGTCGTCTCGGAAAGCTTGGGTTGTGCGGCTATGTGCAGGTTTGGCCGGTGGAAGCTGGCGGCGAACACGCGGGCGTTCTGCATGTCGAGTGCGGAGAGTATGTCGTCACGCGTGCGCGGATCTGCCGTGGCGGTCAGCGCCATGCGCGGCACGCCGGGAAATAGCTGCGCCAAGCGCGCGAGGCCGCGATATTCCGGCCGGAACTCGTGGCCCCAGGCGCTTACGCAATGCGCCTCGTCTATAGCGATCAGGGCCAGGTCGCGCCGGCGTAGGCGCTCCAGCGTGCCGGAAGACAGCAGCCGTTCCGGCGAGACGTAGAGGAGATCGAGCTTGCCAGAATCAAGGAGGTTGGAAACGCGCGAGGCTTCGGTGGGCTCGAGTTCGGAATGCAGCGCGCCGGCCGAGACGCCCAACTGACGTAATGCCGCGATCTGGTCGTCCATGAGCGCGATCAGCGGCGAGATGACCAGCGCAGTGCCCGGGCGGACCAGGGCAGGAAGCTGGTAGCATACGCTCTTGCCGCCGCCTGTGGGCATCAGGACGAGCGCGTCCTCGCCTGCTATCACTGCGTCCACGGCCTGTTTCTGCAGGCCGCGGAACGCGGGGAAGCCGAAGACACGGTGTAGGGTTTCTTCGGCGTCGCTCATAAGCAAGCAAGCGGTTCTTTTTTGGAAAGAAGACTCACGCCGCCGATGCAGGCGCGGAC
>CAXTJZ010000318.1:0-3001 GCA_964244695.1 uncultured Acetobacteraceae bacterium
AGGCGGGGAAGTAAAAGTTTTTTGCTTCTTTTTTTCAAAAAAGAAGGCCTTCCTTCCTAGGCCACAGGCAAATCCTGCGCCCGTATATCCCCGAGCTGGCTGCTGAACACCAGCTCCTGCCCACCCCCCTGAGACTGCGATACGCCGCTGATCCGATGCTGGCCGCTGTCATAGACAGTCACCCGCCCCGCCTGCTCCACCGCCACGCGCTTGGCCTCCGGGAAGCACGCGTAGCGCATGCCGTTCTGCGTGCCTGCCGCGGAAGGCCGCCCCAGATCGCCCGGCCACCAATCGGCTGACCGGCCAAACGACGGTTCCACAGGCGGGGTGGGAGCCGGCGCCGGCTCGGCCGCCAGGGCCGCGCAAAGACGTCCCACCCGATCGCGCAGGCCGCTGTCGTTCATCGCGCCGATCTGCGTCATGCCGCCAGCCGACCACTGGCCCATGCCGCCCAGCTCCGGATGGCTGAACTGCGCCATCCGGCCGCCGCCGCTCGTCAACGCGTCCTGCAGCACGCGCACCGCTTCCACGCTGAAGCCGTGCTCGCGCGCCAGCGCCTCTAAGTTGTCCATGGTATCGCTCCCGTGTTCGATCGCTGCGGAAACGCTGGCCACGCGTCTGGGATCGACTGCGCCGACAGGAAGCGAGCAAGGCCTTCTTTTTTGAAAAAAAGAAGCAAAAACCTTTTGCTCCCCCGCCTGCCCCCCATGCGCGCTCCGGTCCTGCCAAAACGCGCACTTGCAGGACCAGGGCGGGCGGTCGTGCAAGCGGAGGAGCAAAAGTTTTTTGCTTCTTTTTTTCAAAAAAGAAGGCCTTCTTTGCTCCGCCAACCGCCCCGCAACCACAAGCTTTGTCTTTCCTGAAACCCAATCCGCGCTAAGACTCGCGCCACGATGTCCCTCGGCCCCCGTCTCGAGTTCCGCCAATCCCAGTCCCTGGTCATGACGCCGCAGCTGCGTCAGGCGATCAAGCTGCTGCAGTTCTCCAACCTGGAGGTCGCCGCCTTCATCGAGGAGGAGCTCGAGCGCAACCCCCTGCTGGAACGCGACGAGCGCCCCGAGATCGTGGGCGAGCGGCCGGCCGCCGACCTGCCGGACCGCCCGGCAGACGGCGCGGATACTGCCGAGTTCGTCGCGTCCGCCACCATGCCGGAAGCCGGCGAAGGCCCGCTGGACCACGAGGCAGACAACTACGAAGCGCTCGGGCCAGCAGACGGGCTGGCCATGCCCTCGACCCTCTCTTCTTCCGGCGGCTCGCAAAGCTTCGAGTCAGACGACCGCGGCCTGGAAGACACACTGCAGACCAGGCCCAGCCTGCGCGACCACCTCGGCGAACAGCTGCGCCTCGGCTTCCCGGATCGCGCGGACCGCCTGATCGGCGCGCACCTGATCGCCCTGCTGGAACCCTCCGGCCGGCTGTCGGCAGATACCGCGGACATCGCCCGCGTGCTGGGCGCCGATCCGGACCACGTGGAAGCCATACGCCAGCGCATGATGGCGTTCGACCCCGCCGGCATGTTCGCCCGCAGCCTGGCCGAATGCCTGGCCGCCCAGCTCCGAGAGCGAAACCGCCTGGACCCCTGCATGGTCGCCCTGCTGGAGCACCTGGAGCATCTCGGCCGGCGCGACATGCGCACGCTGATGGATGTCTGCGGCGTCGACTGGGACGACCTGCAGGATATGATAACCGAAATCCGCGAGCTGGAGCCGAAACCCGGCGCCAACTGGGACAGCACGCCCTTGCCCGCCGTGATCCCGGACGTGCTGATGCGCGCCGCCCCAGGCGGGGACTGGCTGCTGGAGCTGAACCCGGACACCATGCCGCGCATCCTGGTAAACGAAGCGTTCTACGCCCGCATCAGCCGCGACCCCGCGCGAGACACCCGCGCCTTTGCCAGCGAGCGCCTGGCCACAGCCAACTGGCTGGTCAAATCCCTCCAGCAGCGCGCGCAGACCATCCTGAAGGTCGCCAGCGAGATCGTCCGCCGGCAGGACGGCTTCTTCCGACACGGCGTCAGCCACCTCCGCCCGCTGATCCTGCGAGACATCGCCGAGGAAGTGACCCTGCACGAGAGCACCGTCAGCCGGGTGACCGCCAACAAGTTCATCGCCACGCCGCGCGGCATCTTCGAGCTGAAATACTTCTTCACCACCGCAATCGCCGGCGCCGGCGGCGAAAGCCACAGCGCCGAGGCCGTGCGCCACCGCATACGCGCCATGGTGGCCGCCGAGACGGCAGCCGACATCCTTTCGGACGACGCGATCGTGGCGACACTGAAGCGCGAGGGCATAGACATCGCGCGCCGAACGGTGGCCAAATACCGCGACGCGCTGCGCATCCCCAGTTCGGTGCAGCGCAAGCGGGAGCGCGCCCACCAGGCCTCGCAGACTACGCCGGCCATGATGGCGTAGGCACCCGCTTCTCTCCCGGACTGGCACGGAGGTGGCTGCATGCAGATCAACGTCTCGGGCAAGCAGGTGGACCTGTCTGACTCCCTGCGTACCCGCGTGGCCGACAGCCTGGACGGTATCACCAGCAAGTATTTCGACCAGGCTATGGAGGCCAACGTGACGTTCGGCCGCGCCCGCAGCTTCTTCACCTGCGACATCAACGTCCATGCCGGCCGCGGCCTGACCCTGCGCGGCGAGGGCGAGGCGGGCGACGCCAACGCAGCGTTCGACGACGCGGCCGAGCATATTGCCACGCGGCTGCGGCGGTATAGGCGCCGGGTGAACGAGCATCACAGGGCGCCAGCGAGGCGCGACAAGCCGCAGGCGGCGCGGGCGTATGTGTTGCGTGCGGAGCCGGACGAGGCGCCGGCGGCGGAGGCAGAGCTGAGCGAGGCCCCGCCGGCAACCTTTGCCACCGTGATTGCCGAAACGGTCACCGAGATCGATCGGTTGACTGTGGGTGATGCCGTGATGCGCATGGACTTGGCTGACCAGCCGGTTTTGATGTTCCGCAATTCTTCCACGGGGGAGTTGAACGTCGTGTACAGGCG
>CAXTJZ010000319.1:0-2991 GCA_964244695.1 uncultured Acetobacteraceae bacterium
GAGTACGTGGAGCAAGACTTTCGGCTTCGACCTGGCATCGGTGCTGGCTATCTGATGCCGAGCCGACCAGGCCGAAGGCAGCAGTCTTTTTTTGAGAAAGGACCAAATTTTTGCTTAGGCGTTCTCGTGAGACACGTGTGCTGTAGGCCGTGACTGTGAAACCGAAAAGGCCTCTTCAGAAGAAAGAAGCAAGACACTTTATCTTGCCGTCGCGGCGTTACTCTGCAGCGCGCCTTCGAAAAAAGGATTTTTGGTTTTTCAAATAGAGAACTGCTTTCTTCCCTGACATCGGCCCGGCCCTAGCCAGAGTATCATTTCAGGTATCCTCGCTTCGCAGTCACGCGTTCCCGCAAAGCCGAAAGATCCTGCCTAGAATAGTAGTTGCCGGCCCGCACGACGGCGTTAATCGCACCCAGGTTGGCCACATCGTCAAGCGGATTGGCATCCAGCAGGACCAGGTCGGCATTGCGGCCCGGCTGCACCGTTCCCATCGTGGCCTCACGGCCCAGGTATTCCGCCGGATTGATCGTCGTCATCTGCAAGATGTGCAACGGCGAGAAGCCCGCTTTGGCCAGTTCGGCAAACTCCTCCTGCAGCGTGAGACCTGGTGCCGAAAGCCACCCGCCGTCCGTGCCCGCCATCATGCGCACACCCTGATCAGATAAGGCTTTGGCAAGCTGAAGCTGACGCGGGTAGGCGTTCTTGTAGGTCTGGCGCATTGCCGCCGGAAGTTTGCGGAACTTATTGGTCACTTTCCGCCAACGCGCGATCCGGTCCTGCGGCATATACTGCAAATACGGGTGACTCTCATATTCCGGAGCGTCCGCCAGCTCCTGCGTACGCAGCCGGACCAGCGTCGGTACGTGCCAGGTTTCTTCCGCCGCGAAACGCGCAGCCAGCGCCTTCAGCTTGTCTTCGCTGTAGGTGTCGATCGCCCGCTGCATCCTCGCCACGTAAATGGGCGAGAGAAAGGCTGCCGGGTTTATCAGGATCATCTGGATCCGCTTCTCGATGAGTCGACGCAGGAACGGTATCCAGGCCGGAGGCGCCTTGACGGAGAAGGCCTTGGTTTCGCTCGTCAGCTGCTCTTCCGCCGCCGAGCAAGCGATCCACACCGTGGCACCCGGGCCCAGATGCTCGACCGATCTGAAACCGGCTTTGGCCGTAGTGGCCGCGTCCATACCGTCTTGCAAATGGCCCAGGATGGGCATGCCTTCCCGCCGCGCTTCCTCCAGCGCTGCCTGAAAGACAGGCGGGCTTACAAAGCCTACCTTAATGAAATCCGCGCCTTGCGCTTTCTGCCGCCTGATCTCCGCGATCGCGTCCTCGGCGCTTCCCGCGATCAGCGGTGTGAGCACCGGTCCGGGCATTTGCAGCACGTCCGGCGCCTCGTCGCCAGCAGGGCGCACGCCCGCGCGGCGCTGCCGCAGCCGTTCGGGCGAGCCGGACATCTGGCGGAAACCGGTCACCCCTTCGGCGAGCATAAGCGCGAGCGCCCCGGACGGGTCGTCGAGTTCCAGGACGTGGCTGTGCATGTCGTTGTAACCGGGCACGACGAACTTACCGATTGCGCTGATCTTCCGCACGCCGGGATCGGCAGCGCCGGAGGCACCCTGCTCGATGCCGATGATGCGGCCGCCGGCAACCAGGATGCTCGCGTCCTCGATCAGGGTCCCGTCGAGCGTGTCAACGATCGTAGCGCCATCAATGCGCAGATCAGCCACCACGGTTGTCTGGCCGGACTTCTCGGCGCCCGCAAAACTGAACGACGTACACTTGGTAGCAGAGCGTCGCGTGATCGACGACAAGGAATAGACACAGCACGGGCATACGGCGTCTCCCGCAAGCAATCCCAGCATCTGTCTCAGCTCCATCCAGACATGGCGGCGCAGGCAGTCCAACTCGGCTTGCGACACGTCGGTGACTATTCCGTCTAGCTTGATCCAGTCCACATCTGAGCACAAGCATTTGAGGGTCAGGCAGTTTGATGCATCCGGCTGGGACATGCGTGCGGAACTATCAACAGGCGCTCCGGGGCATTTGCTGCAATGCGCCCCGCCGGGGAAACGGGCTCACAGGAAACGCGATAAACCCGCAGGCCTGTCGCGCAAAGATGACCGGACAGTCAAACTGCTTGCCCTGTCCGCCCGCTTTCGATACAGCGTTTTTTGCACAAACGAATGCCTGAGGGACAATGCATCGCATTCAAAAGCGGCTTGCGCCACGCCGTGACCCGCGGCGGTCCTGCTGCGGCTGCAATCGGCAGGCGTCCAGGCGAACGCCCCGGCCATGAGGCCGCGCCGCCGGCTCGCGGTCCGGCCAGTTGCCTCGGCGCAGACGGACGGTGCGGATAGCCGCGGCAGGAGATGACCATGAGCTACACCGCAGACACGCCGCGCAGCACGCTTGAGGACGATCCGATGACCAGAGCGCAAATCCTGGTCATCGGCCTGATGGTCCTGCTCTCCTCGCTGGACGGCTACGACCTCCTGTCGATGGCGCTGGTGGCACCGGCAATCGGCAACGCCTGGGCCATCGGCAAGGCCACGTTGGGCATCCTGCTGGCCAGCAGCCTGCTCGGCATGGCGGCCGGCTCGCTCGGCCTCTCCCCACTGGCCGACCTGGCCGGCCGCAAGCCCGCTGTGCTGGCCGGTATCGGCCTGTTGGCCGCCGGCACGTTGCTGTCCGCCTCGAGCCAAAACGTGCCGGAGCTTGCCGCCAGCCGCGTTCTGACGGGCTTGGGGATCGGCCTCGCCGTCACCCTCATCACCTCCCTGGCGGCCGAGTTCGCTAGCCTTCGACGGCGCTCGCTGGCCATCGCCGCCACCACGATGGGATTGTCCATCGGCAGCATGGCCGGCGGCCTCACGGCGGCCGCGCTCCTGCGGCATCATGGCTGGCCGTGGGTATTCATGACCGGTACGGTTGCCGCGTCTGTCCTGTTTCCTCTCGTCGCGTTATACCTGCCGGAATCGCCCGCCTTCCTCGTCA
>CAXTJZ010000320.1:0-2926 GCA_964244695.1 uncultured Acetobacteraceae bacterium
TGCCGCCGCGTCGGGGAAGCCCTTAGGACTCGATTTGATCGGATTTCGCTCTAGCTCACCAGGCGCGCGTGCCGTCAACAGGTCGGCGACAGCGGAGTCAAAAGTTTTTTGCTTCTTTTTTCAAAAAAGAAGGCCTTGCTTGCTTTCGCAATGTTAATTTGCCGGCTTTCTCAGGAAGACACGACAACGCGGTTCGAAGAGGCGAGGCGGGCGAGCTCGAGGCTGTTCAGGACGTCGCTGCCTTGCAAACTTCCCTGCTGCAGGGACCCGCTTTGTGCAGAGGTCACGCCGTAGGCGGCCAGTTGCGCCGGGGACCAGGACGCTTTGCCGGGCGCCGGCTGCGGAAGCTTGGGCGGGGCCGCTGCTACGGCGTGCGGGCTGGACGTGCCGATGCCGATGGCTGCCAGCATGCTCGTGCCCACTTTCTCTGGGTCGATGCCGGCCATCTTTTCCACCGCGGTTTCGGCGAGGCTGATCGCCACGCCCGCTGGTCCGCCGAGGATGCCGCTCACGACAAGGGAGCCGACGGTGCGGGCCTCCTCCGGGATGCGGTCTCCGGTGAGCGCACGATAGATGGTGCCCAGCACGGGGACGTATTGCAGCGGGTTGAGTTCGGCCAGGAATACGTGGAACCCTGTGCGATGGGTTGCGGGCGGCCGCGGGTTGGCGGCGTTCGTTACGCCTTTGGCGCTGGCAGCAACCACCTGAGTCATGGACCGGCATCCTGTCACGCGCTGGGTTGCCCCAGGCGGAGAGAGAACATTCGGCCGATGATGCGCGCGACTGGTTAAGGAGTCCTTGGCCGGGCGGCGCGCTGCTCTGTTATAGCTTGTAGAAAGCAAGCAGTCCTTTTTTGAAAAAAAGGACCAAAAAACTTTTGTTCCCCGCGCATATGCGGCAGCCGGATAACTCCGGACAAACACGCAGGCTGCCAATGCGGGTGAGTAAAAGTTTTTTGCTTCATTTTTTCAAAAAAGAAGGCCTTGCTTGCTGTCCTATCGCTCAGTGCGGCGGGCGGCGAGGCTGCGCACCGTGCGGCCATTCGGGCTGGCCGGTATCCTCGGCGCCGGTGGGATCGGGAGCGGCGAGTTCGGCTTCGAGTTTTTCGTAGTCCAGTTCAAAACCGAGGTCTTCGCAGATCGTGGCGAGCAGGTCGGGCAGCGAGGTGGTGCCGTCCGGGTCCAGCGCCAGTTCCGCCTCCAACAGCTCGTCGGCTTCCTCCAGCAGGTCGGCACGACCGAAATGGCCTTGCGTCGCCTGGCGTATGGCACGGCGGATCTTGGCGCGGCGGGGGTCTGCCTGGGTTTGCGGCGCCAGCGCGCCGCGCCCGGCGGCGATGCGGCATTCCAGGGTGATGGCATGGCGGACCACGCTGGCGAGCTGGGTGAAAAGGGTGGCGGGGTGCGGGGCCCGGGGGGCCGCTTCGTCTTCCTGCTCGCGGCCGGGCGGGAGGCGGGCGAACGCCATCTGGGCGCGGGCGGCGGCGGCTTCCGCGAGCATCATGCCGAGCTCGGCCAGCCGCTGGCACTGGTGCATGTGACGCGCGGTGCGCTCGGCAACGGTTTCGACTACGGCGTTGGTGCTTTGTGACACGGTGCGGCGCCTGGCTGGTTGCTGTAGAACATATTAGGAACTAGGCGCCGGACTGGGCAAGCGTTTTCTGGGTGGCACAGGCGCCGGCCGGGCCGCAGGTCAGACCCGGCTGGCCGGTACGTCCTGCACTTCGATCAAGTGGCTGAAGACATCGGGTATTGGGTCGGTGAATGTGACTTCGCAGATGCTGTCGCGGCCGCCGCGCAAGGCACGCCACGCCTCGTAGCTGGAACGGCCGAGCGGCGTGAACGTGCCCGTTCCCCTGCGGGCCGCGCGCCGGACCGTGGCGCCGGAGTTGATCGCGCAAAGCTCGATCTTGTCGCTGTAGGCCTGGGCGACGCTCAGCGTGTTCAGGACGAGCACCGATTTCTCCTGACCGCGGTTGTTTTTTGCGAGTATCAGCTTTTGCAAACGTGCTTCATCCACCCAGAAGAAAATCCGCCGGTTCAACTCGCGCAGCCAGTCCTGCGGCGTGAGGCCGTCGTCCAGACAGCCTGCCAGGGACGCCATGCTGATCGGCGCGTTGTCACTGATGGTGGCGCAGCCGCCGGCGTTGTCCTCTAGATGCAATGAGGTGGCTCTGCGCGCCGTCTCAATACGTTGCCGCTCGGTGTCGGATTTGCCGAATTTCGAGAGCAGGGCTGACGCGGACATAAGCCCGCAGGCGCGGATGCAAGCGAGGTTATGCCTGTGTGTCAGGTGGTAGAGCCGGGGGTGCCTGGCCGCCAGGTCCGCCGGTGTCAAATGACGTGACGCTCCATGCCTGCACGGGTGGCAGCCGGTATGGGGGCCGCGCGCCGTGTCTCGCGGCCGATCACCACCAGCGTGGTGACCGATGTGGCCGCACACAGGTCGCCGTGGAATAAGCCGTTGCCGATGGCAAACGACGAGTTGCCGATGCGCAGTAGGACGGAGCCGATGTCTATCTCCGCGGGCCAGTGGAGTTCGGCGCGGTAGTCCAGTTCGATACGGCGCATCACCACGAGCACGTCGTTTGGCAGGTTTTCGATGACGCCGCTGCGGGTGAAGTTGACGCGGCCGCTTTCCATCAGGGCGACGAAGGCGACGTTGTTGATGTGGCCTATCATGTCCGTGTCGGAGAAGCGGAGTTTTTCCTGGTACCAGTAGGTGTAGGTGGCGCGGCTGGTGAGGTCGGGTTCGGTCACGCGCGGGGGTCGCCTTTCGGAGGTTAAGGAAGCAAGGCCTTCTTTTTTGAAAAAAAGAAGCAAAAAACTTTTGTTCCTGACGCGGTTGCAACGCGCACGTGCCGGCGTAAGGTCGGCGACAGCGGAGTCAAAAGTTTTTTGCTTCTTTTTTTCAAAAAAGAAGGCCT
>CAXTJZ010000321.1:0-2913 GCA_964244695.1 uncultured Acetobacteraceae bacterium
TCATCTTGGCGCTGACGATCAGGCTGTACATCACCGCGGCGCGCTGTCCGCCCCGGTCGGATCCGGCGAACAGCCAGGATTTGCGCCCAAGGGCTATGCCGCGCAGGCCACGCTCGGCGGCATTGTTCGTCAGGCAGACGCGGCCGTCCACCAGGAACCGGGCAAAGACGGCCCAGCGCTTCAGCATGTAGTCCATCGCTTTTGCAACGTCGTTGCCGCTCGATAGCTTTCTGCGTTCCTCCATCATCCAGCTGTGCAGGTCGGCCACGAGAGGTTTGCTCAATTCCTGACGCACGCTTAGACGCCGCTCCGCACTGCATCGGTTGATGTCACGCTCGATCTCAAACAGCTTGTCGATGCGCTGAACCGCTTCCAGGCAAAGCGGCGATAGCACAGCTTGGCTCTTCCCTTGCGCGCGACGTCGCGCCGCTGACTCAACGTCGGCCAACACAAAGAACTTGCGGCGCGCGTGCGCCCAACACCCTGCTTCCAATATCAGGCCGGGACTTCGGCCGGCCTCGTACAGCTTGCCGTAACCACCATAAGCGTCCGCCTGCAGGATGCCGGCATATCCCGCTAGGTGGGCTTGCGGATGCTCGCCGCCGCGATCGCGCGAGTAGTAGAATATGGCAGCAGGAGGTGCCGTGCCGCCGAACGGCCGATCGTCGCGCACATAGATCCAGGCGCGGGCGATGTCCGTCTTGCCTTTTGCCAGCACCGGGACCGTGGTGTCGTCGCCGTGCAGCCGCTTAGCCGCCATGACATGCGCTTGCAGCCGATCGAACAGCGGCATCAGCGCCACGGTGCAGGCACCCACCTGGTCGGCCAATGTCGACAGGCTCAACGGCACGCCTTCGCGGGTATAGCGTTCTGCCTGGCGGTTCAGCGGCTGATGCTGGCCGAATTTTTCGAACAGAATCATCGCGAGCAGGCTCGGGCCGCCCCAACCGCGCGGGGTCACGCGGAATGGCGCGGGTGGCTGGCTGATCGCCTCGCAATCGCGGCAGGTGAACTTCTCCCGCACATGCTGGATCACCTTCCAGCTGCGCGGGATCACCTCCAGCGTCTCGGTCACGTCCTCGCCCAACTTGACAAGGCGTGCACCGCCGCAACACAGGCAAGCGGAGGGCGCCGGCTCAACCACCCGCTCGCGCGGCAGGTGCGCAGGGAATGGCCGGCGAGCCGGGCGTGTGCGTGTGAACCCAGCCACCTGGCTGGTTTTGGCGGCGGCGGCCTTGACGGCCAGGTCATCCTCTGTCGCCGAGGCCTCCAGCTCTTCCAGCTGGAACTCCATCTGGTCCAGCAGCCGTATCGTGCGCTCGGACCGCGGGCCAAACCGGTCTCGGTTGAGCTTGGCGATCTCCAGCTTCAGATGCGCGATCAGCGCCTGGTCGCTTGAGCATTGTGCGACGGCTGCCGCCGCCTCCGCGCGCGCCGCCAGCAGCGCCGTTTTCAGCGCATCAACGTCATCTGGCAGGGCGGCAAACTCGGCGTTCACACCAGCCAGTGAATCACAAACGCCGTGACCACGCCGACCCTTTTTGACGGCAAACCACAGATCATTCGCCTATCCGGCAAGCTCCGGGCGCCACGTGTGCTGCGGGTTGCGCCAATCGATCGCTTCCAGAAGATAGCTCATCTGGCCCGCGGTCAGCGCAACCACGCCGTCCACCGTCTGCGGCCAGACAAAGCGTCCCCGGTCCAGCCGCTTGGCATACAGCGACAACCCGATCCCATCATGCCACAGCGCCTTGATCAACGAACCGCTGCGGCCGCGAAACACGAACACGTCGCCTGCAAACGGATCGCGCCCGAGGCCTTCCTGCACTTGCCGCGCCAGGCCGTTCATGCCCCGGCGCATGTCGGTGTGCCCGGTCGCGATCCAGATGCGCACCCCGCTGGCGATCGGGATCAACGCAAGGCCCGTAGGGCCGCCGTCACCAGCTCGGGCGACGCAAGCGTGCCGATCTTCAGCCGCGTGCCATTGGCCAGTTCGACAAGGATAGCTGTCGCGTCAAGCGGTGCCGATGCCGGCGGTGCTTCAGCTGCCAGAACTGCCGGCGCAAAAGCCGCGCCAGCTCGAACCGCCAACGCCTGTTCCCGCCATTTGTAGATCAGGCTGGTCGAAACCTCGAACTGGCGGCCAATATCTGCAACGATCGCACCCGGTGCAAAAGCCGCCGTCAGAATTCGCTCTCGGTCCTCGTCGCTCCATCGGCGTCGACGCTCGGGCCCCGTCAGCAAGGTTATCTGGGCCATGCTGTGCTGATAAGCGTGCTCATAAGGACCTCCTTACGAGCGCAGACTCGCAATCAGCCCTTCACCCGCACAAGGCGGCCTCCGGCGGAGGGATACTTCGTATCCACGACGACTTGCCAATCGTCGCGGCCGAGTACCGCCGTTTAGGCACCGAGAAGGCCGCTGAATGAGGGCTTTCCTCGTCAGCGAGCCGCGAACCGCCTCTCTCCGCGCCCTGAACTATGGGTCGGAACTGGAGAAGATTCGGCGTGCTGGTTCGAACTCGGCGGCGCCGCTTGGATCGCTGGTTTCGAGTATCGGCGACGCATTCGGAACCGTCTCCATCCGGCGCGACTGCGCTCCTGAGTTCGGCGTGACACTCCTGACGCAGACCGACACCTTCGCCGCCGAGCCGCTAGGTCGCATCATTCGGCGCGATTCCATGCCGGTCCCTGACGACCATCTGGTGAGGCCCTGGCAGATCTTGATCTCCGGTGCCGGGCAGATGGCCGAGGGTTAGGCTTTTCGGCCGAAGCATCATTGCAGATGCCCGACTTGCAGGGGGCTATCTCGGGCCAGATACCTTTACCGCGGGCCTGCGCCTGAGCGGCATGTCAGCCCCGATGCTGCTGGAAGGCCCGATGGATGGCGACACCTTCCTCGCCTACATCGAGC
>CAXTJZ010000322.1:0-2894 GCA_964244695.1 uncultured Acetobacteraceae bacterium
ACTGCGCTGTCGTGGACCCGGCAAGACAGGTTCGCGACAGCGGAGCAAAAGCTTTCTGGTTCTTTTCTCGAAAAAGAACTGCTTGCTTGCTTACTTTTTCACAAGGGTAACCAATAAAATGCCGCCCGCAAAAGCCGACACCATGGCGCTCTTCGACCGCACCATCATCTGGCGCGCCGTCGGTGACAGCTTCGCCAAGCTCAACCCCGTGCAGCTCATGCGCAACCCGGTAATCTTCGTCACCGAAATTGTGGCAGCGCTCACCACCTTCATCGGCATCGAGGCGCTGATCGACGGCACAAAATCGGCGTTCGCGCTGGCTGTGGCGGTATGGTTGTGGCTGACGGTGCTGTTCGCCACGTTTGCCGAAGCAGTGGCCGAGGGCCGCGGACGGGCGCGTGCGGAGAGCCTGCGCCGCGCGCGCACGGACACTATGGCCAAGCTGATGGCCAACCCGAAAGACCGCAAGCTGGTGGCGCCCACGCCGGCGACCGCGTTGCAGGCGGGCGATCTCGTGCTGTGCGAAACGGGCGACCTTATCCCGTCGGATGGCGAGATCGTGCAGGGTATCGCAAGCGTCAACGAGAGTGCGATCACCGGCGAGTCGGCACCCGTCATACGCGAGGCGGGCGGTGACCGCTCAGCGGTGACCGGCGGCACGCAGGTAGTGTCCGACTGGCTGGTGATACGCATCACCGCCGATCCCGGGCAGACCTTCATCGACCGCATGATCAAGCTCGTCGAAGGCGCGGAACGCCGCAAGACTCCGAATGAGATAGCACTCGACATCCTGCTTGCGGGGCTCACGATCATCTTCCTGATCGCTGTCGTGACGCTCGTGGGATTCGCGAAATACTCGGAGACGCCGCTGCCGATACCAGTGCTGGCCGCGCTTCTGGTGACGCTGATCCCCACCACCATAGGCGGGTTGCTGTCGGCCATCGGCATCGCCGGCATGGACCGGCTGATACGCTTCAACGTGGTGGCCACCAGCGGCCGCGCGGTGGAGGCGGCGGGCGACGTGGATGCGCTGCTGCTCGACAAGACGGGCACCATCACCTTCGGCAATCGCATGGCGGCCGGACTGTATCCCGCACCTGGTGTGTCCGACCGCGACCTGGCGGAAGCTTCGGCCTATGCCAGCCTGGGTGACGAGACGCCGGAAGGCCGCTCCATCATCACCTTCGTGCGTGACAGGCACGGCATAAACCTCGACGTGCCGCACGACGCGAACATCATCCCGTTCACCGCCAACACGCGTGTGTCCGGCCTGGATTCCGGCGGCAAATGCTGGCGCAAGGGCGCGGTGGACAACATCCTCAAACTGGGCGGCCAGGCGGCGCCGGCCTCGTTCACGCAATCCGTCGAACGCGTCTCGCGCGCCGGCAGCACGCCGCTGGCGGTGCTGCAGGACGGGCGGCTGCTCGGCGTGATCGAGCTGAAGGACATCGTGAAGCCAGGCATACGCGAGCGTTTTGCCGAACTGCGCCGCATGGGCATACGCACCATCATGGTCACCGGCGACAACCGCGTGACAGCGGCCGCGATCGCCACCGAAGCCGGCGTGGACGATTTCATCGCCGAGGCCACCCCGCAGGACAAGCTGGACTACATCCGCAAGACGCAGGCCGAAGGCCGCCTGGTAGCAATGTGCGGCGATGGCACCAACGACGCGCCCGCTCTGGCGCAAGCCGACGTGGGCGTGGCGATGCAGACGGGCACGCAGGCCGCACGCGAGGCCGGCAACATGGTAGATCTGGACAGCGATCCCACGAAACTCATCGAGATCGTGGAGATCGGCAAGCAGTTGCTGATCACCCGCGGATCACTGACCACGTTCAGCATCGCCAACGACATCAGCAAGTACTTTGCGATCCTGCCAGCGATTTTCGTGGCGACATATCCGGAGCTGGGCGCGCTCAACATCATGCATCTTTCCACACCGCAGAGTGCGATCATGTCGGCCGTGATCTTCAACGCCTTGATTATCGTGGCCCTGGTGCCGCTGGCGCTACGTGGGGTGAAGTTCCGCGCGGTCGGCGCTGCTGCACTTCTGCAACGAAACCTGCTGATCTACGGCCTTGGCGGCATCGTGGCGCCTTTCGTGGGCATCAAGGCGATCGACATGATCCTCACCGCCGCCCACATTTTCGTCTAGGATTACGCAACCATGATCTCCCAGCTACGCCCGGTTTTCGTGATGGTACTGGCGTTTACGTTGCTGACTGGATTGGCCGTTCCGCTGGCCTTTGTGGGAGTTGGCCAAGCCGTCTTCCCGTTCCAGGCCGGTGGCAGCCTGATCATGCGCAACGGCCGCAGTGTCGGCTCCGCCTTGATTGGCCAGGACTTCATCAGCGACAAATACTTCCACGCCCGCCCATCCGCGCTTATGGGCGCAGACCCGAAAGACAGCTCCAAGCAGGTGGCCACACCCTACGACGCCAGCGAATCAGGCGCCTCGAATCTCGCTCCTGCCTCCAAGGTGCTGGCCGAACGGGTGAAGGCCGACGTAGCCAAGATCGGCGCCACGGACGTTCCTGGCGACATGGTAACCACATCGGCGTCCGGCCTGGACCCGGACATCTCGCCGGAGAACGCGGCGCTGCAGGTTGAGCGGGTGGCCAAGGCACGCGGCTTGCCGGCGGACATGGTGCGCGCTGTCGTCACCGACGACATAACAGCGCCGGAGTTAAGGTTCGTCGGTGCGCCTCGGATTAATGTGCTGGTGCTGAATCTCGCTTTGGATCAGACGGCGGCAAGGAAATAAGAAAGCAGTCCTCTTTTCGAAAAAAGGACCAAAAAATTTCTGCTCCGCTGTCGCCGACTCGTCGAGGAGTCGGCGACAGCGGAGCAAAAGTTTTTTGCTTCTTTTTTTCAAAAAAGAAGGCCTTGCT
>CAXTJZ010000323.1:0-2873 GCA_964244695.1 uncultured Acetobacteraceae bacterium
CATGGTCTTGGCGATCTGCCAGGAGTCCGATCCCCAATGCACCAGGTTGGGGCTGCAGCGCGCCCCGGCGATGTCGGCCGAGAACGCTCCCGTGTTGAGCTGCACCTTGTCCATCGCCTGCGCCAACTCGGTGACAGCGAAGGCGATGGCACTGTTGTTGACGTCAGCCACTGCATCCACGTCGCCACGGTCGAACCACTCACGCGCGATGGACACGGCGACGTCCGGCTTCTGCCGATGGTCCGCTGCGATGACCTCCACGGCCAGCCCGTGCCCCGCCCCGAAATCCTCGACGGCCTGCCGTGCCGACGCGACGCTGGTGGGCCCGCCGGTGTCGCTATACGGCCCGGACAGGTCGGTCAGCACGCCGATCCGGATCGGGCGTGTTTGCGCGCGGCTGGCGCGGGGCCGGCCCGCGATCACTCCCGAAGCTGCCGTCCCGGCAAGCAGAGCACGCCGGCCGAGGCCCGGATATGTGGACATCTAGTCTCCTCCTATGTTCGTTGCGTGCGATCGCCGCACGAGAGTGTTCAAGCCGCTGACCGGGGCCCTGCTGAAGTTGGGTCTGCTACATTGAACTGATGTCGAAAAACGCCGCAAGGGTGGAATCCGGGACGGTGCAGGGTGGAGCCGCGGTGCTGGACGGACGCTTCGGCCATCAGGCAATCCAGCTCGCAGCGGAAAGCCCCAGGTTTTTGACACTCCCCTTTCTATGCCCCGGCCTTTCTATGCCCCGGCGGTTGAAGTCATGCTGGCAATAAGGAACGATGCGCCGCTCCGGATGCTGAACCCGGCGGCAGCCAACCAACAACAGAGGGGGAGTTCATGCGCGCCTGGGCAGTCGTCGAGAGTGGGAAGGACCTGCAGGAACTCGAGATGTCGACACCGGAGCCGAAAGGCACGGAGGTCCTGCTCGAGGTGACCCATTGCGGGGTGTGCCACAGTGATCTTCACATCTGGGAGGGCTGGTACGACATGGGCGGCGGCAAGCGGCTCTCCCTGGCGGACCGGGGCCTACGGCTGCCACTGGCGATGGGGCACGAGATCGTGGGCCGGGTGGTGAAGCTCGGGCCGGAGGCGACGGGCGTGGCGCCTGGGGACGTGCGGATCGTGTTCCCCTGGGTGGGATGCGGGGAATGCGACCAGTGCCTGTCCGACGAGGACAACATGTGTGCGGTGGCAAGCCGGAGCATCGGCGTGTTCCAGAACGGCGGCTACGCCACGCACGTGCTGGCGATGCATCCGCGGCACCTGGTCGACCCCGGCAACCTCGACCCGGCGCTTGCCGCGACCTATGCCTGCTCCGGCATCACCGTCTACTCCGCGATCCGCAAGGTGATGCCGATCAAGCCGGCCGAGCCGATTGTTCTGGTCGGCGCCGGCGGCCTCGGGCTGGCGGCCATCAGCATCCTGCGCGCGTTGGGACACCAGGCCATCATCTCCGTCGATATCGACGCGACGAAGCGTCAAGCGGCGCTCGATGCCGGCGCGACCAAGGCCGTCGACGGACTTGGGGAGGGGGTCACGCAGCGGATCCTCGACGCGGCGGGCGGCCCGGTGCTGGCAGTGATCGATCTGGTCAATGGGTCGCAGACGGCGGCGTTCGGCTTTGCCGCATTGCGCAAGGGAGGCAAGCTGATCCAGGTGGGACTGTTCGGCGGCGAGATGACGATGTCGCTGCCGACAATGGCGATGCGGGCATTGACGGTGCAGGGCAGCTATGTCGGCAACCCCAAGGAATTGCGGGAGCTGGTCGCGCTGGCGCAATCGGGGCAGGTGGCGCCGATCCCGATCGAGACGGTGCCGCAGCGGCAGGCGAACGCCGCGCTGATGCGGCTGCGCGAGGGGGCGGTGACCGGGCGCTTGGTGCTGCGGGCGGAGCACGTAGGCTAGATGAGAGATTTGGCTGACAAAGTCCTGCGCTTGTTGCGCAAAACATATTGGGAAGCGGAGCGCATGACGTCATCAGAGAGCATGCAGACTGGTGGGGGGCTGACGCGATCGGGGTAGGGTGCGGGCTCACGGGACGAGGGTGGGGTGGGTGGCGAAGCTGGTGTGGGGGTGAGGCTGACCGGGGAACTCGAGCCAGGCGTGGTCATGGAACGTCACCGCCAGTGCCCAGCGTGCGATAGGACTGGGTCGGCTGGCGCACCTGCCGCCACCGCTGTTCCAACAGGTATCGGTATCTTGGGGGATTGGTCGTCGTGTCATCGTACTCGTCCCCTCTCCGGCCCGGTTCACACCTGCCTTCCTCGACTTCTCTCGGCAGTCTGCCAGCGCAATTCAACAAATAAGGCAAGCTGCTGCTAACCAAGGTAAACGCCGTCGTTCCACCTCTGCAGCACTATCGCGGATCACTTGATCCCACTACGCGCGATAACCGCGCATCCTTTGTGCCTCCCCCATTGTGTCCGGTAAGATGGATTCCCGGACAAGATGGGACGGGGTGGCATCACGCGTATGAGAGCATCCCAACGCCGCCATGAGAACTACTCGCAGGCTCCCCGGTGAGCACTGGGATTGTGCCCGTCCCGGAGCCGGCCGCCTTCCCCGCCCCTTTCAGCCTCGGGCGCGCAGGGTCGAGGCCGCCAAGGCCTACACCGCCTCCCGCGCCCCGGGGACCCGGCGCGCCTATGCCGCGGACGGGCGGAGCTTCCTGGCCTGGTGCGAGAAGCGCGGAGCCACTCCGCTGCCGGCCAACCCGCGCGCAGCAGCGAGTGACTAGGTCGCCAAAGCTGCTTTCTCGTGCTTGGCCGCAAGCTTGGCCGTCTTCTCGCCCATCTGACTGGTCATCTCGTCCGCGCCGTAGATGTCGGACACGATGCCCTTGAGCTTCGTCACGTGGTCCTTCATCCCCAGCGCCTGGGCGATCG
>CAXTJZ010000324.1:0-2871 GCA_964244695.1 uncultured Acetobacteraceae bacterium
CGGCGATGCTCTGGCCAAGGTGCTCGACCGGCATCACGTTGACCTGCTCGCGGCAGCGGACACGGCTGGAGCGGAAGAGCAAGAGATGCAACCGGCGCCTGACGTGTCCCTGGACCCTGCAGCTGAGCCGGATGCCCCTGCCCGGCACGCCGTCCGGCGCGACCGGTTCAACAAGGCGATGGCGCTCAATGGCCAGGGCTGATCGGCGCGTCGCATCGCGCGTGCCGTAGGCGTCAACCGTCAAACCGTGCAGGGTTGGCTGCGGTCAGGGGAGCTGCCGACCTGGTGCCAGCCCTCCCGCGGCAGCACGGTTGACCGTCACGCCGTAAACGTCCGGTCTGGCCTGCGGTTAGTTTTGGCTCAGGCGGCTGGGCAGGCCGGTGATGGCCCAGGGCAGCAGGTCTGCGACGCGGGATGCCGGGTGGTCGGCGATGTGCGTGAGCACATGGCGGAGGTAGGCTTCTGGGTCGATCCCGTTCAGCTTGGCGCTTTCCAGCAGCGACATGATCCCGGCCGCTCGGGTGCCGCCGGGGTCTGAGCCGCAGAACAGCCAGTTCTTGCGGCCCAGGGTAAGAGGCCGGATGGCGCGCTCGGCGGCGTTGTTGTCGATGGCGAGATGGCCGTCGTCGCGGTAGCGGGTCAGCGCCGTCCAGCGGTTGAGCGCGTAGCGGATAGCAGTGGCCAAGTCGCCCCGGCCGGGCACGCGGGCCAGCGTCGCCGTGAGCCAGGCGTGCAGGCCGTCCAGCAGCGGCCCGGCCTGGGCCTGGCGGAGGCTGGCGCGCTCGTCTGCGGGCCGGCCGGCGATGTCGCGCTCGACGGCATACAGGGCGGCGATGCGCTGCACGGCTTCGGTGGCCAGCGGAGCCTGGCCTGTGGCGTGCAGGTCAAAGAACCGGCGCCGGACATGCGCCCAGCAAGCAGCCTCGACGACGCGCCCGCCCTCATACAGGCCCTCGAAGCCGGCGTAGCCGTCGGCCTGCAGCGTGCCCCGCAACCCCGCCAAGTGAGCGCAGGGGTGCTCGCCCTTGCGGTCCGGGCTGTAGCGGTAGAGCACGGCGGGCGGCGCCGAACCGCTCCACGGCCGTTCGTCGCGCACGTAGGCCCACAGCCGCGCCGTCCGGGTCCGGCCGGTGCCGGGCGCCAGCACGGGGACGGGCGTGTCATCGGCGTGCAGCACGGCGCCGCCCAGGACATGCTGGGCCAGGGCGTCGACCAGGGGCCGGAGCAGCGCCGCGCACTGGCCGACCCAGTCCGCCAGCGTCGACCGGCTCAGCTCCACGCCTTCGCGCGCCAGGATTTCGGCTTGGCGGTAAAGCGGCAGGTGGTCGGCATACTTGGACACCAGCACATGCGCGAGCAGGCCAGGGCCGGCCCGGCCGCGGCGGATCGGCAAGGACGGCGCCGGCGCCTGGCAGATCGCCTCGCACAGGCGGCAGGAGCACTTGGGGCGCACATGGCGCACCACCCGGAACCGGCCGGGCACCCAGTCCAGGACTTCCGTCACGTCCTCGCCCAACGGGCGCAGGCTGCCGCTGCAGGCTGGGCAGGCGCCCGGGGCCGGATGCTGCACGACCTCGCGCGGCAGGTGGTCCGGCAAGGGGCGGCGCGCCGGCCTGGCCTTGGCCGCTGCGGGCCGGCTGGTGGGATCGGCGGCGTCCTCTGCCGGCCCAGGCACGGCGCCGGCCTCCTCGGCCTCCAAGTCCTCCAGCGCCAGCTCAAGCTGCTCGATGGCGCCGGCAAGCCGCTCGGACGAGCGCCCGAACTGCATGCGCCGCAGGCGTGCCAGCTGCAGCCGCAACGTCTCGATCAGGCTATCCTTGGCCGCAAGCTCCACCGCCTGCGCGGCCACGATCGCGCGCAGGGCGGACACATCGTCAGGCAGGGCGGAGACGTCCAGCGACATGCCGGTATCATGGCAAATCTGGGCTGGATGTACAACAGCCCAAAGCCAACCCTGCGCCGGCTAGCCCGCCATCTCCGGCCGCCAGGTGCGGACCGGCGCGCGCCAGTCCATGCCCTCCAAGAGCATGGACAGCTGCGCCGGCGTCAACGTCACCGTGCCGTCGCGCACGCTGGGCCACACGAACCGGCCGCGCTCCAGCCGCTTGGCGTAGAGCACCAGCCCCTGGGTGTCCCACCACAGGCATTTCACCAGGTCGCCCCGCCGGCCCCGGAACACGAACAGGTGGCCGCTGAACGGGTCGTGGCCCAGCACCTGCTGTACTTGCCGGGCCAGGCCGTCAAAACCACGACGCATGTCGGTCGTGCCCGCAGCCAGCCAGACCTTGGCCCCAGGCGGGAGCGCGATCACGCGAAATGCCCTGCCAAGCCAGCTCCCGGACTACCCCTCCAGCGCTGCCGCCATCTGCGCCACCAGCGCAGGATCAGCGCCAGCCGGCACGCGCAGTATACGGCCGTTGCCCAACACCACCTCCAGACCAGCAACAGGCCGGGCTGCCTCGGCCGGAGCCGGCAGCGCAACCCGCACCGGCACCAGGCGCTGTGCCGCCGTCGGCACCGCCAGGCCCGCAGCCCGGCGCGCCTGCCGGTGCCAACGATGCAGCACGCTCGTGCCGATGCCCTCGCGCCGCGACAGCTCGGACACCACCACCTGGCCGGTCATCATCTCCGCCACCAGCCGCGCCCGCAGCTCAGGGGGGTGCTCGCGCCGCCGGTCACTCGACAGCATCACCTCGATCCACTCAGGACGCATCCGGCCCGAAGCTGCCACAGGGGCTGCCACTGGCGCAGCCACCGTGGCAGCGCCAAGCTCAGAAACGTCAAACGTCGGGGCAGCGTTTGTGTCCATCATGGGCGCAGTCTCGGCCGACGCGCCCATGCCGCTCAAGGCGGGTCAGACCGGACGCTTAC
>CAXTJZ010000325.1:0-2867 GCA_964244695.1 uncultured Acetobacteraceae bacterium
GGCGACGGCCATCTCGGTGGCAAGCGGGACACGTACGGCCGGCAGGTGGACGGCAACGGCACGGCAGCCGACGATCCTGACCTGCGCGTGCCCGACGAGATGGAGCGCGGCCGCAGCCGGGCGATCCAGGAGGAGCTGCGTCGCCGCGGTGCGGACAGGGGGCGGCCCAAGGGGGAGCTGGACTACATCGATCGGCTGCTTCGGCCCTTCTGAGGTGAGGAAGAAAGCAGTCCTTCTTTGAAAAAAGGACCAAAAAACTTTTGCTCCCACACATTTGCACCAGCCGGTAGCGCTTAGATTAGCCGAAGCGGTTCAGCAGCGGGGGGAGTAAAAGTTTTTTGGTTCTTTTTTTCAAAAAAGAACCGCTTCCTTGCCTCGCTGCTGCAAATCTGCCAGCCCCACAATCTTTTCCACCAACCGCTCACGTTTAGTTTATGCTGCCCACGGAACAGGATACCGTGTCGCGCATGCTCTCAGATCTCCTCAGGCGGATGAGTCGCGCAGCCCTGATCGCCTATGGCGGCTGGGGCCTGCTGACGCTCCTGCTGACCGCCGGCACGCTCACCTCCCTCAGCCAGGCCGAACGTACAGGCAGGCAGGCGGTTCTGGCGCGTGCCGAAGCGGGGGCAGCCGCGGTGGAACAGACGATGCTGCGCGTCTTCGAGGCGGCGCAGAACATGCAGACATTGGCCCAGACGCGCGGGTGGCTGGTGGATGCAGGCAACCTGGCCGGCGTCCAGGCAATCGACGAGCAGCTGCATGACGACGTGGCGGCGAACCACTCCGGCGTGGAGGCGGTCAACATCTACCGGCGCGGCCGCCTGGAATGGACCAGCGATGCGGCGGGCTGGCCTGGCACGATCGCCGAGCCGTCGGTCAGCCCGGACGATGCGCCGCCCGCGCAATCCGGCTTGCAAATTGGCGCGCCCGTGCTGAACGCGGCCAGCGGCCGCTGGTCCGTGCAGACGAGCTGGCTGCTGCACGACAGGGCGGGCGCCGAGGACGGCGAGGCGGTGATCTGGCTGGACCCGATGGCGCTCTCCGACATGATCGCCAGGCAGAGCTCCGCCCCGGGCGCGGTCAGCACGGTGCAGCGCAAGAGCGACGCGGCGTTCATCGCCCGCAGCCAGCATCTGGGGCGCGCGCTGCTGGAACGTCCGTCCGCCGCGGACCCGGCCTTCGTCCTGGCGCAGCAGGTTGCCAGCGGCCAGCTGGAAGACAGGGCGGGCGGGGTGGACCGGCTGATCGGTGTGCAGGCGCCTGACTCGATCCCGATCGTCGTCACGCAGAGCTTCAACACCAGCCTGGCGCTGGCCAATTTCTTCCACCTAAGGCAGATCGTGGTGGCCGTGGTGCTGGCCCTGGCCGCCGGCGCCTTTGTCGCCACCAGGCTGATCCTGTCGAACTACCTGCTGCGCGAACGCCTCGGCGAGCAGGCGCTGATGGACCCGCTCACCGGCCTGAGCAACCGGCGCTACTTCACCGACACCATGGCCCGCAGGTTCGTTAACGCCCGGCGCGACGGCCTGTCCGCCGCCGTGTTGCTGATAGACCTCGACGGCTTCAAGCAGGTCAACGACACGCGCGGCCACCCGGTGGGCGACGCCCTGCTGCGCCAGGTCGCCGACCGGCTGCGCCTGTGCGTGGGCGAGGACGACCGCGTGATGCGTCTGGGCGGCGACGAGTTCGCCATCGTCCGCCTCTGCCGCCAGCAGCGGCGCGACAGCACGTCGCTGGCCCGTTTCGTCGTCAGCGAGTTGTCGAAGATGTATGAGGTGGACGGCTACCACCTGCGCATCAGCGCCAGCGTCGGCGTGGCCCTCTACCCCTCCGGCGGCGAGCAGCTGACGGACCTGCTGCGCAGCGCGGACATCGCGCTGTATTTCGTCAAGGCCGAAGGCGGCGACGCCTACCGCATCTTCGACCCCGCCATGGAAGAGACCGTGCGCACCAGGCGCGCGCTGGAGATCGACCTGCGCGAGGCGCTCGCCGGCAACCAGCTCGAAGTCTACTACCAGCCGCTGGTGCAGCTCGAACCCCGCCGCGTCAGCGGGTTCGAGGCGCTGCTGCGCTGGCATCACCCCGTGCTCGGCCTGGTGATGCCCGGCCGCTTCATCCCGATCGCCGAGGAGACCGGGCTGATCGCGCAGATCGGCGAGTGGGTGCTGCGCCAGGCCTGCCAGGAAGCCACCCGCTGGCCCGCCAACACGCGCGTCGCGGTGAACCTCTCGCCGGTGCAGTTCGAACGGTCGGACATCATCTCGATCGTGGCCAGCGCGCTGCGTGACACGCGTCTGCCCCCCAGCCGGCTGGAGCTGGAGATCACCGAAGGCGTGGTGATGCGGGACATGGGCGACGTGCTGGCCACCATGCGCCGCCTGCAGGCGCTCGGCGTCCGCCTGGCGCTGGACGATTTCGGCACCGGCTACTCGTCCCTGAGCTACCTGCGCAGCTTCCCGTTCGACAAGGTGAAGATCGACGCAAGCTTCCTCGCCGACCTGCACGGCGACGGCGGCACCATCATACGCGCCGTGCTCGGCCTGTGCGGCCATCTGGAGCTCGACACGCTGGTCGAAGGCGTGGAGACCGAAGAGCAGCTGCACTGGTTGCGGGTGGAAGGCTGCACGGAAGTGCAGGGGCACCTGTTCAGCCCGCCCAGGCCGGCGCAAGGCGTGGCGGAGATCATCTCCAATGTTGCGGCCCGCATCCCGGCGAATGTCGGCGTGCGGGGTTATGCGACGATGGGAGGCTGAAAAAGCAAGAAAGGCCTTCTTTTTTGAAAAAAAAGCAGCAAAAAACTTTTGCTCCGTCGGGTGCGCGTCCCTAAAGCGCACGCCCCAGCGTTCCGCGCCAGCGCCAGCAAAAGC
>CAXTJZ010000326.1:0-2833 GCA_964244695.1 uncultured Acetobacteraceae bacterium
TTTTGCTTCTTGTTTTCAAAAAAGAAGGCCTTGCTTGCCTTCTCTGCACTTTTGCGTGCGGCGAAAATCCATCACCGCGGGCGCGGCTTTTCCCGTCACGTATTTGAAGGAGCACGGCGATGCCGGAGATCACGAGACGCGGGCTTGCCGGGTTGGCTGGGGCGGGGCTGATCGCCAGCGCGCAGGCGGCGGAGTTGCCGGAGCCGAGTGTGTTGCGCGGGACGGTGAAGGCGGGGCAGGTGAGCCTGCCGCCGCTGGATAACGCTGCCGACATTTCCGGCAAGGTGCCGCAACTCGATCCGCGGGATAAGCGGCTGGGCGTGGCGGTGGTGGGGCTTGGGCGGCTGGCACTGACGCAGATTTTGCCGGGGTTTGGGCAGAGCAAGCATGTGCGGGTGACGGCGCTGGTGAGCGGGGAGGCGGACAAGGCGCGGGTGATCGCGGCGCAGTACGGCGTGCCTGAGAAGAACCTGTACGACTACAAGAACTTTGATTCAATCAAGGACAATCCTGAAATCGATGTGGTGTACATCGTGCTGCCGAACGCGCTGCATGCGGAATATACCGTGCGTGCGGCGCAGGCCGGCAAGCATGTGCTGTGCGAGAAACCGATGGCGACGAATGTGGCCGACGCGCAGCGCATGGTGGATGCGTGCAAGCAGGCCGGGCGGAAGCTGATGATCGCCTACCGGTGTCAGTACCTGCCGGAGTTCAGGTCACTGGTCGGGATGGTTCGCAACAAGACGTATGGCGACCTGCGGATGATCGAGACGACAAACGGGCAGAACGATGCCAATGACGGGCAGTGGCGGTTGAACAAGGCGATGGCCGGTGGCGGGTCCTTGCCGGATGTGGGGCTATATTGCCTGAATACGGCGCGTTTCCTGACAGGTGAGGAGCCGGTGGAGATCACCGCGCGCACGACGCAGCCGGCGAACGATCCGCGGTTCCGGGAGGTGGAGGACATCTGCACGTTCACGCTGCGGTTTCCTTCCGGCGTGATGGCGGTTTGCGGGTCTGGGTATTCCTATCACGAGAACCGGTTCTTGCGGCTAATGGCGACGGAGGCGACGTTTGGGTTGGACCCTGCGTATGGCTACGACAACCTGACGATGCAGATTGCGCGGCGGGACGGGATGAGCAGCGGGCTGGAGCAGCGGCGGTGGGCGCCGAAGAGCCAGTTCGCGCTGGAGATGGATGCGTATGCGGAGGCGATACGGACGGAAGCCGTGCCTCTTACGCCTGGCGAGGAGGGCTTGCAGGACATGCGGCTGATTGCGGCGATTTACGAGGCGGCGGCTGGTGGGAGCGTGGTTAAGCTGCAGCCGGCGGCGCGTTTGGATGAGACGCGTGGGCCGGTTGTGGGCGTGGAGGGGTAGGCGAGTGGGTTCGCGTTCCGACGTGTTCGAAGCTGTAAGGCAAGGCCTTCTTTTTCGAGAAAAAGAAGCAAAAAGCTTTACCAGCGCGGTCGCGGACCGTTGAAGTGTGCGTGTGAACAAAGCGCACATGACGGAGATAAAAGTTTTTTGCTTCTTTTTTTCAAAAAAGAAGGCCTTGCTTTCTTCCCCTACGCCGCTTCCAGCGCACGCTCCACGCCAAGTAGTTTGCAGGCGGCGTCAGCAGGACCGGGCCGTGCGTAGAGGAAGCCCTGCGCGTAGGTGCAGCCCAGCGCGGCGAGGCGTTCGGCGACTTCGGCGGTTTCCACGCCGTCCGCCACGATGTCTATGCCCAGGCCCAGGCCCAGCCAGAGCATGGACATGACGCAGGCTTCGGCGCGGGGGTCCTGGTCCAGGGTCTGGATGAACATCTTGCTGATCTTGATGGTGTCGAACGGCATGTCGCGAAGGTGGAAGAAGTTCGAGGCGCTGCCGAAATCGTCGAGCACCGCGCGGGCGCCCTGCTCGTGCAGGACGTCTATCAGTTCGCGGGCCAGAGCGCGGTCCTGGGTGAGCGCGGCTTCGCTGACTTCCACGTCCAGCCGGGTGAGGTCCATGCGGCGTTGCCAGGCGCCTGGCTGGGCGTTGAGCAGGCCGATGAGCTCGCGGACCTGGCCGGGGGAGACGTTGATGGCGTAGCGGCACCAGGCGGGCCAGTCCTGCGTGTCGGCAGCGACCTGACGCAGGAGGGACATGCTTATCTGGCCGGAGAGGCCCATCTCGTCCGCGGCGGGGATGAACTGTTCGGGCAGCAGGATGCCGTGCTGCGGGTGAATCCACCTGGCCAGGACTTCAAACTTGGCGATGTCGGCGCCGGGCAGGCGGACGATCGGCTGGTAGTAGGGGACGATCTGGCCTGCTTCTATGGCGCGCTGCAGGTCTCGGCGGGTGTGCTGGCGGGCCAGGACGGTTTCTGCCTGGACGCGGCCGCAGATCTCGGTGCGGCCGCCGCCGTTCTGCTTGGCTTGGGTGAGGGCGGCGTAAGCGGCGCGCAGCAGGGTTTCGGCGTTTGGGCCGTGCTCGGGGGCGAGGGCCACGCCGATGCTGGCGCCGGCGTCGATCAGCTGGCCGGCGGCCGGGTAGGGGGCGGCGAGGCTGGCGGCTATGCGGGCGGTTGTGGCTGGCAGGTTGTCCAGGTCCTCCTGGGCGGTGAGGAGAAGGGCGAAGCTGTCGCCGTCCATGCGGGCGGCGTGGTCGCGTTCGGCCTGGGCCTGGATGCGGGCGGCGATGGCCTGGAGGAGTTCGTCCGCGGTGGCCTGGCCGAGGTTGGCGTTCAGGCGGTCGAAGCCGTCCAGGTCTATGACAAGGAGGGCGAAGGGGGCGCTGCGGGCGAACTGGGCGGCCAGGGTTTCGGTGAAGGCCTGGCGGGTGGCGAGCTGGGTCAGGGTGTCCCGGCG
>CAXTJZ010000327.1:0-2768 GCA_964244695.1 uncultured Acetobacteraceae bacterium
GCATGCAGGAGGGTGCGGTCAGCCTGATGCAGATGCCGCGCACCACGATCGCGGCCATGATGCTGCGCGAGGCGCGGCTGCCGTTCATCGTCGTTCTGACAGACCCCACAACCGGCGGTGTCACCGCCAGCTTCGCCATGCTGGGCGACATACATATCGCCGAGCCTGGCGCGCTGATCGGGTTCGCCGGCGCGCGCGTGATCGAGCAGACGGTGCGTGAGACGCTGCCGGAGGGCTTTCAGCGGTCCGAATACCTGCACGAGCACGGCATAGTGGACATGGTGGTGCGGCGTACGGACCTGCGCGAGACGCTGGGGCGGGTGATACGGCTGCTGCAGCCTTATGCGCCTGCGGTGGAGGCAGAATTGGTGGCGGAGCCAGAGCCGGTCGTTGAGCAGCAGTAAGCAAGGCCTTCTTTTTTGAAAAAAAGAAGCAAAAAACTTTTGCTCCCCCCCCGCGCAAATGCTTCGGTGTTTCCTGCAGCATCAGGGTGTTGCAAATGCGGAGAGGTAAAAGTTTTTTGGTCCTTTTTTTCAAAAAAGGACTGCTTCCTTGCTTGACTTGCCTGGCCTGCCCCCCGGCTCAGGCCGTACGGACGCCATACTCGACCGTCTGCAAACCCTCTACCCCAAGCTGATCGACCTAAGCCTTGGCCGGGTCCAACGCCTGCTGCACCAGCTCGGCGACCCGCAGGACCACCTGCCGCCGGTGATCCACGTGGCGGGCACAAACGGCAAGGGCAGCACCTGCGCCTTCCTGCGCGCCATGGGCGAGGCGGCGGGCTGGCGGGTGCACGTCACCACCTCGCCGCATCTGGTTCATCTGCGCGAGCGGTTCCGGGTGGCTGACGACCTGGTGGATGATCCCGTCCTGGCGGACACGCTGGCCGAGATCGAGCAGGTGAATGCAGGCCAGGCGATCACCGTATTCGAGGCGCTGGCCGCCGCCGGCTTTCTGCTGTTCGCGCGCGTGCCGGCCGATCTGTGCGTGGTGGAAGTGGGGCTTGGCGGTCGTTTCGACGCGACGAACGTGGTGGCGGCACCGGCCGCCTGCGCGATCACCTCGATCTCGCTGGACCACCAGGAGTTCCTGGGTGACCGGCTGGAGCGCATCGCGTGGGAGAAGGCGGGCATCATGAAGGCGGGCCGTCCGGTGGCTACCGGCGCGCAGCCGGCGGAGGTGCTGGCGGTGCTGCGTGCGGAGGCAATGCGGGTTGGTGCGCGTCTGCTGGAACGCGGGCGGGACTGGGCGATACGCGAAGAGGCGGACGGCCTCGTATTTGAAGACGACGCCGGCGTGGTGCGGCTGCCGCCTGCCTCGTTGCCCGGCGCCCACCAAGTGGATAACGCGGGCATCGCCACGGCGTGCCTGCGCGCCTCCGGGCTGGATGTCCCTGAAGGCGCCTATGGCGGTGTGGCCCGGGCAACATGGCCGGCGCGGCTGCAACGGCTGGAGGGCAGGCTGGCTGAGATGCTGCCGGCAGGGTTCGAAGTGTTCCTGGACGGCGGCCACAATGCAGGCGCCGGGCTTGTCCTGGCGGAGCATCTGCGCGGCTGGGCAGACCGGCCGACCTATCTTGTTGCCGGCATGAAGCAGAGCAAGGACGCGTCCGGCTTCCTGCAACCCATGCTTCCCCATGTGGCAGCACTCTGGGCGGTGCAGGAGCCGGGCCAGCATCTGGCGCTTCCGGTTGCCGGGATCATCGCGGCCTCGTCCGGTATGGCGCAGACAGGGCCAGATGTCGCCGGGGCGCTTGCGCAAGTGGCTCTGCTGCCGCCTGGCCGCGTGCTGATTTGCGGCAGTCTGTATCTGGCAGGCGAAGTCTTGAAGCTGGACGCGATCACATAAAGGACAGGTGTTGCGATCCGTCGCGCGGTTGTAAAACTCGGGTAACTTCCCGCCGATATTGCTGCATCGCAGCGCGGAGTTTTTCATGAAGTTTTTTATCGTGGGTGTTACGGCGCTTCTCAGCTTGATTGCGGTCACCCCCCTCTGAACCCAGATCGGACTATGTGGCGGGCACTGGTTGTTCTCTGTGCTGTCCTGGTTTCGCAGGCCGCTTCAGCCGCTGAACCGGCCATCCAATTGCTCGGCAAGGGCGTGCAAATCTATACCTGTGCTAAAACGGCGCAGTCTTATGCGTGGCGCCTGAAAGCACCTGACGCCACCCTGTTCGACAGGTCGGGTGGTGTGGCGGGGCATCATTTCGCTGGGCCGACCTGGCAGGCGGCTGACGGAAGCGCGGTAGTCGGGACAGTGGCCGTTGGCAGTCCTTCGCCTGAGGCTGGGTCTGTTCCATGGCTCGTACTGTCTGCGAAGTCTCACAGCGGCACCGGCCGGTTCGCCGATGTTGCATACGTCGTGCGCAGCCAGACGGAGGGCGGCGCGGCACCGACTTCCGGCTGTGATGCGGCGCATCAAGGGGGTGAGGTTCGGGTCAACTACCAGGCCACCTACGTATTCTTCCCGGCCAACTCGCCGCAGTAGAAGCGGAGGCTACCTCTCGGTCGCGTAATGGTTGACTAAGTCAATTATTAGTGGCTAGATTAGCTGATGGAAGAAGCCATTCAGTTGATACGTGCGTTCAACAGGTTCTACACACGATTCGTTGGCGCGCTGGATTCGGGCTTTCTTGGCACGGATGCCACATTACCCGAGGCCCGGCTGCTGTTCGAGATCGACCGCCATACGGTGGCCATAGCTGCCAATCTGCAGGACGCGGTGTCTATGGATGCCGGGTATCTGAGCCACATGCTTGGTCGGCTGGG
>CAXTJZ010000328.1:0-707 GCA_964244695.1 uncultured Acetobacteraceae bacterium
ATTTATCCTATCACTAGCACCCCCCTTTGGAGTCGGGAGGTATTGCCTGGCCTGGCCGCCGTGACGTCGATGGGCACTAGCTCCAGTCCCATCCCCGACATGGCGATGGAAGAATGAGCCATGCCGATGCTGGCGATTCGTTATGGGCATTGATCGCCAGAGCCGGCGTGACTGGGTGCTCCGCTACAACGAAGCCAGGAGGGAGGGGCTGGCGGACCGCTGGGTCCTGCACGGGCGGCGGTGAGCGGCGGCGAGCTGGTGGTCATCAGGGCCAAGGTGCTGGAGGCGTCGTGCCTGCGCGGCGGCGCCCAGTCGCCGCTTCGATTCGGGGATGTGGCGGCGACGATCGAGGCGCGGACGGGCGTCGGCTACAGCATCTCCGGCGCCACTCGGTTGATGCGCACGCTGGGCTCGTTCTACCGGAAGACCGACTCAGCCACCCAGGAGCGCTGCCACCGCTCAGACCCGCTTTAGAACAGCTTCCCCTGACAGCTGAAGCAGATCGAGCAGCGGACGGCAGAATGGTTGAGGTCTGGGTTCAGGACGAGATGCGCGTGGGCCAGTTCGGTCGAACGGGCCGGGTCTGGTTCACGCGCGGCATGCGCTCGCGCGGGCTGAAGGACATGCGTCACGAGCCGCCCTGGGTGTGGCGTGCGGTCTGACCGGCGCACGATACCGGCGCGGACTGGTGATGGCCGAAGCCATTT
>CAXTJZ010000328.1:717-2669 GCA_964244695.1 uncultured Acetobacteraceae bacterium
ATTCAGATGCTCTTGGAGGAGGTCGCCGTCGCCCTGCCTGCCGACCGGTCCGCCGTGCTGATCATCGACGGCGCAGGATGGCATATCGCTCATCGCCTGAACTAACCGAGCAACATCACCCGGATAGCGTCTACCGAAGTGGTGTAATTCTGGGTGGCCCTCCGGTGTACCCGATCAGGCCGCTGCAGGTGTAAGATGCGCCGGGTCGGCGGGTGGAGCAAGCAGGCTCGGCTCCTCGTCTCCAGCTGAAGCTAAGTCGTTGAGCGGCTCCAGGCTGAGGTAGCGGTGCTGGAGCGACCACTCGTCGTTGGCCTCCATCAGAACGGCGCCGATCAGCCTGACGATGGACGCCTCGTTGGGGAAGATGCCGACGACGTCGGCACGGCGCTTCACCTCGCGGTTCAGCCGTTCCAAGGTGTTGGTGCTGTGCAGCTTGGTTCGGTGCCCCTTTGGGAAGGTCATGTAGGCCAGCACGTCGTCCTCGGCTTCCGCCATGGCCTGGGAGAGCTTGGGCAGGCTGTTGTGGGCGGAGGCGGCGATGGTGCGCCAGATCTCGCGCGCCTTGTCCTGGGGCCGCTGGACGAAGGCCTCGCGGATGGCGGTGGCGACGCGGGACTGCTGGGCTCTTGGCACGCGGGCCAGCAGGTTCCGCATCGTATGAACCCGGCATCTTTGCCACGTGGCGCCCAGGACCTGGCGGATGGCCTTCTTCAGCCCTTCGTGGGCGTCCGAGATCACCAGCTTCACGCCCTTGAGGCCGCGCTTGTTCAAAGAGCGGAGGAAGTCGATCCAGAACGGCGCGGCTTCCGACAGGCCGACGTTCAACCCGATGATCTCCCGGCGGCCCTCGGTGTTGGCCGCCACAGCGATTATCACCGCCACTGAGATGATCCGGCCACCCTGGCGCTGCTTCAGATAGGTGGCGTCCAGCCACACGTAGGGCCAGTCGCCCTCCAGCGGCCGCTCCAGGAAGGAGCTGACGCGCTCATCGATGTCCTTGCACAGCTTGGAGACCTGCGACTTGGAGATGCCGCTCATGCCCATGGCCTGGACCAGGTCCTCCACCCGACGGGTGGAGACGCCGGCGATCCAGGCCTCCTGGATGACGGCGGTCAGCGCCTTCTCGATGGTGCGCCGGGGCTCCAGGAACGGCGGGACCCGAAGGGCGGCGAAGCCAACTAGGAGGGGCCGGCCCTGAGCTTTGGGACCTTCAGCTCCAGCGAGCCCAGCCGGGTTTCCAGCGTCCGCTCGCGGTAGCCGTTCCTGTAGGTCAGCCGCTCGGGACTGCGTTCGTGGCGCGCGGCGCCGATGATGTTGTCCACATCGGCGTCCATGATCCGCTGCAGCGCCGTCTCGGCGATCGCCTTGAGGAAGTCGCCGTCATCGCTCTTTTGCACCACATCGAGCAGGTGCATGGTGTCGTCGGTCATCGGGGCTCTCCGGCCAGGGTTGCTCTATCGCAAGCTCAAGCTTGACCGAAACAACCCCGGTGACCACCCCAACCGCCGCGAGCCGCCGCGCTGCGCTACGTGAGGGCTCCGCGCGCCGGCTCGCTCAGCGAATTTCCACCACCCCAGTGGGCACTATCCATCACCCGCTCCGCCCGCCGGCCTATCGCCCCGTCCTCACCCCCGTCGAACGCGGCTGGTGGGGACCGGCGCGAGCGATATCTGAGCCACCCCTCCTCGACACCTACGACGCCTCCTGAACGCCTGCTGCGCAGCCTGAAACGCCCTGCTCGCCGAGACCGTCCGCATCATCAGAGTGGCAATAGTCGTGACCGGTCAGTCCTTCCTGGACGCGGTGTGAGACGTTGAAATGGCAATAGTATCAAGCTAGAAACCAGTGATTCAACGGGCGTCATGGGTAGGAACTGGTAGCGGCACGCCCGTTTCTCGGGAACAACGAACACGCCTTATACCCTTCGAAAACAAGAGTGTGAGACTCTATAG
>CAXTJZ010000329.1:0-2649 GCA_964244695.1 uncultured Acetobacteraceae bacterium
TACTCGCGTCAAATTGGCGGAAGGAATTAAGCAGTCCTTTTTTGATAAGAGGACCAAAGAACTTTCATTCCTTCCACCTAAACCGACTTGATGAATGCCACAGGACAGGTCACAGCGGTAGGACAGCGTCAGGATAAGATTCTCTAGCTTCTTTTTGCAAAAACGGAGATCTTACTTCCGTCCACAACCGATGCTGCTGCCGGCTTGCCCGAGGCACCCGCTTGCCAGCATACTCAACAACACGGCCAAGTGGCACAACAAGCGAGAAGACGTCCATGCGCGAGATCAAAGGAAAGATCGCCGTCGTCACTGGCGGCGGAAGCGGCATCGGGCGCGCGCTGGTCTGTCAGCTCGCGAACCAGGGCTGCAACGTCGCCACTTGCGATGTGCGCGGCGCTACCCTGGACGAGACACGCGCGCTGGCGCTTGCAGCCTCACCTGGGGGCGTGAAGGTGACTACGTTCGTGGCCGACGTCAGCGACGAGGCGCAACTCCTGAAGTTCCGAGAGGACACTGACGACCGGCACGAGACCCTTCACGTGCACCTGCTTTTCAACAATGCCGGCATCGGTGGCGGCGGAAGCTTCGTGACCGACCTGCGCCGGGAATGGGAGCGTACGTTCGACGTCTGTTGGGGCGGCGTGTACCGGACGACACGCGTCTTCCTGCCCAGCCTGATACGTGCGCCGGAAGCGCACCTGATCAATGTAAGTTCGGTAAACGGTTTTTGGGCGTCGCTTGGGCCCGATACGCCGCACACGGCCTACAGCGCGGCAAAATTTGCCGTGAAAGGCTTCACCGAGGCTCTGGTAGGAGACCTGCGCCTGCACGCCCCACACGTCGCGGTCAGCCTCGTCATGCCTGGCCATATCGGCACGTCCATCGTGCACAACACGATCGCCGAATTCGCCGCGGGCGCCGACGGCGAGTTGAGCGGGGAACTGCAACAACGTGCCGAAGCCTTTCGTGACAAGGGCCTCACGCCGGACCAGGCAGCCGAGATCATACTAGAAGGCGTCCGGGATGGCAGATGGCGTATCCTGGTCGGACCTGACGCGCACGCGCTGGATGAAGCAGTCCGGTCAACACCGGATAGTGCCTACGAGCGTGATTTCTTCAACAAGCTGCCAGGAGTGGACCGTCGTTGAGCCGGATGCAGCCCATCACGGCGACAGGCTGGCTTCCATCCGAATGATGCGCCCTCACGACGGTGAGTGCGAGCGGTCGGGGTATGCCGCCATAACTGTCGCAACACGCTTCCACATCGATGGCGCCTCGGCCAATCCGCTCTCGAACGCCCTGGCCGATGTGCTCGCCCCTTCCACCGGACAGGCCTTCGCGGTGGTGCGTTAAGGTTGACGACTCTACCGAGATAAAGTGCATTCTTGGTCCGGAGCTGAATGGTAAGAAGCGAGGTCTTCTTTTCTGAAAAACAAAGAAAAAACTTTTTGACTCCGTCGTCGCGGACTTGCTCCGGTTGGTCCGCCACAGCGGAGTCAAAAGTTTTTTGCTTCTTTTTTTTCAAAAAAGAAGGCCTTCCTTCCTTTTCTAAACATCCTTAGCCAACCGAAGCGCATCGAAAACCGCCGCGTGAATATTCCGGCTGGCCACCGCATCGCCAATCCGGAATAGCGCGTAACGCCCCTCCGTATTGCGCACTACGTCCTGCGCCCGCCCGCCCAGCAACGCCGCATGGTCCACCTCGCCACCGTTGCGCGAGCCTGGCTTCAGCGCTTCGTACACCTCGTCCAGCGGCAAGGTCCCATGCTCCACCACCACCTGGTCCACCCGCCGCTCTTCCAACTCGGTTCCGTAATCGCTGCCCAGCACCGCCACCAGCCCGTTGCCGTCGCGCCGCACGGACAGCAGCCGCGTGTTCACCGTCACGCGTACGCCGCGGCGGCGGAAGATGCGGGCGTAGGCGGCATGGTTCAGCCCGCCGATCTCCGGCGCCAGCATCCGCTCCGGCGTCACCAGCTCAACCTCCGCGCCGGCTTCGGCCAGCACCTCGGCCGCCTGCATGCCGGGATGCGCGCCGTTGTCGTCATACACCAGCACGCGCCCTGAAACGCTAGCAGCACCGCCCACCACGTCCCAGCTTGAAACCACCAGGTCGTTGCCATCCTGCAGCACGGCGGTGTCCGGCACGCCGCCTGTGGCGATGAACACGGCGTCGGGTGCCAGCGCCAGCACGTCGTCGGCATCCGCATAGGTGTCGAAGCGCAGCTCGGCGCCCATCCTGGCCAGCTCGGACACGCGCCAGTCCACGATGCCGATCAGCTCCCGCCTTCGCAGCGTGCGCGCCGCCAGCAGAATTTGGCCGCCTGCCCGCCCCGTGGCCTCCAGCACCGTCACGCGATGGCCGCGCTCGGCCGCCACGCGCGCCGCCTCCAGCCCGGCCGGGCCAGCACCCACCACCACCACGTGCCGGCGCAGGGCCGCGCGCGGGATCAGGTGCGGCATCGTCGCTTCCCGCCCGGTGGCGGCATTGTGCACGCACAGCGCCTCGTTGCCCTCGTAGATGCGGTCCAGGCAGTATGTGGCGCCCACGCACGGCCGTATGCGGTCCTCCTGCCCAGCCAGCACCTTTCGCACGATGTGCGGCTCGGCGATGTGCGCGCGCGTCATCCCCACCATGTCCAGCTTGCC
>CAXTJZ010000330.1:0-2630 GCA_964244695.1 uncultured Acetobacteraceae bacterium
TTCGCCCTGCGCGGCTTCACCGAGGCGCTGCGCTCCGAGCTGATCCACGACCGCAGCGCAATCCACCTGACCATGGTGCACCTGCCCGCCGTCAACACCCCGCAGTTTGATTGGGCGCGCAACAAGACGGGCCAGCGGACAAAGGCGCCCTCGCCCTACCAGCCCGAGGTCGCCGCCGACGCCATCCTGTTCGCAGCGACGCACAAGCGCCGCGACGTGTTCGTCGGCAGCTCGACCCCGCCCACCATTCTGGCCGCCCGGCTGGCACCCGGCGTATTGGACCGGGTGCTCGCCACGCGCGGCTACGACGCCCAGCTCGACGCGGCTGCCGCCCCTGCGAGCGACGGCAACCTGTTCGAGCCGGCGCCGGGTGCCACGCAGGCCGCACGCGGCCGCTTCGACGCGGAAGCGCGCACAAGTCGGGACATCTACACGAGCCGGCAGGCCGATGCGGTGGCGGCGGGCGTGCTGTTCTTGGGCGCGGTCGGCATCCAGGCGGCGCTTGGGGCCGCGCTGGTGTTGCAGGCCCGCGCCGCGGCAAGGCCATCGCCTCCGGTGGTCCTGGCGAAGGGCTTGCTGGGATTGGCTGGCCGTCTCGCAGCACGCCGGTTCGCTCTGTAGCTCGATGCAGAAAGGCGCCGCCTGGCGGTAGGTGGTTCTATGCCTCTCTGCCCGACCGACCGTCCATGTCGGTCCGCTGCACGCCGTCGAACCGCAGGATGAAGTCCGCGCCGTGAGCGGTGGCGGAGGTTTGATAGCCCGGCGTCACGTCTCCCTCGGCCGCCAGACGCGCGATCTCGACGGCGGTCCGCGCGGTCAGGTGGTAGGGCTCAGGCGTGCTCAGCAGGGAGGCCACGTGCTGGCCCGTGGCGTCCCACGCCTCTGCCAGGATTGCCGCGCGGCCGCTCGCCCGCTCCTCGGCCGAGGGCCCGGGCGGCAGGCGCCGGTCCACCTGCCGTTGCAGGAAGCTTAGCACGGGCCCTTGCGCCAGGAACTTGCGGGCGACAGCCGGGAGGCGGGACATCGTCTCGATGTCGCGGGTCGCCTCGAAGAACACCTCGATGTCACGGATGCCTGTGGATCGCCACGCCGTGGACACGTCGCCCCAGGGCACGCCGACGGTGGGCCGTGCGCCCGCCCCGAAATCGGCCGTCTGCCGTAGCCGCGTGTCGCCTTGCACGATGGCGCCGTCTCGGCGGACACGCACGCCGGTGCCGATGCCCTCCAGCATCGTCTTCATAGTGCCCCGGCTTGCCTTCGCGAGCCCGCCGATGGACAGGCGCAGGCGCGTCGCCCCCGGGAGGCGCGCCGCGACGTGCGCCGCGAGGCAATCGCTGGGCACCACGTCGAACCCTGCGCCGGGCAGCAGCATCACGCCGGCATCTCGCGCGCGGGCGTCCCAGGCCGCGAGCGCCTCGAAGACGTCGATCTCGCCGGTGATGTCGCAGTAGTGGACGCCTGCCGCGATGCAGGCTGCCGCCATCGGTGCGGCCGTGGCCGAGAACGGGCCCGCCGCGTGCAGCACGGCGCTGATGCCTTGGAGCTGAGCCGGACTAGGTTCCAGGCCGGAGGCCCGCCACTCCAGCCCAAGGCTCTCGGAAAGCGGGCGGAGCTTGCCCGGGCTCCGGCCCGCCAGCACGGGGCGCAACCCGCGCTCAACGGCGTGCGCGGCGCAGAGGCGGCCCGTGTAGCCGGTCGCCCCGTAGATCAGGGCGTCACCGGCCTATCCGCCCAATGATGACGCTTGTTCTCTCTATGTTCCCGTGCCTTCTTACCGCCCTCGTCCTGGGGAGGGTAGTGGACGATGACCGCCGACGACAAGCTGGACCTGCGTCCCGCCAGCGCCCAGGAGATCCAGGAGATCCAGGAGATCCAGGAGAGCCTCTCTTTTGCCCTGCGTTTCGCCGGGCGCAAGCGGGTCCACCACGCCGACGCCGCGATGGCCAGGATCACGGCCGAACGCCTTGTCCAGCATCTCGAGCAGTCCGGCTTCGTCCCTATGAAGGAGCCTGATCGGGCCACGCCGAGCACCAGTGGGCACGGCCACCCGAACGCGGGCTGATGGCGGGCTACACCGAGCTGCAGGTTAGTTCCAACTACTCCTTCCTGCGCGGCGCCAGCCGAATCGAGGAGCTGATGCTGCAGGCCAAGGCGCTCGGCTACGAGGCCCTGGCCGTCACCGACCACAAAACGCTGGCCGGGATCGCGCGGGCGCATGCTAGAGCCAGGGAGGTCGGCATGCGTCTCGTGGTAGGCTGCAGGCTGGAGCTGACCGACTGCCTGCCGGTGCTCGCCTATCCCACGGACCGCCCGGCTTACGCGCGCCTGTGCCGGCTGCTCACCTTGGCCAAGATCCGCAGCGGCAAGGGCACCTTCGAGCTGTCCTGGGCGGAACTGGTGGCCGCAGGCGAAGGCCTGCTGCTCGTCATGCTGCCGGAGATACCGGACGATAATCTAAGTGCTGAGTTGCGGCGCATGCAGGCCGCCTTCCCCGGTCGCTGCCATCTCGCGCTAGGACTACGCAGGCGGCCTAGCGATACGCTGCGCCTGCGCGAGCTGTCCGACATGGCACACCGCGCCCGCGTGCCGACCGTGGTCACCGGCGACGTGCTCTACCACGCCCCGCAGCG
>CAXTJZ010000331.1:0-2571 GCA_964244695.1 uncultured Acetobacteraceae bacterium
CGGTGTACCAGAACATCGACATCATCGAGAGCTACGCCCCGCGCCACATCGTCCTGCTGGCAGGCGACCACGTCTACAAGATGGATTACGAGCCCATGCTGCAGCAGCATGTGGAGCAGCAGGCCGACGTGACCGTCGGCTGCATAGAAGTCTCCTGCGCGGAAGCCACTGGTTTCGGCGTGATGGCGGTCGATGCGGCCGACCGCATCACCGCTTTCCTGGAAAAACCCGCCGATCCGCCCGCCATCCCCGGCAAACCCGGCCGCAGCCTGGCCAGCATGGGCATCTACGTCTTCGAGACGAAGTTCCTGATTGACACGCTACGCCGTGACGCAACCCTGCCCGGCTCCACGCATGATTTCGGCCACGACATCATCCCGTATCTGGTGGCGAACGGCCGCGCGGTCGCGCATCATTTCGAGAAATCCTGCGTGCGCACCACGCCCGCCAGCCAGATCTACTGGCGTGATGTCGGCACGGTGGACGCATACTGGGAAGCCAACATAGACCTCACCGATTTCATCCCCGGCCTCGATCTCTACGACCAGAACTGGCCAATTTGGACCTACGGTGAAATCGTGCCGCCGGCGAAGTTCGTCCACGATGAGGACGGACGCCGCGGCCAGGCGATCAGCTCCCTGGTGTCCGGCGGCTGCATCGTGTCAGGCACCGAAGTGTGGCAATCGCTGCTGTTCACCGGCGTGCACGCCCACTCCTTCGCCTGCGTGGAACAGGCCGTGGTGCTTCCCTACGCCCAGATCGGCCGCCACGCCCGGCTAAAACGCGTTGTGCTGGATCGCGGCGTCATCATTCCGGACGGCCTCGTTGTCGGCGAAGACCCCGCGCATGATGCAGCACGATTCCGCCGCTCGCCTAAGGGGGTGTGCCTGATCACCCAGCCTATGATCGAGGCACTTCCGTAATCAGCGTTTCCCGAAAGACAGGCAATCAAGCAGTTCTTTTTTGAAAAAAAGAACCAAAAAACTTTTGACTCCGCTGTCGCGCGTTTGTGGTCAGGTCCGCGACAGCGCAGACGAAAGCTTTTTGCTTCTTTTTCTCGAAAAAGAAGGCCTTCCTTGCTACTGAAACACCCCGTGCAAACCCTCTCCGTAGCCTCCGAAGCCTACCCGATCATAAAGACCGGTGGCCTGGCCGACGTAGCCGGCGCCCTGCCCGCAGCCCTGCAGCCCCACGGCATCCAGGTCCGCACGCTCCTGCCCGGGTATCCCGCCGTGCTGCAGGCGTTATCCAGCGCAGAAACCGTTTTGTCAGAGACCGCGTATTTCGGCGGCGACGCGCGCATCCTGGCCGGCCAGGCCGGCGGCCTGGCGCTGTTCGTGCTGGATGCCCCGCATCTCTACGCCCGCCCCGGCAACCCCTACACCATGCCGGACGGTCAGGACTGGCCGGACAACCCGCAGCGTTTCGCCGCCCTGGCCTACGCCGCGGCATTGATCGGACAAGGCCGCGTGCCGGGCTACACGCCAGACGTATTGCACGCGCACGACTGGCAGACCGGCCTGGCGCCAGCCTACCTGGCACTCGCCGGCGGCCCACGCCCGGCCACCGTGTTCACCATTCACAACCTGGCATTCCAGGGCCAGGTGCCGGCGTCTCTGCTGGCCGAACTCCGCCTGCCAGCCCACGCCTACACCATGGACGGTGTCGAGTATTACGGCGCGATCGGCATGCTGAAGGCAGGCATACGCTACGCCGACAGGATCACCACCGTCTCCCCCACCTACGCCGCCGAAATCTGCACGCCGGAGGGCGGCATGGGCATCGACGGCCTGCTGCGCGCCCGGGCCGGCGCCCTCACCGGCATCCTCAACGGCATAGACACCGCGGTCTGGAACCCGCAGACGGACCCAAACCTGCCCGCGCCCTTCGGGGCCGCGGCACGCGCCAACCGCGCCGCAAGCAAGGCCGCCCTGCAAGCCCGCTTCCGGCTGACCCCGTCCCGCAACACCCTTCTGTTCGGCGTCGTCAGCCGGCTGTCCCACCAGAAGGGGCTGGACCTGTTGCTGGCCTGCCTGCCCGAGCTGCTGGCGGCCGGCGCGCAGCTGGCGCTGCTCGGCTCCGGTGACGCCGGCTTGCAAGCCGCCTTCACGGCCGCCGAAGCCGCAAACCCGGGCCGCATAGGCGTCGAGCTCGGCTACGACGAAGCCGCCGCCCACCTCCTGCAAGCCGGCAGCGACGCCGTCCTGGTCCCCTCCCGCTTCGAGCCCTGCGGCCTGACGCAGCTCTGCGCCCTGCGCTACGGCGCCATCCCGGTGGTCAGCCGCGTCGGCGGCCTGGCCGACACGGTGACCGACGCGGACGCGGCCGCACTGGGCACCGGCGTGCAGTTCGCGCCCGTCACGGCGGAGGCATTGCGCGGCGCCATCACGCGCACGCTGGCACTATGGAAGCGGCCGCAAGCCTGGTCCGCGCTGCAGGCCCGAGCGATGCGGGCCGACGTGGGGTGGGGTGGGCCCGGCCAGGCTTATGCGGCGCTCTACCGGCAGGCGATGGCAAGCAAGGAAGGCCTTCTTTTTTGAAAAAAAGAAGCAAAAAACTTTTGACTCCCGC
>CAXTJZ010000332.1:0-2486 GCA_964244695.1 uncultured Acetobacteraceae bacterium
GGACTCTTACTCGAGCGACTGTATCAGTTTCACAAACAATGGTACTGGCACTGCCCTGCTCAATACGGACTTTGCAACAGACGATCTCGTAACGTTCCAATATGAGAACGTGGCCGGAGTGACGAGCTCCTTGTCTGGGCAGCTCTCAGCAATAGAGACGATCAACAACGGCGCCGGCGTGACGACCAGCCTCGCCGCCCAGTCTTTCATGGGTGCGGATTTCCAGTCGATAAACGGCGCCCTGACGATCAGCTACAAGCTTGCCGGCGCCGCGACAGGTGCCAACAACCTGCTGACGATTACTATCGTCCCGAACACGAGCAGCAGCGCAGGTCTGACCTTCAGCGGTTCGGATGGCGGCACGGGCGCGTCCTCCAGCACGTCGAACACCGGCACCCAGTCGGCGGGCTATACCGAAACGTTCAGCTCGGATTTCTTGAAGTTCACGACTGGTTCGACCATAACCGCCGGCTACGCCTTCTCCGCGTTGCTGCCGAATCTGGCTATTGCAAGCGATGGCATGCTGGCCACTTTCGGCGCGGACCTGACAGGCACGTTCTCTTCCGACCCGCCGCCGCAATTCATCCCCGAGCCCGGCTCGCTGGCCATCGCCGGGCTGGGCCTTGCCGCCTTGACCATGCTAGTGAGGCGCCGTTCGGTTTAAAGGTGGTTTGCCCTTGATCTTGTTACGGTCCGCCTGGGTCGCCACGCTCGTCTGCGTGGCGACTTCCTCTTTTGGCGTTTGCGCCAAGACGCTGGAAGTCGGCGCAGGCAAGGCGTTTGCGATGCCGTCAGCCGCAGCCGAAGCCGCGGGTCCAGGCGACCACATCGTCATCTATCCGGGCCAGTATTTCGACTGTGCGACCCTGGCCGCCCCCCACCTCACCGTGGAAGGCGCCGGAGACGCGGCAAGCGTCGTGCTTACGGACAAGACCTGCGGCGGCAAGGCGCTGCTCATCGCCGATGGCGACGACATCACCATACGCAACCTCACCCTCACACGCGCCCGCGTAGCGGATGGCAACGGCGCCGGCATACGTGCCGAAGGCGGCAACCTCACGGTGGACGGCGTGCGGTTCGTCAACAACCAGGACGGCATCCTGACGAACGCGAACCCGTCCATGGTTCTGACGGTCCGCCACAGCCAGTTCATCAAGAACGGCGTCTGCCTGAGCGCCTGCGCGCACGCCATCTACGCCGGCAAGATCGCCAGCCTTGTCGTGCAGGACAGCGTCTTCCGGGACACCCGCCAGGGTCACGACATCAAGTCGCGCGCCGCGCGCACCGAAGTGACCGGCTGCGACATACAGGATGGCCAAACCGGCACGGCAAGCTACCTGATCGAAGCCCCGAACGGCGGCACGTTGATCGTGCGCAACAACACGTTGGAAAAAGGCCCGCTCTCCGGCAACCACACCGCCGCCATCTCCGTGGGTGCGGAGGGTGTGGACCAGGCCACGCCGGAGATCACCGTCGAGCACAACCACCTGACGAATGACGGCAACTACCGGACGGCGCTCGTCTACAACGGCAGCGCCACGGAGGCGACGCTGCGCGGCAACACGCTTACCGGTTCTGTCGAGCCGCTTCTCGGGGACGGCAGCAGCCAATAGGAAGCAAGCAGTCCTTTTTTGAAAAAAAGGACCAAAAAACTTTTACTCCGCTGTCGCGCGCCTCTCCGGTAAGCCGCCGACAGGGCGCAAAAGTTTTTTGCTTCTTTTTTTCAAAAAAGAAGTCCTTCCTTCGCTTCCGAATTAAAAGGTCCGCAGATGACCCGCACGCTAGCCTTCGACCTGGACGGCACGCTGACCGACTCCGCGCCGGACATCGCAGCCGCCGTGAACCGGACGCTGACCGCGCGCGGGCTGCCGGTGCTGCCGGAGGCCAGGATCGCCGCGATGGTTGGCGATGGCCTGCAGCCCCTCATCGACCGCGCTTTCGCCGCTGTAGGCACCAAGCCCGACGAGCGCGCAGCGCGCGACTATTTGTCGGACTACGAGTCGAACGTAGCGGAGGCGACGCGGCTGTATCCGGGCGTGCCGGAAGCGCTGGACAGGCTTCGCGCCCAGGGCTGGACACTTGCCGTCTGCACCAACAAGCCCGAGCGCGCGGCGCGGCTGTTGCTTGGGGCGCTCGGCGTGGCTGACCGGTTTGCGGCCATAGGCGGCGGCGACAGCTTCGCCGCGCACAAGCCCGATCCGCTGCATCTGCGCGAGACGATCGCGGCCGCGGGCGGGACCACGGACCGGGCGCTCATGGTCGGCGACCATACCAACGACGTGCTGTCGGCCACCGGCTGCGGCGTGCGCGCCATCTTCGCAGGGTGGGGTTACGGGCGGCCGGGAATGGAGCAGGGCGCTGTGGCGGTTGCGGGAGATTTTGGCGAGCTGGTTGACTTGGCGGAGCGCCTGCTGCCTGCGGGATGAAGGCAAGGAAGGCCTTCTTTTTTGAAAAAAAGAAGCAAAAAACTTTTACTCCGCTGTCGC
>CAXTJZ010000333.1:0-2473 GCA_964244695.1 uncultured Acetobacteraceae bacterium
AAAAAAGAACTGCTTCCTTCCTTCCTTCACGCCCGGCAAATGCCTGACTTCACCCAAACCGCCCCCACGCCGCGCAACCGCTTCCGCCACGACGCAACATTGCGCTACGCGCTGGAACGCCACCTCCCCGCGGACGTCTTCGCCGACGCCGCGCCGAAGCTGGACCGCCTGGGCGAACGCGCGGCAGCCGAACTGCCCGCCCTGGCGGACGCCGCCGAGCGCACCCCGCCCCGCCACGTGCCCTACGATGCCTGGGGCCGGCGCATCGACCGCATCGAGGTGGATCCCGCGTTCGACGCCCTGGTGCGCATCGGCCAGGAGGAAGGCCTCGTGGCCACGCCGTATGACAGCGGCTACGGCGCCCACGGCCGCATCGTGCAGGCCGGCCTGTCGAACCTGTTCGATCCGGTTAGCGCGGTCGCCACCTGCCCGCTGGTGATGACGGACGGCGCCGCCTGGCTGCTGCGCCAGCACGATCCGGCGCTATGGTCGCAATACGGCGCCAGGCTGACGGCGCGCCACGGCGGCATCACCAGCGGCCAGTGGATGACGGAGAAGGAAGGCGGCTCGGACGTAAGCCAGACAGGCACCGTGGCGCATGCGAACGAGGACGGCACGTTCAGCCTGTACGGCACCAAATGGTTCACCTCGGCCACGTCTGCGGACATAGCCATGGTGCTGGCGCGGCCGGACGGCGAGGCGCCAGGCAGCGCCGGCCTGTCGCTGTTCCTGCTGGAGCTGCGCCGGCCGGACGGCAGCTGGAACGGCCTGACCGTGCGCCGCCTCAAAGAGAAAATGGGCACCAAGGCACTGCCGACGGCGGAGCTGGACCTGGCTGGCGCCCGCGCCGTGCCGGTCGGCGGGCTGGGCCGCGGCGTGGCAAAGGTCGCCTCGCTGCTGAACATCGCGCGTGTGTGGGCGGCGTATGCCGGGCCGGCCGGCGTGGGCCACCTGCTTGGCCTGGCGCGCGATTACGCGCGGGTCCGCCAGGTTTTCGGCGCGCCACTGGCGGACCAGCCGATGCACCGGGCATGGCTGGCGCGCATCGCGGCGGAATACGAGGCGATGCTGGCGCTGTGTTTCGAGGCGGCGGCCGCGGTCGGCCGCGCGGAGGCAGGCGGCAACGGCCAGATGGCCCGCCTGCTGGCGCCACTCACCAAACTCTCCTGCGCGCGTCAGGGCATCTGGGGCACCAGCGAGCTGATCGAAAGCTTCGGCGGCGCCGGCTACGTGGAAGACACCGGCCTGCCGCGCATCTTCCGCAACGCGCACGTGCACGCCATCTGGGAGGGCACCACCACGGTCCTCTCGCATGACGTTCTGCGCGCTTTGCGCTCGCGGGACCTGGCCGCGGAATGGCTGGAGGACATCGCCCATCGCCTCGCCAACCTCACCCATCCGGAGGTGGTCTGCGTGAAGCCGCGCATCGCCGCCGCCCTGGAAACTCTCCGCCCGATGGTGCTGGAGCCAGACGAACGGGACGGCCGGCGCCTCGCCAACGGCATGGCCCGAGTGACCCAGGCCGCCCTGCTGGCCGAAGCCGCGGAATGGCGGATCGTGCAGAAAGCCGACCGCACCGCGCTGGTCGCCGCGGAGATCGTCACACGCGAGCCCCTGGTCCAGGCAATGACCACGGACATGGAACTGGCCGAACTCGCCTACGGCCGCGCGCCCTCCCTCGCGTCCGGATTGGCCGCCTGATGCGCGTCTCCCTGTTCATCACCTGCTTCAACGACACGCTGTTTCCGCAAACCGGCCAGGCCGCCGTCACCGTGTTGGAACGCCTCGGCCACGAGGTGGAGTTCCGCCCGTCGCAAACCTGCTGCGGCCAGATGCACAGCAATTCCGGCTATCCCCGCGAAGCGCTCACCCTCGTCCGCCGCTTCGTGGAAACCTACCGCGACGCCCCGATGATCGTGGTCCCCTCCACCTCGTGCACCAGCACCATACGCGCGCAATACCCGCGTTTGGCCGCCGAAGACAGCGCGCTGCTTGCGGAACTCGACGCCATAATCCCCCGCGTCCACGAATTCACCGAGTTCCTGACACGCGTGCTGAACGTGGAAGACGTTGGCGCCTACTACCCCCACCGCGTCACCTACCACGCCTCCTGCAACTCCCTGCGCGCGCTGAAGCTCGGCGGCGCCCCGCGCGCGCTGCTGGGCGCCGTGCGCGGCATAGATTTCGTCGATCTGCCGGACATCGAGCAGTGCTGCGGCTTCGGCGGCACCTTCGCGGTGAAGAACGCCGAAGTCTCCACCGCCATGCTGACCGACAAGATGCGCGCGGTGCTGGCAACCGGTGCGGAGGTTGTGACGGCGGGAGATAATTCCTGCCTGATGCATATCGCAGGCGGGCTGTCGCGTTTGCAGGCTGGTGTGCGGGCTATGCACATTGCGGAGATACTGGCGTGCACGTGAAGAAAGAAAGGCCTTCTTTTTTGAAAAAAAGAAGCAAAAAACTTTTGACTCCG
>CAXTJZ010000334.1:0-2459 GCA_964244695.1 uncultured Acetobacteraceae bacterium
GACGATCTCGGCGTCCTGGCTGGTCCGCGAGAGCGCGAAGTTCAGCGCGCCGGCCTTGAAGCCGGGCCAGCTCCCTAGGTGGAAGAACCGGAAGCGGGCGCCAAGGCGGGCGCAATGTTCGGCCACCGGCTCCCACAGCGCGGGGTCGGCGGTGTTGTTGTCCACAACGACCACCTCAAAATCCGGATAGTCCAGCCGCGCCAGCGCATCCAGCGTCTGGCGGACCATCTGCGGCGGCTCGTTGCAGATGGGCAAATGCAGACTGACTTTTGGCAGATGCGCGCCGGCGGCGGCGGGCACGATGATCGGGTGGCGGCGCTGCACGCGGCCGAACACCGTCTCGGCCAGCTCGAAGCTGTCGGCCATAAGCAAAAACAGCAGTAGCGCCTGCCCGGCGGCGAGGCTGCCCCAGACGATTTCCGCGAAATGCGACAGGTATTTGCCCGCCATGGCGAGGAGGACGAGGGCGAAGACGGCGCCAAAGGTCTGCGCCAGGCCGGCCACCAGCAGCTTGCCCGGCAGACGTATGTCCGGCCGGCGGGACAGCAACAGGCCGGCGGCAAGCGCGGCGGCGGTCGTGCTGAGTATCGCCCAGGTCGTCCAGTCCGGCGTCTCCAGCACCGAGCCGGTCATCGCCCATTTGGCTTGGCCGTCGATGTCCGACATGCCCCAGTAGCCGGCGGCGCGGCCCTCGAAGCTGGTCTTGTAAGGCTGGTCGAAGGCTTCCATGACGAAATAGTCCAGCCCGCGCTGCTGCGCGATGTTGAAGAACTGGCGCATGAAGAGGGCCTGGTTCACCCGGCTGGCGCGGGCGGCGCCGATGGCCACACCGTTGGACGGCCAGCCGACCTCACCGATGACGACGTGCTTGCCAGGGTAGGCGCTCTGCACCTGGTCCAGCCTGTCCATGATGTAGGCCAGCGACTGGTCGACCGGCAGGCCTTCCCAATAGGGCAGGAGGTGGATGGTGATGTAGTCCACCGAGGCCGCGAGTTCCGGGTGCTTAAGCCAAACGTGCCACGGCTCGGCGGTGGAGACGGGGACGTGCACGCCGCCGCGCACCTTGTTGATGTAGGCGATAAGCTGGGGCGTGGTCAGGTCGTCACGCAGCAGCACCTCGTTGCCGACCAGCACGCGGTCTACGTCCGGGTTGGCGTTTGCGGTCTCGATCAGCCGGTCGACCTCCGCGTCGTCATGGGGAATCTTGCGGTCCAACCAGGCGCCGAGCGTCACCTTGAGCGGATAGTCGGCGGCGAGGGCGGGGATGTCGGCCATTGGGCCGGCCACGGTGTAGGTGCGTATGCGGCTGGTGACGTTGGCGACCTGCGCCAGATCGGCGCGCATCTGCGCCGTGCTTGGGTAGTCGTTATGCTCGGGCGTCTGACCACGGTGGTAGTCGGAGAACGCGAGGCCGCTCACCTCACCGCGAAAATCGGGCACCGCCTGCTTGTGGTTGGTGACGTTCCACAGGCCGAGGCTGCCGGCGGCCGCGATGGCGAGAGCGAACAGGGTGGCGGGGTTGAAGAAGCTCGGCTTGATGCGACTCTGGTGCAGGCTGACAGTCGCGGAAGCATGGGTCGTCATGGTTGCGTCGTCCCCGGAAGTGCCGGCGTTCTCACCAGCGCTTGCGGGAATAAAGCGTTGCACTGCGGCGTGGGACAGGCCCGAATGTGGCCAAATGTGGGCAGTAAGCCAGATGACCATTCGAAACACCATCTACGCCTGTGAGGTGCCAGCTTGATCAGCCGCCGACAGGGAACAAAAGTTTTTTGCTTCCTTTTTTCAAAAAGGAGGCTTTGCCTAAATCAGGCCTGGAAAGGCGAGGAAGGCCGCTGTTCGACGTTCTGGCCAGCTGCCTGCGCCGTAAGCCCGTCCAGAACGTTGCTGTTGACCGCGATGAGCGGATCGACAGGCAGGTCCCGAAGAAGCGCCAGTGTGCTGTAGCGCATCGACCAGAGCCCAAGCCCGATCAGTTGCGCCTTCACCGGCTCTGGCAGCCGGTTGTCAGCCAGCGACAGATCCTTCACCAGCACAGACCAGAGGTTGTGGTTACGGCCGATCGCGCGTGTGCGTGAGTGGCCTGGCGTGCAGGTTTCCAGTTCACGGTTTATCATGCGGAACGCGGCGCATTCGGTGTCGCGCCCGGAAATGGCGGCCTCGCTGGCTTTCTGGTAGTGCGATGCTGCGTTTCGGATTGCGGCCTCCTGCGGAAACGGGTCAGCCGCCGGCGATCAGGCCGGCGGCTGCTTCAGGCTACGTATTACTGCTGGAACAGGGTCAGCAGGGATTGCGGCTGCTTGTTGGCAATCGACAGCGACTGCGTGGCAAGCTGATGCTTGGTCTGCAGCGAGGTCAGGCGTGCGCTCTCGGACGCCAGGTCCGCGTCTGTCAGCGCACCGACACCTGCCGTCAGCGCGGAGCTGAGCGAGGTGGTGAAGTTCTGTATGCCGGTGATCTGC
>CAXTJZ010000335.1:0-2409 GCA_964244695.1 uncultured Acetobacteraceae bacterium
AAAGCTTTTGCTCCGCTGTCGCGAACCTGTCTTGCCGGGTCCACGACAGCGCAGTGAAAGTCTTTTGCTTCTTTTCTTCCTAGAACGTGTGTCCTGCGCGCAGAGCAAAATGATCTGCCATTGGACCAAGCGCATCGGCAGGCATGAACTGCAGTCCGCCCAGGATGATGATCACGGCGATCAGCAGACCCACGAACAACGGCCCCGTCGTTGGAAACGTGCCAGCGCTGGGCGGCAGTTTCGGCTTTGCGGCCAGCGAGCCGGCGATCGCCATCACAGGAACCATGAAGGCGAAACGGCCGAAGATCATCGCGAAGCCGAGCCCGTAATCGAGCAGCCGCGTGTCGGCGGAAAGCCCGGCCATGGCGCTGCCGTTGTTCTCTGTCGCCGACGACCAGGCGTAGAGCATTTCCGACAGGCCGTGCGGTCCGGCGGCGCTCAGCGAGGAGACGCCGTTCGGCAGCACGAGCGACAGCCCGGCGCCGCCCAGGATGAAGAAGGTCAGGATCAGCACGGCAAGCATGGCGAGCTTAATCTCTTTCGCCTGCACCTTCTTGCCGAGATATTCCGGCGTGCGACCAACCATCAGTCCGGCCACGAAAACCGAGAGCAGCGCGAAGACGACGATCGTGTAGAGGCCGGAGCCGACGCCGCCTGGTGTCACTTCGCCCAGCTGCATCAGGAACATCGGCACCAGCCCGCCGAGCGGCGTGTAGCTGTCCGTGAAACTATCCACCGCACCGGTGGAGGTGCCGGTGGCGGACGTGTTGAACGCGGAGGACAGTGCGACGCCGAAGCGCACATCCTTGCCTTCCATGTTGCCCATGCTTGCGCTCACGCCGGCATGCGTCAGCAGCGGGTTGCCCGCCGCTTCCGCGGCGTAGGTGCCGGCGATGGCGAGCGTGAGCAGTATGGCCATGGCGTAGAACAGCGAGCGGCCCTGCTTCTTCTCGCCGACCATGTGGCCGAGCATGATCGCCATCGCGAACGGTATCACCAGCAGCAGCCAGTTCTCCAACACGTTGGTCAGCGCAGAGGGATTCTCGAACGGATGCGCGGCGTTGGCGTTGAAGAAGCCACCGCCATTGGTGCCGAACTCTTTTATGGCCTCCTGAAACGCCACGGGCCCGAACGCGATCGTCTGTAATCCGCCATCCAGCGTCGTGGCACTCGCATAAGCCGAAAGCGTCTCCGGCACACCGGCCGCCAACAGCACTATCCCGGCCATGATGCACACGGGCAGCAGCAGGTAAAGCGTGACGCGCGTGAGGTCGACATAGAAGTTGCCCAGCGTGGTCAGCGCGCTCCCCGCAAACGCGCGCACCACGGCTACCGCGGCCGCGATGCCGGACGCGGCGCTGAGGAAATTGTGCACCGTCAGGCCGAACATCTGCGCGCCGTAGCTGATCTGGCTTTCCGGTGTGTAGGCCTGCCAGTTGGTATTCGTCACAAAGCTTGCAGCCGTGTTGAACGCCAGCCGCGGTGACATGCCCGCGATATGCTGCGGGTTGAACGGCAGCAGGCCTTGCAGCCGCAGGATCGCGTAGAGCACCAGGAAATGCACGGCGTTCAGCAGGATCAGCGCGAACACGTATTCCCGCCAGGTCATCCCACGGCGCGGATCGACGCCGGCCACCCTGTAGAGCCCGCGCTCAACCGGTCCCAGCACGGGCGTCAGCCAGATGCGGCCGCCGGAAAACAGCACGGCCATGTAATGTCCAAGCGGGAACGCGGATGCGAACACCAGCGCGAGCACGAGCGCGATCTGCGCCCAGCCGATCAACGTCATGCAAGGCCCCTAGAAATCTTCGGGGCGCACGAGGGCCCACACGAGATAGACGAGCAGCAGGAAAGAGACCGCGCCGCCGAGCACCAGGTCGAGCATCAGATATGCTCGCACAGCACGGCATAGGCGGCCATCAGCAGGATGGCCCCCGTGCCCAGGACGATCACCAGTATATCAGCCATTCCAGGCGCCCCCTTCGCGCCGATTTGGCTGAGTAGGGCAGGCGCACGTAAAGGCGCGATACGGGGTTGCCGCCCGGCGCATAAGCGGGGCGTAAAGATGGAGCGGGTGAAGGGAATCGAACCCTCCTAGCTAGCTTGGAAGGCTAGAGCATTACCACTATGCTACACCCGCGCTTCGCCGCGCAGGTTACCGCCCTGCGGCAGGGTCGGGCAAGGCAAGCAGTCCTTTTTTGGAAAAAAGGACCAAAAAACTTTTGCTTTCTGTCGGCGGCTGGACAGGCAGGCACCCGCCAGGCTTGACACGCAACGCTTGCCGCTCTTCATAGCCCGCTCGCGTGCAAGGCCCCCTTCGGAGGGCCGCTGCAGGGGTGTAGCTCAATTGGCTAGAGCGCCGGTCTCCAAAACCGGAGGCTGGGGGTTCGAGACCCTCCACCCCTGCCA
>CAXTJZ010000336.1:0-2358 GCA_964244695.1 uncultured Acetobacteraceae bacterium
TTCTTTTTCGAGAAAAAGAAGCAAAAAGCTTTTGCGAGCGCTGTCGCGGACCTTTTCACGAAACTGCGGCAGCGGAGTGAAAGGTTTCTGGTTCTTTTTTCAGGAAAGAACTGCTTGCCTTGCTTTCTTCGGGTATTGCGGAAGCAGAGTATTTTGAAAGAAGAAGCAAACCGCCGGGTGCGCCTTGTCGACACGCACGCTTCACCGGTCCGCGACAGCGCCCGCAAAAGCTTTTTGCTTCTTTTTCTCGAAAAAGAAGGCCTTTCTTGCTTCTGATTTTTAATGCTCAGCGATCAAGCCACGTTTGAGGATTCGGCCAACGCAACGTCACGCTGCATCGAACAGCCGGTCCCGACGCAAGCCCAAATGGTGCAGCCGGTATTTCAGTGATGTTTCCAACACGCCCACGCCGTACACCACGCTGCGGCGCAGGTTGATCGAGGACGCCTCGGCGAAATATTTGGTGGGACAGGAAATTTCGCCGACCCGGAAGCCGTGGTGCAAGGTCATCGCCAGCATCTGGTTGTCGAAGACGAAATCGTCCGAGCAGCGGGCCAGCGGCAGCGATTCGAGGACCTTGCGTGTCCACGCGCGGTAGCCGCTGTGGTATTCGGACAGCTTGCTGTTCATCAGCAGGTTCTGCGTGAGCGTGAGTGCGCGGTTGGCCACGTATTTGTAGCGCGGCATGCCGCCCTCGATGGCGCCGCGCCCAAGTATGCGCGAGGCCAGGACCGCATCGTAATGACCTGATGCGAGCATGGCCGCCATGGCCGGGATCAGCTTCGGCGAATACTGGTAGTCCGGATGCAGCATCACCACGATGTCCGCGCCACGCTCCAGTGCCGCGGCGTAACAGGTCTTCTGGTTGCCGCCGTAGCCGATGTTGTGGTCATGCCTGAGCGTGAACAGGCCCAGGCCGCGCGCCACCGCCACTGTGTCGTCACGGCTCGCGTCGTCGGTCAGTATCACGTCGTCGACGATGTCGCGCGGGATTTCCTCGTAGGTCCGCCGCAAGGTCTTGGCCGCGTTGTAGGCCGGCAGGACCACGGTGACACGCTGGTTTGCTATCATGGCATCGGTTCACGTCAATCGAGTGGGACCAGCTCCGGAGGAGAGCCGTGGTGGAGGCTTGGTTGGGGCGTCCCGCTCTGGGCGCGCAACGGGGATTGTGGGTGGGCGGCCCTCAGACCAGCAGCGGCACCTGCTGCATGGGATAGAAGCTCGGCGCGAAGAACCAGCTTTCCACCGCCCAGCGGGACTTCGTCATCGCCGGCGTAATGCCGGTGCGGTGCAGCATCAGGTGATCGAACAGGAGAGCGTCGCCCGCCTTGAACGCGGGGCTGATGACGGGTGCGCCGCCTTCCGCCAGGACGTCCACCAGACCGGGGCCCACGGACCAGTCGAAGATCGCGCCGTGCGAGCCGGTCTGCACCACGTAGGGCAGGCGCTGCGCCACGACGTCCAGGCCGGAGGCGTCCACGCCGCAATCCGACAGGGCGAGCCACACGTTGACCGAGCGCACGTTGCGGCCGAGGAAGGAGCCATCCTGGTGCCAGTCGGTGCCCGAGGTGATCGGCACGCGGCGCAGGGTGGATTTGCCGACCGAGAGGCCGGGCCGTTCGCCCATGAACTGCTCGATGTGGTCGATGACGCCGCTCTGCGTGAAGGCGTCGATCAGGGCGGACAGCATGGGCGGCGTGTCCGCCGTCCAGACCGCGCCGCCGTTCTCCACCCAGGGTCTGTCCTGGGCCAGCTCCGGCACGTCTGCCGGCACGTACCAGGCGGAATCGGCACGCGAGTCCAGGCCGGCGCCGTCCTGCTCCGCGGCCGCCTGGTGGTAGGCATCACGGGCAGCCAGCGCGCGCTCGACGCCCAGCCGGAGGTGTTCGGCCGTACCTGGCGACACCAGGCCGGCCACTTTCAGGGAGCCGTGGTGCAGGATGGCGCCGCCCAGGATGTCGGCCGTCAACGCGGCGGCCGCGATCTCGGGGATGCCTGCCAGACCGGGAAAGGGATCGGGCAGCGAAGGCGGCCAGGCGCTGCGGCCGGGAGGGTGGGGCGCCGCCGCAAACCCTTTCAGGCGCCAGCTTACGAGCTCGGCCATCAGCTGGTCGTCGGCCTGGGTGCGCAACGCCTCGGTAGCCAGCGCCACGGCGCCGGAGAAGTCCCCGGATTCCGCCCGCAGGCGGGCGGCGGTGGCTTGCGCGCGAGAGGGCGGTGCGCGGTTCAGGTCACCATCCAAGATACTGGTCCTTACATTCTATGCCTGGCCGAACAGGGACGGGCCGTGTTGAGAACGGCTTTAAGGAAGCAAGCAGTCCTTTTTTGAAAAAAAGGACCAAAAAACTTTTGCTCCCT
>CAXTJZ010000337.1:0-2273 GCA_964244695.1 uncultured Acetobacteraceae bacterium
CCAACTACTTCACCGCGGCAGGATATGAGCCGGATTGATCAGAATCTGCTCTAGATCGCCACTCGCACGCCCAGTTCCACAACACGGTCGCTCGGTATGCGGAAGAACTCCGTCGCCGGCACGGCATTGCGGGCCATCAGCAGGAACAGCCACAGGCGCCAAAGGGAGAGCTTGGGCGCCATCGCGCGAACCAGCACCTCGCGGCCGAGAAAGTAGCTGACCTGCATCGGCTCGTATGGGATACCGCGCGCGGCCAGGTCCTCCAACGCACGCGGCACGTTCGGGCTTTCCATGAAGCCGTAGCGCAGCAGCACCCGGTGTATGCCGGGGGCCAATTCCATGACCTCGGTGCGGCGCTCCGGGCCGGCTTCCGGCTCGTCCAGTGTGGAGACGGTGACGAACAGCACGCGCTCGTGCAGCACCTTGTTGTGCTTGAGGTTGTGCAGCAAGGCGGCTGGCACGTAGTCCGGATTGCCGGTGAGGAAGACGGCTATGCCGGGCACGCGCACGGTGCGCGACTGCGGCAGGCGGGCGAGGAAGCTGGCAAGCGGCAGGCTGTCTTTTTTCCACTGGCTGAACATCAGGTTCCGGCCCTGCTTCCAGGTGGTCATCATGGCCATCAGGGCGCTAGCCACCGCCAGGGGCACCCAGCCGCCATCGAGTATCTTGAGTGAATTGGCGGCGAAGAAGACGAAGTCGATGATGAAAAAGGCGCCGAACACGCCAAGCGCCGCCCAAGCCGGCCAGTGAAACTGCCGGCGGAATACGATGGTGGCCAGAAAGCAGGTGCACAGGAAAGTCCCGGTCACCGCGATGCCGTAGGCGGAACCAAGCGCATCGCTGCCGCGGAAGGTAAAGACCAGGATAAGCACGCCCACCAGCAGCGCGTTGTTCACCTGGGGGACGAAGATTTGCCCCTCCTCGGTGGTGCTGGTGTGGCGCACGGTGAGGCGTGGCAGGAAACCCATCTGCATGCATTGCCGCGCAATCGAAAAGGCGCCGGAGATCAACGCCTGGCTGGCGATGACGGCGGCCATTGTGGAGAGCACCACAAGCGGCAGGCGTAGCCAGTGCGGCCCGAGCAGGAAGAACGGGTTCTCCACCGCCGCGCGGTCCGACATCACCAGCGCGCCTTCGCCAAAGTAATTCAGCACCAGCGAGGGCAGCACGAGGAACAGCCAGGCGAAACGTATGGGCTGGGCGCCGAAATGGCCCATGTCCGCATACAGCGCCTCGGCGCCGGTGACGGCCAGCACCACGGCGCCCAGCGCCACAAAGGCAAGCCAGCCGTGATGCATGCAGAACACCACGCCGTGCTGGGGCAGCAGGGCCTGCAACACGGACGGGTTCCGGGTGATGCCTACGGCGCCCAGGATACCGATGGTGACGAACCAGACGACCATGACCGGACCGAAAATCTTGCCCACCGCGCCGGTGCCGCGCGATTGTATGGCGAACAGGGCGATGATGATGACCACGGAAGCCGGCACCACGAACTGGCTGGCCTGCGGGATGGAGACCTCCAGCCCCTCGATGGCGCCGAGCACGGAGATGGCAGGGGTGATGGCGCCATCCCCGAACAGCAAGCAGGCGCCGCCTATGCCTGTCAGCGCCACGGCCCAGTGCAACCTGGGGTTATAGACCACGCGTTGCGCCAGCGCCATCAGCGCCAGTATGCCGCCCTCGCCACGATTGTCCGCGCGCATGACGAGCATGACGTATTTGATGGTGACGATGAGGATCAGCGACCAGAAGATCAGCGAGAGGCAGCCGATGATCTCGCCGTTGCTTATGGCGCGGCCGCCGAACAGGGAGAGTATCGCCTTGAAGGCGTAGAGCGGGCTGGTGCCGATATCCCCATAGACGACGCCCAGCACGCCCACGAGTGCGCCAAGCTTCGGCACGCCGCGCTGGAGCTTCGCGGAGTCGGCATGGGTAAGCTGGTTCATTTGCAGGCGGGACTTACGCTTGTTGAGGGTCTGGTGCAACGCAGCGCAGCATAAGAAAGAAAGCACTTCTTTTTTGGAAAGAAGCAAGAAGCTTTTGCTTTCTGTCGGGGACTTACTGACTTGGGGCTGTTCTTTGGCCGAAGATGGCGCTGCCTACGCGTATGTGTGTGGCGCCGCAGGCTATCGCGGCTTCGAAATCGCCGGACATCCCCATCGAGAGGATCGGCAGGCTGTGGTCCTCGGCCAGTTGGGCGAGCTTGCGGAAGAAGGGCTCGGGCGGCTGGTCCGCGGGCGGGATGCACATCAGGCCTTGTAGGGCAGGGC
>CAXTJZ010000338.1:0-2263 GCA_964244695.1 uncultured Acetobacteraceae bacterium
CCTCACCAGCTACCCGTATCTCGACCAAGTCAGGTTTTAAGCAGATCGGTATAATGGCCTGGTCGGGGAAGATCCGGCCCCACTCGCCGAACGGCTGGTTGGCGGTGATCAGCATTGACCGGCGCTCGTAGCGGGCCGCGATCAGCTCGAACAGCACGCTAGTCTCGGCCTGGTCCTTGGTGACGTAGGCGATGTCGTCGAGGATCAGCAGGTCGTAGCGGTCGAGCTTGGCGATGGCGCTTTCGAGCGCCAGTTCGCGCCGTGCCACTTGCAGGCGCTGGACGAGGTCGGTCGTGCGGGTGAACAGCACGCGCCAGCCGCCCTCGACGAGGGCGAGGCCGATGGCGGCCGAGAGATGGCTCTTGCCGCCACCAACAGGGCCGAACAGCAGGAGGTTGGCGCCGGTCTTGAGCCAGAGGTCGCCGGCCGCGAGCGCCATCACCTGGGCCTTGGAGACCATCGGCACGCTCCCGAACTCGAAGCTGGCGAGCGTCTTGCCGATCGGCAGCCGGGCTTCGGCCAGGTGGCGCTCGATCCGTCGGCGGCTGCGGTCGGCGGCCTCGTGCTCGGCGAGGGCGGCGAGGAAGCACGCCGCCGGCCAACCCTCCCGGTCGGATTGGGCGGCCAGCGTCGGCCAGATCGCCTTGACGCCGGGCAGGCGCAGGTCGGAGAGCAGCAGTTCGACGCGTGCGGCATCGATCGGGCTGGCCGGGGCCGTCAGCTGCGATCTCCGCATCGGTGTTCGCGGCAACGGCGTCGCTCGCGGCCAGCTCGTCGTAGAGCGTCAGCGGCACGAGGTTGACCGCCACGGCCGGGATCTCCGGCTGCGCCGGGCGGAACCGGCCGTGCAGCGCCGCCAGATCGGGCAGCTGTCCGGCGTCGAGGCTGGCGGACAAGGCATCGGCGAGCTCGGCCTCGCAGGCATGCTCGTGGGCCATCGCCAGCAGTTCGACGGTGACTTTGCAGGTGCGCCGGTCGTCGCCTTGCGCGCGGAGCATCTCAAAGGCACGGCGATAAGCGGCGCGCGGGAACAACTGGTCGCGGTAGACCAGGTTAAGCAGCGCCATCGGCTTGCGCCGCAGCGCGTGGATGACATGGCGGTAGTCGACGACGTGGCCGCCCTTGTGATCGGAGACGGGCTGGCCGCGCCGCAGCATTGCCACGGCGGTGGCGCCGAGGAAGCATTCGAGCCGGTCGTCGAAGATGCGCACGCGCAGGCGATGGCCGATCAGCCGCGAGGGCACGGTGTAGAAGACGCGGCGCAGGATGAAGCCGCCAGAGGAGGTGACCGGGATGACCTTTTCCTCGAAGTCCGTGGTGCGCCGCTGTGGCAAGGAACCGAGGGCGGTGCGCTCGAGGTCGATGCGCTTGCGGCTGGCGGCGTTGCGGCGGCCGACGATCGCGTCGACGAAGGCGCGATAGCTGGCAAGGTCGGCGAAGTCGCGGCTGCCGCGGAGCAGCATCGCATCCTCCAGGGCTTGCTTGAGATGGCCGTGCGCGCTCTCGATGGCGCCATTCTCGTGGGCGACGCCGGTGTTGTTGCGCGAGGGCAGCATGCCGTAATGCGCCATCAGCTCGCGGTAGCGCTGGTCAGGTCCTGCTGTGCGTCGGCGGCAAGGTTACGAAACGCGGCCGAGAGGCTGTCGCTGCGATGCTCCCGCGGCACGCCGCCGAGCGCCCAGAGCGCGTTCTGCAAGCCCTCTGCGAGTGCGACGAAGCTTTCGCCGCCGAGCACGACATGGGCATGGGCGAAGCCCGAGAAGGCCAGCCGGAAGTGATAGAGCCGGTGTTCGAGCGTCTCCCCGGCGACGGTGACGCCGAGCGCGCCGGTGTCGGTGAAGTCCGACAGGCCGAGGCGGCCGGGCTCGTGCTCCTGGCGGAAGATCACGTCCTGCTCCGGACCGTGCAGCGCACGCCAGGCATTGATGCGCCGCTCGAGCGTGCGGCGGAGGTTCGGTTCCATGTCGGGATGGCGCCGGCGCAACTCGCCCAGCACGCCGACCACACGAATGCCCGGCGCGGCTTTCAGGATTGGCACGATCTCCGCCTCCCAATAGGGGGCGAGTGGATCGGGACGGCGCCTGCCGCGAGGAGCCTGCTTCTGGGTCGGCAGTCTGGGGTCCTGCTCGATCCGGTAGGCGGTGGCGGTCGAGAACCCGGCCTTGGCGGCGGCGATGGCGGGCGGGAGCGTCTGTCGAGCGGTCATATATTGCTGGTCGACAAGACGCGCCCGTCGCGCATCCCGCCGCTCGGCGACGCGGTC
>CAXTJZ010000339.1:0-2251 GCA_964244695.1 uncultured Acetobacteraceae bacterium
GGGCTGGCGGGGGGGCGGGGGGGGCGCGGTGGGGGCGGGCGGGCGGGCTGGGGGGGAGGGTGCTGCTCTACTCCGTGTTTACGGGGGCGGCGGCGCTCTCCCACAACGTGTGGGAGCTCGGCGCTTTCCGGTTTCTGGCGGGTATAGGGATTGGCGGCGAGTGGGCGATGGCCGGCACCTACGTGGCCGAGGCCTGGCCGGAGGACCGGCGGCGGCAAGGGGCGGGGTATTTGCAGACCGGCTATTATGCGGGGTTCTTCGTGGCCGCGGTGCTGAACTTTACCGTGGGGGCCAGCTTGGGCTGGCGGGCGATGTTCCTGTGCGGGCTGGCGCCTGTTGCCGTCTCCGTCGTCACCCTGCTGCGGGTACGCGAGCCGGAGCGGTGGGCGGCGGCGCATGCCACCGCGCAAAACCGCTCGCCGCTGGTGCAAATCCTGTCCGGCGCGCTGCTGCGGCGCACGCTCGTCAACACCACGCTCGTGGCCATCGCCATCATCGGGTTGTGGGCGGGTGCGGTGTATGAGCCGACGGCCGTCATCCGGCTTGCCACGGCAGCGGGGCAGAGCGCGCCGGACGCGGTGCGCACCGCTTCCTACGCCACCGGATTGCTGTCGATCGGGACCATACTTGGCTGCCTGGTGTTGCCTGCGATGGCGGACCGTATCGGCCGGCGCTGGACGCTGGCGGTGTATTTCGTGGGCATGGCAGTCACCATCGTGGCCAGCTTCGGGTGGGCGTTCTATCTGCCGCCGGCAACCGCGCTTCCTGCGTTCCTTGTGGTGCTGTTCTTCCTCGGGGTATTCGGCGGCAATTTTGCCTTGTTCAGCCTTTGGCTGCCGGAGCAGTACAACACGCAGGTGCGCGCTACGGCGTTTGCGTTCTGCACGTCGATCGGGCGGTTTGTTGGTGCGGGCGTGAACTTCGCGCTGGCTGCGGGGGTGGCGCATATGGGCACGCTGGGGGTGCCGGTGGCGTTGACGGCGGTGGCGTTTGCCTTTGGGTTGCTGGTGATACCGCTGGCTGTGGAGACGCGGGGGGAGGTTTTGCCTTTGTGAGGCGAGTAGCGTTGCTGAACAGTCCGGGTTGCGATTGATCGTGCTAGAGCAGGAAAGGCCTGCCGTTTTGAAACAGGAAGCAAAAAACTTTGATTCCGACGCTGTTCCGGCGGTCTTGCGCCGACAGGCGTGGCTGCGCGGGTGTCGAGAAGCGCATCGGAGCCAGTGAGAACGCCCGCCCACCGCGTGCTAGCTCGGAGTTATGCTATCGCAGTGGCTCAATCTCACGTGTGTCCTCTTGGAGCCGGATGTCAGACCGCCGTCGTCGCCAGCACCTCTGCTTCAGCCGGTGCCAGGATGCGCTTTGCCACTACGAACAGAGTGGCGGCGATGATCAAGGGCGCGATGGACAGGCCGGTGGTCATCGCGACCGGCCTGGCCACGATCGGCAACAGGTAGGCCGCCAGTAGAATGATTTTCTCCCAGGCGAGCCACCCAGTCCGTTGCGCCTCTCTGGCCACCCAGGCAATGGGCAAAGACAGACACATGAGATCGTAGTCCAGAGCAAAGGGCGTGCAGAGCAGCGTAGCCAAAGGAATCATTACGAGTTCCGCCATCACGCCAGGGCGGCGGCTGTTGATCCTGACGAGGACGGCGCAAACGGTGCCCGCAATCAGCCCTTGAACCGCGTAGGCAAACCACACGCCTCCCTGTAGAAGGCGCATGGCGGCGAAGACACTCACCATCTTGTAAGGCGCCACAAGACCCTGCGCCAAGGTCGCCCAGGCCAGATGGGAGTTGGCTACAAACCCGCTCCAGGTTTCACTTCCGAAAGTAAACCAGGAGAGTCCGGCAAGAAGGAGGCCGGAGGTGAGGCCGCCTGCAATCATCGTCCATCTTCTTCCGGCGAGAAGGGCGACCGGTGCCGCCAGGAGCAGTTGGGGCTTGATGACCAACAAGCCCAACAGCGATCCGGCGACGAATGGGCGGCAGCGGCATAGCGCCATACTCCAGCCAAAGCAGGCGGTGGTGACAAAGGCGTTCTGTCCGTGCCCGAGGTTTGTTATGACGCCCGGAAAAACCGCTATCGGAAGGATAGCCCATCGGTTCGGAAGCAGCCGCCTCAAGCCCGTGAAGAACGCCAGGAAGCCGGCGGCGAGCCAGATGGCGAGCGATGGAAGATACGGGATCAGCCCGAACGGAAGGCAGAGGAGTAGAAACGTCGGCGGGTAGAAAAAGGCCGCATAGCCTTGATC
>CAXTJZ010000340.1:0-2243 GCA_964244695.1 uncultured Acetobacteraceae bacterium
GAGACTGGGCCCGGCGATCAGGGTCAGGTGGACTTCGCCCAGTTCCAGGTGGTGTTCACAGACGAGCCGAGCACGCCGCGGATCGTCTGGCTGTTTTCCATGGTGCTGGGCTATAGCCGGCTGATCTGGGCCAGGTTCGTGGTGCACCAGGACCTGGCGGCGGTGCTGCGCTACCATGTGGCGGCGTTCGAGGCGCTGGGCGGGGCGCCGCGCGAGCTGCTCTATGACCGCATGAAGACCGCTGTCACCGGCGAAGGCGACGACGGCGGCATCGTCTACAATCTCGCCCTTATCGACCTGGCGCGCCACTACGGCTTCCATCCCAAGGCCTGCAAGGCTTATCGGGCGAAGACCAAGGGCAAGGTGGAGCGGCCGTTCCGCTATATCCGCCAGGACTTCTTCCTCGCGCGCACCTTCCGCAACCTGGAAGACCTGAACACCCAGCTGCGCCATTGGCTGGACATGGTCGCCAACCCGCGGGTGCACGCCACCACGCAGCGCATCGTCAACGAGGTCTTCGTGGAGGAACGGTCGCATCTGAAGCCCCTGCCGCTGGCGCCGTTCAAGGCGGTGCCGCGCCTGGAGCGACGCATCTCGCGCGAGGGCATGGTGAGCGTGGGCGGCAATCTCTACAGCGTGCCCGACGCGACCCGCCGAAGAGCGGTGGAGGTGCATACCCTGGCCGAGGAGATCCGCATCTTCGAGGACGGGGTGCTGATCGCCAGCCATCCGGTGCTGGAGGGCCGCCATCAGCGGCGCGTTGCGTCCGGTCACCGCAAGGGCGGCTCGAGCTCCGGCCAACGCCGTCCAGACGGGACCTTGGTCCTGACGGCCCGTACCGGCGACATCGTCGCTCAGAGGTCGCTGGACGTCTACGACGCCATCGGTCGCCAGCTGGCCCAAAGGGGCCGGGCATGAGCGCGCCACCCGGACTGACGCCTTCCCTGATCGAGCGCATCCGCCGCGACCTGGTCGGCCTGAAAATGCCCCGCGCCTTGGAGGCGTTGGACCAGATCGTACGCCGCCTGGAGCATGGGGAGATCGGCGCGCTGGAAGCGGTCGACATCTTGCTGAGCGAGGAGCTGACCCTTCGCGAGAACAGCCGCATCAAGACGGCGCTGCGCATGGGCCGGCTGGCGACGATCAAGACGCTCGCCGGCTACGACTTCACCTTCCAGCCCTCGCTGGATCGGGACCGCATCCACACGCTGGCCCAGCTGGGCTTTGTCGCCTGGGCTGAGGTGGTCCACTTCATGGGACCGCCCGGCACCGGCAAGAGCCACCTGGCCATAGCGCTCGGAGTGGAAGCGGTGAAGGCTGGGCGCAGCGTCTTCCTCTCACACCCTGGCGGATCTCCTGGCCCAGCTCGCCCGCGCCAAGCGCGAGGGACGCCTGCAGGAGCGCATCCGCTTCTTCTGCCGGCCGGCCCTGCTGATCGTGGACGAGATCGGCTACCTGCCGGTCGTGCCCGGTGGCGGCAACCTGTTCTTCCAGCTGGTCAACGCTCGATACGAACGCGGCGCCATGATCCTCACCTCCAACCGCGGCTTCGCCGAATGGGGCGAGGTCTTCGGCGATCCCGTCGTCGCCACGGCCCTGCTCGACAGACTGCTGCACCACGCCGTCGTCGTTCAGATCGAGGGCTCCGGCTACCGCCTGCGCCAGCAGGCCGAACTCATGCCCGAGCACCTCCGCTCCAGGCGATCATCGCTGCGCCCCTACAAGCGCCGCCTCCACGCCGACGCGGCCGGCCACCGAAAAGCAGCTACCTCCACCCAGCGGCCTGACCGGCGAAAGTGGAGACTTTTACATCAGCGGTTCTGGGTACTTTTAGAGCGGCGTTGACAGCTTTCAACGATTGCCCCCGCTCGATGCTTTCGGATGCACAGGGTAACTTCCAGACCTGCATCCCGGCCGGAACGACCACGATCCGAGCAAACGCTGGTGAGGCCAAATTCTTCGCAAAGATTGGGGAAAAATTTAGCAAGACGCTCCGCTCCAAGCTCCTGATCCCTGTGCACCATGAATCATGCACGGCTCGCCGCTCCTGCTGGCGTCAGCTGCAATCATTACGTGGCCTGCCTCGGCGCTCCGCGTCCTGCGCTGCCCTCCGGCCGAAAACACGACACTCCGCAAGCCTGGCCAAACCGGTTTGACGATGGAGGATAGTCTGATGACGAGGGTTAAGCGGACGCAGCCGTGCCTGCGAAGAGCAGACGTTGAAGGTTGACGATGTTTGGGAT
>CAXTJZ010000341.1:0-2218 GCA_964244695.1 uncultured Acetobacteraceae bacterium
GCCTGGGTCAGCACAGTCCGACCATCAACCGTGAGATGGTGCATAAAATCATCTCCAGCGAGGGCGCCAGTACTTTCAGAGGTTGCGGGGCCGGAAGTGGTGGGAGAGTTGCCACAGGTGGATGGCCTACAAAGCCCCTTGCAACCTGGATCGCGCCGTGCGGTTCGGAAGCGCGGCATGGAATACAGCCTTGACCTGCCGAACCCAGAGGTTACGGGCTCGCTGCCGCATGACAGCCCATGATTTTATCCACCAGCACCATAACTTCTGCTGCCAGTTGGCCCTTGCCCGACGATGTTCTTCGATCACACGCAAGTGACGGCAGAAACATATCCAAGGAGCTGCAAGTCCTGCACCAGAAAGCGTAGCAGGTGTATCCCTGGTATTGAGTCTGCATCGAAATAGCGTCACTCTGCCTCATTCAAGTCTGGCCGGTCAGGAGCAAACCAAGTTGGCATATCAGGATGGCAAAGCCAGGAACGGAATTAGTGCTGGAGCCTCGCAAGTCTCGGAGACCGTCCCCCAGGCCGTAGCGGGCGGCTACCAAGTCGCCATACGCCGGACCGGACAGGCAGTAGAGATTACTCTGACATCCAGCAACGAATATGCCAGCATTGAGCTGTATGACAGTTTGGTCCAGTCGTTGAGGAAAGGCTCTTTGCGCCTTGAGCTGAATTTTCGCCCTCCTTCAGTTGATTGATGAAAGGATTCGTAACCGCAAGGGCTCGTCTTGATCGCGGGGTCCGCATAGTCACACGGGCGACCGCGCTGGCCCGTGTGGGGCGGATGCCAGGCCGCTAATGCCTCGGGCGTGACCCAGACCGTCAGGCTGCCGCGCTATTGAAGCGCCTTGTCGTGCTCCGGCCAGCTGGCGACCTTGTAGCGCGCCCGTGAGATCTTGTGGCGGCGCGCCTCACTGGCCTTGCAGGGCGTCAGCCATCCGGAGAACGAGGGAGCCATACGCCCGCTACCTGCGCAGCCAAAACCTACATGCTTCGAAATACGCACCAACGTCACCAGCAGTGGCTACGTGGGATGGTGACGTGTTCCGAAGCCGTCCCGCCACGCCGCCTCCGTTGCAGCCTGCCCCGTCTGCCACCGACGCTGCCACCTTCGCCGCTCGCCGAACTGCGACCGCCCGTACCTCCGCGCTGCGGGGAACCCCCAGGACCGCGCCCGGTTCTCTCCACGACTGACAACGGGAGCAGACAATGGGACGATACACGTCGGGCGGCGTGGGCCGCGACATCCTTGCGGGCGCGATCGCCGGCGCCGCGGCCATTTGGGTCGCGGACAAGCTCGATCAGGCGATCTATCGCGCGGGCGGGCCGGAAGGCGCCCGCAAGACGGAGGCAGCCCGGCCCGGCGGCGTGGACCCCGCGCACGTGCTGGCCAAGCGTGCAGCGGATGCGGTCGGAGTGGACGTGGGTGATCCGAAGAACAATCCGGCCGGGCACACGATCCACTATGGTATCGCCGCCGGCATGGGTGCGCTGTATGGCTTTCTGCGCGGCATGGCGCCGGGTGTCAGCACCGGACGGGGCGCACTGTTCGGCATAGCGACGTTCATCTTGCAGGACGAGTTCGGCAACACCGTCATGGGTACGGCGGGCAATCCGTTGAACTATCCGGTCCGGGACCACGCCCGCGGCGCGGCCGCCCATACCCTGTTCGGCATCGTGACCGATTTAGGTACTCGCCTGATCTCTCCGTGGCGCGACCAAGTCGTCATCGAGCAGGACCCTCCTTTGTCGGAGCGCTTGGACCGCGGCCGGGAGTATCTCGGCCAGGGGCGCGACCATCTGTATGAACACGGGCGCCAAAGGCTCGAACAGGGACGCGAGTATCTCGATCAGGGTATCGGCTACGCGCGCCAGGTCGCACGGCGGGCGGGCGCTCGCCTGCCGGAGGTGGACGCCGCCGATGTTGCCCGCCGCGGCCGCCGCTATGCAGGGCAGGTGACGGACAATTTACGTTCCCAGGTGCCCGACGTCGACTTGGCCGAGGTCGCCAAGGCGGGCCGCCGCGGAGCTGGTCGTTTTATTGACGATGCGCACTCGTATATGCCTGAAATCCCGATGTCCGGCATCTCGCGCGCGATGAAGCGGCTGTTTGGCTGAATGCGGGACGGATCGGGCCGGGAAAACCCGACCCGCACACGGCGAGCGTGGTGCATGGATCGGCGGTGCGGGCGCACCAACCCTGTCCGCGTCTGGGA
>CAXTJZ010000342.1:0-2166 GCA_964244695.1 uncultured Acetobacteraceae bacterium
AGCGCCAGGAGGTCGAGCAGCAGATGCAGGCCATGCAGGGCGCGCCGCAGACCCCCATCGAGCAGGTCACCGAGCTTGGGGAAACTGTTCTCGAAAAGCTTATCGCCGCCGGCATCACTACAGTGGAGCAGCTTGCCGATATGACCGAAGAAGAACTGGGCGAGGTGCCGGGAATCGGCGAGCGCTCAGTCGAACGCATCGCCACAGCCGTTCGGCACTACTTCGGCCACTACGAAGAAGGGGAAGCCAGGCCCGGGGACCTGCCTGCGCCCGAGCCTGTTCTGGAGCGCGGCGAAGAAGCGGTAGCTGCCGCGCCCGCATCAGATGAAGGGGAAGATGAGGTGCATTCGATGACAAGAACGCCGGAAGAAATCCTGGCAGAACAGGCTGCGGCTGCCGGAGGCGTCGAGGAAGTGGACGAGTTTTCCGTCGAAGATCTGGCCGCTGCAGAAGACGCCCTGTCCGACAACGACGCCAATGACGCCGCAGACGCACGGGAATCCAGCATCGAGCTGGACAACGACACGATGGACCAACTCGTCGAGCAAGCGCAGAACTCGTCGGACGAGGGTATCGACTCCGACGACCACGATCGCGGGTAGAGCTGATTTCGCCCTTCCCGGCTGCACAGATTCTTGGCCGCACGGGCCCTTCTCCGGTGTCTTCACCAGGCCCATCGGAGAAGGGCTGCTAAATTTCTCAATTCAGGGGATAATACCCTTGCACCAACCTCTATCCCGATAACGAATGGGGCTGCTATGACCAGCTAGGACGCGAAGGGGAGTTTTTTGGAAAAGGACCGGATGAGCAAAGTTCGTATTAACGATCTGGCAAGAGAGCTAGAAGTAAAGAGCAAAACCATTCTGGATGCTCTGACCGCGGTAGGCGTCGCCGAAAAAAAGACGCATTCCAGCTCCATCGAGGAAGATGAAGCGGAAAAGGTACGCGGGTACGTCAACCGCGGTAGCCGTCCTGCGGGCTCCGGAGCGCGTTCCGCCTCCGCGGAACCCCGGCAGGGTTTCAATCTGTCGCACGTGTCCAAGCCTGGGGACGCCTTGAAGGCGATCCTGGAGCGCAAGCAGGCCGAAGCCGTAGCCCGGTCCACGCCGCCGCCCCGTCCCCCGGTCACTGTTGCGCCTGCTTCGGCCAGGCCTCCTGCGAACGCACCGGCGACCCCGGCTGTGGTCTCGGCAAACTCCGCGCCCGCGCGTCCCGGTATGGCCCCGCCGTCGGTCAGCGTCGCGAGGACGTCGGTCACGGTCACCCCATCCACCGGTCCCCGGCCTGTGTACACTGTCGCGCCGGCGCGCCCTGCAGCGCCCGTGGTCGCGCCCGTGGTCGTAAGTCCGGCGCCTTCTGCGGCGGTGGCTTCCGCACCGCGCCCTGCCACACAGGTCGCGCCACCGGCCAGCGTTGCGCCGGCGATCGCTGCTCCTCCAAGCCCTGCCCCGGCGATCGCCTCCCCTGTTGCTCCCGCTGCGGTCAGCGCACCACCGCCGCCCGCAGTTCCTGCGCGACGGGTGGTTATGCCGCAGCCGCGGCAGGCGCCCAACGTCATCATGCCGGCGCCGGCAATCGCCAGCCGCCCGGTTCCAGGGGCGGTGGTGGCACGTCCTCCGGCGCAGGTTACGCCTTCGGGCACAGCGGCAGGCGCACAACCCGTGCTTCGCCCGACAGCGCCCGTTCAGGCTTCCTCGGCGGGAGCAGCCGTTCCCGCAGCAGCGCCCGCGACCCCGCCAGCAGCGCCAGCCCCACAGGCCGCCTCGGCCACCATAGCTGCCGCACCTGCAGCGCCACCATCCCCCACGGCTGCGGAAACCGCGCCGGCTCCAGTGGCCGCCGCACCGGCGCCTCCCGTGCGCCGCGTAGTGATGCCGCAAACTGGCCCGCGGCCGACCTACACCGCCGCGCCCGGAGCGGCCAACGCCGCCCGCAGGCCCATCTTCGAGCGCCCGCGCCCTGCGGGACCGGGTGGTTCTGGCGGACCGGGTGGTCCCGGAGGCCCTGGCGCTCCTGGTCTTCCAGGGTCACGGCCGCTGGCTCCCGGCGCACGCCGGCCCATGCACCCGACCCGCACTTTTCCCGGAGGTCCAGGCGGCCCTGGCGGTCCCGGGGGTCCCGGCGGACGCCCCGGCTTTCCTCCGCGTCCCGGCTTCGGTGCACGCC
>CAXTJZ010000343.1:0-2124 GCA_964244695.1 uncultured Acetobacteraceae bacterium
TACCTCGTCAACTCAGGATACGCTCCAAGCTGATCCGGTCACGCTCTAAGCGCGCCACTGGAAGGCTTTGAATATGTCGACTGTCTGCATGCCCAGACGAAGACGCGCGCGAAGACACTTACAGCGCCAGAAGCGCCGCAGAACGCACGGTAGCTGAACTCGAGCTGCCTTAGCAGCTCCGGCGATGTCCGCCGTGCGGCCAAGCCCGCAAGTCCGATTGGCGCCCATGGACTAAGCCGCTCCCGCGGCATGGGTGGGCTGCGTCACGACGGGTGCTCGGTGTATAGGCGGTGAGTTTGGCCCGTCCTGTCTGAAGATCGTGGGTTCGCCCACCTTCAGACAGGAGACTTTCATGTCCACCGAACCCGTCAGTCCGCTGCGTCTTCGCATGATCGAGGACATGACCTTCCGCCATTTCGGCTCCAAGACCCAGCCCGACTATGTGCGGGTTGTTCGGGACTTCACCGCCTTCCTTGGGAGATCGCCGGGGTTGGCGCAAGTGGAAGACCTGAGGCGCTATCAACTTCACCTGGCGTCGCTGGGCGCCTCGCCCTCCAAGATGAACGCTGCGGTCTCGGCCCTGCGTTTCTTCTACAAGGTCACGCTGTCTCGACCCGGCTTCGGCGAACGCCTGGCCAATGTAGCCGAGCCCGATCGGCTGCCGGTCGTGCTCAGCCCCGAGGAGGTGGCGTTGCTGCTGCAATGCGCGCCGAGCCTGAAGACCAAGGCGGCGCTGAGCGTGGCCTATGGGGGCGGGCTGCGGGCCTCGGAGATCGTCCACCTGAAGATCGGCGACATCGACAGCGCACGCATGCTGATCCGGGTGGAGCAGGGCAAGCGCCGCAAGGACCGCTACGTCATGCTTTCGCCTGATCTGCTGGACCTGCTGCGCGTGTGGTGGCGGACCGCCAAGCCGCGGGGCTGGCTGTTCCCTGATCGCGACCCTGGCCAGCCGATCACCACCCGTCAGCTGAACCGCGCCTGCCATGCGGCGGCGACGACCGCGGCGCTGGACAAGCGCGTCTCGCTGCACACCCTGCGCCACAGCTTCGCCACCCACCTGCTGGAGCGCAAGACCGACATCCGCGTCATCCAGGTCCTGCTCGGCCACAAGAAGCTCGACACGACCGCGATCTATACGCGCGTGGCGCTCAAGACGATCGGGCAGGTGCAGAGCCCGTTGTCGCTGCTGAAGCCGCCGCCGCCGGCCTGAGCCGTCGACGCCCGTGTCGCGGCCATCCCTGGAGGTGGCCGATGTCCTGCACCGCCATGGCGAGGCTTTCCGGCGGGCCCATGCAGGCCATCTGAGCCTTGGCCAGCTCAAGGTCATCTCCGCCATCTCGGACTGCCGCACCGCGGTCATGGGCGGCCATGTCTCGCGTTGCGACGACTGCGCCCACACCGCGGTCGCCTACAACTCGTGCCGCAACCGCCACTGCCCAAAATGTCAGGGGACCGCCGCCCAGGCGTGGCTGGCCGAGCGGGAGGCGGACCTGCTGCCCACGCCCTACTACCATGTGGTCTTCACCCTGCCGGCCGCGCTGGGTCTGATCGCCTACCAGAACAAGGCCGTGGTCTACGACGCGCTGTTCAAGGCGGCGTCCCAGACCCTGCTGACCATCGCCGCCGACCCCAAGCATCTCGGCGCCAGGATCGGGCTCACCGCGGTGCTGCACACCTGGGGCTCGGCCATGACGCACCATCCCCACCTCCACTGCATCGTTCCCGGCGGCGGCCTGTCGGCAGACGGCCAGAGCTGGGTCGCGTGCCGGCCGAAGTTCTTTCTGCCGGTGCGCGTGCTCTCACGGCTGTTCCGGCGGCTGTCCCTGGAGAGGCTGGCCGCAGCCCACGCCAAGGGCGACCTCGGCTTCTTCGGCGACCTCGCTCAGCTCGCCGACCCCGTTGCGTTCAAGGACCACCTGGCCCCGCTGCGACGCTGCGAATGGGTCGTCTTCGCCAAGCGTCCATTCGGCGGCCCAGCCGCCGTGCTGGCCTATCTCGCGCGCTACACACATCGCGTGGCGATCTCCAACAGCCGCCTGATCGCGCTCGACGAGCGGAGCGTGACCTTCAGCTGGAAGGACTACCGCGCCAAAAGCACCGCCGCCGGCGACGGCTGGATCA
>CAXTJZ010000344.1:0-2006 GCA_964244695.1 uncultured Acetobacteraceae bacterium
GACAGCGCTCGCAAAAGCTTTTTGCTTCTTTTTCTCGAAAAAGAAGGCCTTCCTTCCTCCACACCGCCAGGACAAAACCACACATGACGATCGACCTGAAAAACCGCGTAGCTATCGTCACAGGCGCCGGCGGCGGCCTAGGCCGCGCGCATGCGCTGCTGCTCGCCAGGCGTGGCGCCAGGATCGTGGTGAACGACCTTGGCGGCGCGGTCAGCGGCACCGGCGGCTCGCTCTCGGCCGCCGAAAGCGTGGCGAACGAGATCATCGCAGCCGGCGGCGAGGCGATCGCCAACGGCGCGTCGGTGGCCGAGCAGGGCCAGGTGGAAGCCATGGTGGAAGCGGCCATGCAACGCTGGGGCCGGGTGGACATACTGGTCAACAACGCCGGCATCCTGCGCGACAAATCGTTCAGCAAGATGGACATGGCCGATTTCCGCCTGGTGATCGACGTGCACCTGATGGGGGCGGCGTATTGCACGAAGGCGGTATGGGAGATCATGCGCGCGCAGAACTACGGAAGGATCGTGATGACGACATCGTCTTCCGGGCTGTACGGCAATTTCGGCCAGGCCAATTACGGGGCCGCGAAGATGGCGCTGGTGGGGCTGATGCAGACGCTCGCCATAGAAGGCCAGAAGAACAACATACGGGTGAACTGCCTGGCACCCACGGCCGCCACGCGCATGATGGAGGGACTGCTGCCGGCGGACGTGATCGCCAAGCTGACGCCGTCTTCCGTCAGCCCCGGCTTGCTGGCGCTCGTTTCGGAGGACGCGCCTACCCGCACAATCCTGTGCGCCGGCGCCGGCAGCTTCGAGCAGGCGCATGTCACCCTGACGCGCGGCATACATGTGGGGGAGTGCGAGGACGCGGCCGAGCAGGTGGCGGCGCGCTTGCCGGAGATCGGTGCGCCGGATGGCGCCATCGTGCCGGAGAGTTCCTGGGCGCAGGGGAAGACGGAGCTGGAGAAGGCGAGTTAAGCAAGGAAGCATTTCTTTTTGAAAAAAGAACCAAAAAACTTTTGTACGTTCGCGTGCGCGTCATCGAAGCGCGCGCGTCAACGTTCCCGCGACAGCGGAGCAAAAGCTTTTTCCTTCTTTTTCCCGAAAAAGAAGGCCTTGCCTAAGCCACAGGCGCCGCCGCGCGCCACAACTACAACTCCCGCATGAGTATCTTGCCGGTAGCGCTGCGCGGCAGTTCGTCCACCACGCGCACATCGGCCAGGCGCTGCATCTTGCCGAGCCGTCCATTCGCCCAGTCGCGCAGCTCAATCCCCGACACGCCAGGACCGGACAGCACCGTGACGAACCCCACCGGCGTCTCGCCCCAGCTGCGGGACGGCGCGCCTATCACCGCCGCCTCGCGCACAGCCGGGTGCTGCTTCAATACCGTTTCCAGATCGATGGGATAGATGTTGATGCCGCCTGAAATAATCATGTCCTTCTTGCGGCCGATTAGCGTGAAGAAGCCGTCCGCGTCGAAAAATCCTATGTCGCCGGTGCGTATGTAGCGGTCGCCCTGCGGGCTGTGCCACTCCGCCTCCGCCGTCTTGCCGGGCTGGTTATGGTAGCCGTTCGTACCGATCCTGATGGACCAGCGAGAGGAAGCCCACATCGTCAACACCGCCTCGCTCGCCGCCTTCAACGGGACCGGCGACCATGCGCCTTACTGCTCCACCAAGGCTGCGGTGCTCTCGATCAGCCAGGCGCTGTACAGCAAGATGATCGCGTTCGCCACGCAGATAGGCGTCAGCGTCGTCTGCCCCGGCATGGTCGATACCGCGATAAACAAGTCCTGGCGCAATCGTCCGCAAGGCGATCAGCCCTGGAGCGACCGCGAGTTCGCCCAGCAGGATTTCGTGCGCGGCAGCGAGCAGTTCCAGTTCGCCGGCGTGCCGCCTTCGGAAATCGCCCGCCTCACACTGCAAGCCGTCAAGGAAAATCGTTTTGATGTGTTCAACGGCGAACGCTGGCACGATTACGTCAGCCGGACGCTCACCCCGATAC
>CAXTJZ010000345.1:0-2002 GCA_964244695.1 uncultured Acetobacteraceae bacterium
GGTGGGTGTAGGGCGCCTCGTGCGCGTGGCCGGGACCTGCGTTCTGCCGCGCCAGCATCCAGTAGGCGGCGAGGCGCAGCTTCGGCGCCACCTCCGTGACCCACCCCTGGTTCTGCGCCGCCATGGCGGAGGCCTGCAGAAGAAGGGCGGCGTGCGCGGCGGCCTCCGCGAAGAAGCTCATGCTGTGGAAGCGGTCGGGGCATTCGAAGGACCCGTCGGGTCGCTCCTGCCGGAACCCCCAATCGAAGATGGCCTCGCCACGGCTGATCAGATCCTGACGGTGATAGGTGATACCAGCGATCACCGCGTCGATGGCGTAGCGCTGCTCTTCGATCAACCAATGGTCCTTCGACCCCTGCTCCCAGCCCTGGTTCAGCGGACCGTAGGCGCCATCCGGCGCCACCTGATCGGCGGTTTTGTCAGGCTTGGCGTAGGCCGTGGAGCGCAGGAAGGCGCTGGTCTGGAAGGCGAGGTCACCGCGCACGCCAGGCCGCCACTGCGATAGCGCGTCGACTACAGGAGGCTGCGCGGCGGCGATCATCGGCGCGGCGGCGCAGAGAAGCCCACAAGCGAGACGTTGGACGATCATGGCGTTTCCCCTTGGTGCAAGCCACAATCGCGCAGCCATGCTGAAGGGCAGCCTCAGGGTGGAGTCAGCGGGCGTTTATCTTCGCCGCAGCGAGCGCCCGCACGCTTGCCACGAACCGATGTCTTTGAGCTGTCGACGCATGTTGTGAGCACTCGCTACGAACCGTCTCGGGAAAAACTAGAGGCCGTTTGGGTTGGACCTCCGCCGCCATCCCACCTCCTGAACGCAGCCATCGTCGAGAGACCGCTCTACGGCGCCGTCGTGACTTCCGCTCTGCCCTTCCCTGTGGAGATTTGCCGCCTCGATCAGGCTAGGGGCGGCCCTTAATGGCGCGATGCTGGAGCAAGCGGCATGTCGACTAGAGCGCGACCGGACCACGCTGACTCGGGATTCCGCTTGGCGGCGGATCATGATTCAAGGCTGAGGCTGGATGGGAGGCCAGCCTTTGATGGCGCGTGCTTATTCGTTGGACCTGCGGGAGCGGGTTGCGAAGTTTGTGGGGTCTGGGGGGACGTGCCGGCAGGCGGCGTCGCGGTTTGGAGTGGGTGTGGCGACGGCGGTTCGGTGGTCGCGCCAGCTTCGCACGACAGGCAGCGCTGCGGCTCGGCCGATGGGGGGCGTACGGCGTGCGGTGCTGGCAGGCGAGCGCGACTGGCTGCTGGCGCGGATCGAGGAGAAGCCAGACCTGACGCTGAGGGCGATCCAGGCGGAGCTGGCCGGGCGCGGGGTCAAGGTGAGCTATGACGCGGTGTGGCGCTTCTACTTGCGCGAGGGCCGCACCTTCAAAAAAAAGCCTGCACGCCGCCGAGCAGGATCGGCCGGACGTGGCGAGGAAGCGGGCGCGCTGGCGACGCTGGCGGAATAGGCTTGATCCTTCACGGCTCGTGTTCATCGACGAGACCTGGGCCAAGACCAACATGACCCGCACCCATGGCCGCTGCCTGCGAGGCGAGCGCCTGGTGGCCAAGGTCCCGCACGGCCGGTGGAAGACTCTGACCTTCATCGCCGCGCTGCGCTGCGATGCGATCACAGCGCCCCTCGTGCTGGACCAGCCGATCAATGGCGAGTGGTTCCTGGCCTATGTCGAGCAGGCGCTGGTCCCCACGCTCAAGCCCGGCGACGTGGTGGTCATGGACAACCTCGGCAGCCACAAGGGCCGCGCCGTGCGCCAGGCGATCCGAAAAGCCCGCGCCCACCTGCTGTTCCTGCCGCCCTACAGCCCCGACCTCATCCCCATCGAGCAGGTCTTCTCCAAGCTGAAGACCCTGCTCCGGAAGGCCGACGAGCGCTGCGTCGAGACCGTCTGGCGACGCATCGGCCAACTCCTCGATCGCTTCAGCCCCCAGGAGTGCGCCAATTACCTCGTCAACTCAGGATACGCTCCAAGCTGATCCGGTCACGCTCTAAGCGCGC